>NZ_JBJMIE010000609.1:0-25742 GCF_045807065.1 Actinophytocola sp. | reverse complement strand
CTCGCAGCACTGGGTGATGTAGGCACCCCGTCGGTGGAGATCTCCTTCGACGACGGCAAGACGTGGCACGGCACAGTCGTAACGGGCCACCACGGCCACTGGAAGACGACGGTCAACCACCCGCGCGGCGCGGGCTTCGTGTCACTGCGAGCAAGCGTCGCTGACCGGAACGGCAACTCCGAGAAGGTGACGATCATCCGCGCGTACACCCTGAAGTGAGGACGGTGCCGCCCTCTCCTGACGGGTTTGTTCGGGAGGGGGCGGCGTTGTCTCCGGCGATGTTCAGATGCCGGTCCGGTCACCGCCGAGGGGTCGTTGGGTCGCCGAACTTGTGCGCTGCGACGGTGCCGTTCGCGGTGGTCGGTGGTCGATGATGCGTGTGCCGGGGACCGGCGGGTTCGATGGTGCGCGTGAAACGTAGGTGTCCCGCCCACCTCTCCTTGGCACCGCGCCGGGCTGGCTTTCGTGACCCAGATGCCGTGGCGTCCTCCCGGCCGAGACCTGTTTCTTGATCAACGCGCGCCCAGATGGTTGCGAACAGCCCCCACCCATCCCGGGGGCCGGCCCCGGTCCCATTCTACCGGCTGCCGCCGACAAAATCCCTGGTCAGCGAGGCCTGTGGACAACTTTCAGCCGATCAGTGCGAGCGAATGGGACTCTCGCGCGAACCGCGAACCGCGAACCGCGAACCGCGAACCGCGAACCGCGAAGCGGCCCTCGCCGGGCCAATGGCGCGGTCGGTCGGCAAGCGGCAAGCGTTCTCAGACAGGCAGTTCGCCCGTCCGGTCGGCGAAAGGATGGGACTCTCGTGCGATCCCTGGACGCGAATCGACCCCCGCCCAAGCCACTGGCGGGGGTCGATCGGGCGAGAAGCCAGGCCCTGTCAGGCAGGCAGTTCGCCAATCTGGTCAGCGGGTGGGGCGGCGATGTCTACCGGCTTGCCCCAGTCCGTGTAGTCGGCCTGCATCTTGACCTTCGCGGTGCCGCCGCTGCCGTTGGGGGATGCCATCTCGATCGCGAAGCGGGCCGGCAGGCCCTCCTTGTCGATCCAGACCTCCACCGGCATGTTCTTCATGCCCGCGTCGATGGCCTTCTGCATCTCCGCCTTGGCCGTCGGGTCGGTCTGCTGGTCGACCATCTTCTGCACGTCGACGTTGATCTTGTAGTGCGTGACCTTCTTGCCGTCGATCTCCTCCTCGTTGGAGTCGGTGATCTCGCCGGCCTTCTGGAACTGCTGCAGCGTCGCGCGCGGGTCGACGCTCTTGCTCAGCTGCTCGTTCATCGAGCCGAGCGCCTTCGCCATGGCGCTGTTCGAGCTGGAGTCGATCTTGATCCACGGCTTGCCGGGCGTCAGCTCCTGCGGCAGCTTCATGTACAGCACGCTGTCCAGCAGGATCATCGAGATCGAGCCCTCGGAGGTGGTCAGGTCCATCGAGATCGCGGCGTCGGAGGCCCCGAACTTCAGGTCGCCCTCGCCGTTCATCGACACACCCGCCGCGTCCGCGGTCAGCTTCATGTGCGCGGTGCTGGCCTTCTCGGTCTTCTCACCGAGTGACTTCGCCAGGTCGACGAGGTTCATCGCCGCTGCCGGCTCGTTGCCGCCGGTCGTCTTGGTCGAGCTGCCGCCGTTGTCGTTGCCGCCGCACGCCCCCAGCGTTACCGCCAAGGCGAACGCGGACAGGACAATGCCTGCCTTGCGCATAGCCATTACTCCCTCAGTCGTGGGTGCGCACAGGGTAGCCCGATGGGAGTAACCCCGATCGTGTGGTCGCCCGTTCTGCTATCAGTCGGCGTATTCGTCCAGCCGTGCCCGCGATGCGAGGAGTCGGCGCAGCGACTCCAGGCGACCCGGCGTCGCCTGGCCCTCCGCGGTGACCACGTCCAACATGCAGTCCGGGTCCTCCGGCGGCCCGAGGTGGCCGCAGTTCGGCGGGCACTCCTCCGCCGGCTCGAGGAACTCGGGGAACGCCGCCACGATGTCGTCCGGCTCGATGTGCGCCAGCCCGAACGACCGGATGCCCGGCGTGTCCACCACCCAGCCGCCGGCCGGCAACGGCAACGCGACCGCCGCGGTTGACGTGTGCCGCCCCTTGCCGACCGCGCTCACGGCGCTCACCGCGCGGAACGCGTCCGGCACCAGCTTGTTCACCAGCGTCGACTTGCCGACCCCGGAGTGGCCGACCAGCGCGGACACCTGGTTCGTCAACCGTTCGCGCACCTCGTCCGGCTCGCGGTCACTGCGCGTGACCAGCATGGGCAGGTCCAGGTCCGCGTACGCCGTGATCACCTGGTCCGGCGACGCGAGGTCCGACTTCGTCAGGCACAGCACCGGCTTCAGCCCGCCGGCGTACGCGGCGACCAGGCAACGGTCGATGAAACCCGTGCGGGGCGGGGGGTCGGCCAGCGAGCACACGATCAGCAGCTGCTGCGCGTTCGCCACCACCACCCGCTCGTACGGGTCGTTGTCGTCGGCGGTGCGGCGCAGGACGCTCGACCGGTCGGCCACCCGCACCACCCGTGCCAGCGTGTCCGGGCGGCCGGAGGTGTCACCCACGAGATCGACCAGGTCGCCGACAACGATCGGGGTACGGCCCAGCTCACGAGCACGCATCGCGACCACCTGGTGGTCCGCCCTGCTGTCCAGCGCGCAGGTCCACCGGCCGCGGTCGACGCCGGTGACCATGGCCGCGCGTGCGTCGGCGTGCTCTGGCCTGAGCTTGCTGCGCGGCCGGGTCCCCTTCCCCGGTCGCACCCGGACGTCCGACTCGTCCAGGCGCTTCCAGTCCGACTTCCGGCCGCGCCCCGTCACCCTTGCACCCCGCCCAGCATGCGGGTCCACATCGCGGGGAAGTCCGGCAGGGTCTTCGAGGTCGTGCCGATGTCCTCGACCTCGACCCCCGGCACCTTCAGCCCCACCACCGCGCCCGCGGTGGCCATCCGGTGGTCCTCGTAGGTCCGCCACAGGCCCGGGCCCAGCTCACGCGGCCTGATCGCCAGCCCGTCCTCGGTCTCGTTCGCGTCACCGCCGAGACCGGTGATCTCGGCGACCAGCGCGGCCAGCCGGTCGGTCTCGTGACCGCGCAGGTGCGCGATGCCCCGCAGCACGCTCGGTGAGTCCGCGAGCACGGCCAGCGCGGCGACGGTCGGCGTCAGCTCGCCGACGTCGTGCAGGTCGACGTCGATGCCCGACAACCGCTCCGGACCGGTCACGGTCAGCCCGCGCTCGTCGCGTTCGACCGCGCACCCCATCCGTGCGGCGATCTCCCCGAAAACATCACCGGGTTGGTCGGTCTTCTCAGGCCATCCGGGCACGGTCACCGAACCGCCCGTGACCGCCGCGGCCGCCAGGAACGGCGTCGCGTTCGAAAGGTCGGGCTCGACCACCCAGTCGCGTGACCCGATCGGGCCGGGTTCGACACGCCACGTGTTGGTCTCGGTGTCGTCGACGGTCACGCCCCCCTGACGCAGCATCGCCACGGTCATCTCGATGTGCGGCAGCGAGGGGACCGGCTTGCCGTCGTGGTGCACGGTCACCCCCGCGTCGTACCGCGCGCCCGCCAGCAGCAAACCCGAGACGAACTGTGACGACGCCGACGCGTCGATGGTGACCGTGCCGCCGGGCAGGCCGCCCTTGCCGCGCAGGGTGAACGGCAGGGTGTCGCCGTCGACGGCCGCACCCAGCGCCCGCAACGCGTCCAGCACGGTGCTCATGGGCCGCTCGCGGGCGCGCGGGTCGCCGTCGAAGTGCACGTCCCCGTCGGCGATGGCCGCGGCGGGCGGCACGAACCGCATGACCGTGCCCGCGAGCCCGCAGTCGACCCGTGCCGGCCCGCGCAACCCCTGGTGCGCACCGACGACGACCTGGTCCCCGGCGTCGTCGACGGGCACGCCGAGTGCCCGCAGGGCGTCGATCATCAGGCGGCTGTCGCGGCTGCGCAACGCGCCGGTCAACGTGCCGCCCCGCTCGCTCAGCGCGGCGAGCAGCAACGCGCGGTTGGTGATCGACTTCGAGCCCGGCACGGCCACGGTCGCGTGGACGGGCCCGGTGGCGAACGGCGCGGCCCAGGGCAGGTTCATAGGACGATGATCCCGCACCCGGGCTCGCGCGGTGCAGACTGTCGGTGGGGAATGACACGATGCCGGCAGGAGGTGATTGACGTGTGCGGAAGGTATGCCGCCACCAAGGACCCGGCCGCGCTGGCGGCCGAGTTCGACGCGCTCGACGCCACGGAGGACCACGCCCCGGCTACGGACTACAACGTCGCGCCGACCAAGGACGTGGTGGCGGTCGTGCAGCGCCACCCTCGCGACGACGAGGGCGAGCCGGACCCGTCGACGACCGTGCGCAGCCTGCGGGTCATGCGCTGGGGCCTGATCCCGTCATGGGCCAAGAACATGTCGATCGGTGCCCGGATGATCAACGCGCGGGCCGAGACGGCCGCCACCACCTCGGCGTTCCGCACGTCGGTGGCCAAGCGCCGCTGCCTCGTGCCGGCCGACGGCTGGTACGAGTGGAAGCGGGACGGCAAGGTCAAGCAGCCGTTCTTCATGACCAGGCCGGACGGGCACAGCATCGCCATGGCGGGTCTGTGGACGGTCTGGCGCGACCCGGCCCACGAGGACGCGCCGCGGGTGGTGAGCGCCGCCGTGCTGACCACCGACGCCGTCGGGCAGCTGAGCGAGATCCACGACCGGATGCCGAAGCTCCTGACGCCCGACCTGTGGGAGGCCTGGCTCGACCCGGACATCGAGGACGTCACGGAGTTACTCGCGACACCGCCGTCGCCCGAGCTGGTCTCCTCGCTCGAGCTGCGCCCGGTGTCCACCAAGGTCAACAATGTCCGCAACAACGGCCCCGAGCTGCTGGAGCGCGAGGAGGACAAGGCGGATCTCACCCTGTTCGACGAATGACGAGCCCATGAGAACCACATGACGACGCTGACGATCGACACCCCGCACGGCCCGGCCCGCGCGGAGCTGCACTGCGCCCCGGAGGGCCGGGCCGGGCTGCTGCTCGGACACGGCGCCGGCGGCGGGGTCGGCGCGCCCGACCTGGTCGCCGCGACCCGGGCCGCGGCGACGGCCGGCGTGCACGTCGCGCTGGTGGAGCAGCCGTACCGGGTCGCCGGCCGGCGCGCGCCCGCACCCGCCACACAGCTGGACGCCGCGTGGCTGGCGGTCGCGGAGGAGCTGTCGGCGGAGTGGTTCCGCGACGCGCCGCTGGTGTTCGGCGGCAGGTCGTCAGGTGCTCGGGTGGCCTGCCGGACGGCCGCGGACGGTCAGGCCGTGGCCGTGCTGTGCCTCGCGTTCCCGGTGCACCCGCCGGGCAGGCCGGACAAGACCCGCATGCCGGAGCTGGACGCCGTGACGGTGCCCACCCTGGTGGTCCAGGGCGAGTCCGACCCGTTCGGCATGCCGGGGCCGGCGCACCACCGCGAGATCGTCGTCCTGCCTGGTGACCACTCGTTGAAAAAGGACGTGACCGGCGTTTTCCGGGCCGTGGAGGAATGGCTGGACCGGATCCTGCGACCCCTTGATTGAGGGAATGACCAGGGGGAACCCAGCGTTGACGGGTACGTGCTGACCCAGACCCGCCGCGTATCCTCACAGGGGTCCCATTCGATCCAGAAGATGGGACAGTTCCTACTGGAAGGGAGCACGGTGCCGAGCACCGAAACCCAGCCAACCCCCCAGGCTGAGACCGAGCAGGAGCGGGCGGAGCGCTTCGAACGCGACGCCATGCCGATGCTCGACCAGCTGTACTCCGCCGCGCTGCGGATGACCCGCAACCCGGCCGACGCGGAGGACCTGGTCCAGGAGACCTACCTCAAGGCGTACGCCGCGTTCTCGTCGTTCTCGGCGGGCACGAACCTCAAGGCGTGGCTGTACCGCATCCTCACCAACACCTACATCAACGGGTACCGGAAGAGGCAGCGGCAGCCTCAGCAGTCGCCGACCGAGGAGATCACCGACTGGCAGCTCGCGCAGGCCGAGTCGCACTCGTCGACCGGGCTGCGCTCCGCCGAGATCGAGGCCATGGACCGGCTGCCCGACAACGACGTCAAAGAGGCGTTGCAGCAGCTGCCGGAGGAGTTCCGGCTGGCCGTCTACCTCGCGGACGTCGAGGGCTTCGCTTACAAGGAGATCGCGGAGATAATGCACACGCCGATCGGCACGGTGATGTCTCGACTGCACCGTGGCCGGCGGCAGCTCCGCGACCTGCTGGCAGGGGTCGCACATGACCGCGGTTTCCTGCGGTCGGCGGACCGTGAGGTGACCGGATCATGAGCTGCGGCGATTCGCACGAGACCGACTGCTCGGAGGTGCTGTCCGAGGTGTGGCTCTTCCTCGACCACGAATGCGACGAGAAGCGCCGCAGACTCCTGGAGCAGCACCTCGACGAGTGCAGCCCGTGCCTCGAGCAGTACGGCATCGAGGAGCACCTGAAGGTGCTGCTCGCGCGCAAGTGCGGCGGTGAGCACGCCCCCGAGGCCTTCAAGCAGCGGCTTCGAGACCAGATCAGGAAGACCGTCGTCGAGCAGGGCGGCGTGCCTGGCGGGCTCGAATAGCCCTTGTCCACCCTCTCGGATCTGCTCGCGGAGCACACCAAACTGTCCGGCGGCGAGGTGGACCACCTGCAGATGGTGGTCGCGGAGTGGCAGCTGCTGTCGGATCTCTCGTTCGCCGACCTGCTCATGTGGGTGCCCGTCGGCGAGGGACCGTCGCTCGACGAGTACCTGTGCGTGGCGCAGGCCCGCGCGACCACCGCCCCGACCGCCCATCCGGAGGACGTGGTCGGTACCCGGGTGGGTGTCGACGAGCACCCGCAGCTACGCAGGGCGATAATCGAGGGCCGGGTGTGCCGCGAGGAGGACCCGTCCTGGTACCTGGGCGTTCCGGTCCGCCGCGAGACGATCCCCGTGACCTATGACGACCGGGTCATCGCGGTGCTGTCCCGGGAGACGGACCTGGCGGTGCCCCGCGTGCCGTCGTCGCTGGAGATCGCGTACCTCGGCATCGCCGCGGACCTCTGCCAGATGATCGCCGACGGTAGCTTCCCGACGACCGAGCCGTCTCCGGACGTGCACACCTCGCCCCGCGTGGGTGACGGCCTGATCCGCCTCGACCCGACAGGCGCGGTGGTGTTCGCGTCCCCCAACGCCCAGTCGGCTTACCACCGGATGGGGCACCCCGCGGAGCTCGTCGGCGTGCGCCTGGCCCCGCTGACCCGCGGCCTGATCGCGGACCCGTTCGACGCGACGGAGATCGCCCAACGCATCCTGGCGGCGCTCGACGGCCAACCGTCGATGCGCGCGGAGGCCGAGTCGGGCCGCGGCGCGGCGGTCCTGTTCCGCGCCCTGCCGCTGCGCCCCGGTGGGAAGGCGGCGGGCGCGCTGGTCCTCGTACGTGACGTGACGGAGGTCCGGCGCCGTGACCGCGCGTTGATGTCGAAGGACGCGACAATCCGCGAGATCCACCACCGGGTGAAGAACAACCTCCAGACCGTGGCGGCGCTGCTGCGGCTGCAGTCCCGTCGCACGGCGAGCGCGGAGGCCCGCACCGCACTGGGCGAGTCGGTCCGCCGGGTAGCCGCGATCGCGGCGGTGCACGAGGCGCTCTCGACGTCGGTGGACGAGCGGGTGGACCTGAACTCGTTGGTGGACAAGGTGATCCCCGTCGTGGGCGACGTGGCGGTGGCGGAGAACCACGTCCGCGTCCGCCGCACGGGCCAGTTCGGCGTGGTGGCCGCGGAGGTGGCGACCCCGCTGGTGATGGTGCTGACCGAGCTGGTGCAGAACGCCGTGGAACACGCGTACCCACCGGGCGCGAGCGGCGAGGTCATCGTGTCCGCGGAACGCTCCGCCCGCTGGCTGGACGTCTCGGTGACCGACGACGGCCGAGGCCTCCCACGTGGCTTCTCCCTCGAACGCTCGAACGGCCTGGGCCTACAGATCGTCCGCACCCTGGTGGACTCGGAACTACGCGGCTCCCTGTCCCTACGCCGCAGGGAACGAGGCGGCACCGAAGCCCAACTCCGCGTCCCCCTGTCCCACCGCCGCTGACGCGAAAGCACAACTCGCTCGCGAAAGTTATTCACAAACCTCCCCTGACCAGCGGTTTTCGTCGGCCTCGACTCGAAACCGCTGCCAGTCGCACCACACCGGACAACATCAGCCAGCCCCCGACGTGCCTCCAGCTCCATCAGCCGGCCGTGGAAGGTGCGTCCGGAACGTGAGTGATCGTCAGGAAGCGCTCGAGGGGCTTGACGGTCGCGGACGCCCGGTCGTGATCTAAGACAGGCGGTTCGTGGCAGCCGGCCGGGCCTGTTCGAAGTGATTAGCGGGGCTCTGGGATTGAGTGGCTTGGGATCGCGAGTCGCGACATCGTTCAATGGCGTTTCGGCCTCGTTGAGTGGCATTCCTGCTTTAGTCGTACCCCACTCAATTCCGCCTAGTTGACCTTCGAAGTTCGATGAATGGCTTTTGTGCGTCGGCCAGCGGTTGATTAGCGCTCCTCGGCGCGATCTTGACTCCGGTGAGCGGCGGCCCAGCGTCGGTGAGCGGTCGCTCGTGCCGTCGGGTGCCACTCGACCCCCTTCGCTGGCACCAGAACACCGGTCGGCAGCCCGCGGCTCGGGCGCGGTGTGACGCTACTTCCCTTGGTGTCAACGGACTTCGTTCATCTGCCGTTCAACTTCGTGCCGGAGAAACACGAAGGCCCGGTACCTGTCTCGGTACCGGGCCTTGACGGCTTTTGCTTCGCTCGTCAGATGTTGCTGCGGGTGCGGACACGCGCGTTGCGGCGCTTGAGCGCGCGGCGCTCGTCCTCACTCATCCCGCCCCAGACGCCCGCATCCTGACCGCTCTGGAGCGCCCAGGTCAGGCAGTCGGAAGCGACGGTGCAGCGGTGACAAACGGCCTTCGCCTGGGCAACCTGCAGAATGGCAGGACCGCTGGTTCCCACGGGGAAGAACAGCTCGGGGTCCTCGTCACGGCAGGCCGCGTTGTGGCGCCAGTCCATTTCTACTTGCTCCTCGCTCGGGCGCGTTCCGGTGCGCCTCTTGTCGTCAACCGGTCGTTGGGGTGCTTGTGAATGCTTTCACGAACCAGCCATATGTCAAGACCTCTTCATCAGCGAGTGCGTGAACTCACCCGAAAGCTCGACGTCAGAGGCTTGCAGCTGCGCAGAGTCACAATTAGATCACAGGTACGTCTCGTCGGCCACTACCGTCGGTCGCTTACTCCTGGTCAAGAAGTAGGGCTACCCGACAACGGTGAGCGCATGCCTCACGGCCGAAATTTCCACCCAGGTCCGGGACCCTATGAGGTCGCCGTCGCATTGAACTCGGACCGGGGTCTCGCTCGTTATGCGCAGTGCGGGGACGTCGTCGTGGCGGAGCAGTTTCCGCCCACGCGTCTCACCCTTTCGACTGATCGCCTGACGGAGGTGCCGGATCACGGTCGGTAAAGCCAGGCTACGCAAGGCGAACACGCCGAGCCCGCGATCAAGCCCCGTGCCCCGGTTGAGGTGGACCGCTCGGGCACCGATGTAGGTCCACGGGTCCGTGTTGGACACGAACACGAGCCGCAGGCCGGACACCGCTTCCTCGCCAGGAATTTCAACCTTCAACCGTGGCTGCCCGTGCGCCGGTCTCAGGTACTGGGTCAGCGCGACCCGCATGTACAGCACGGGGCTCGCCTTCTTCCCCCGCCTGCGGTCCACTTCGGCCACCACGTCCGCGTCCCAGCCGACGCCCGCGCTGAAGGTGAACCACCGCGGCGCCTCGCCCGGCGCGTCCGGCTCGATGCGGCCGAGCCCGACCCGTCGCCGGCGACCATCGACGATGGCGTGCAGCAGCTCGTGCGTCGCCTCGACCGGGTCCCGCGGCAGGCCCAGCGACCGCGCGAACACGTTCGCAGACCCGCCCGGCACGATCCCCAGCATCGGCACCGAGCTGCTCGGGCCGCTCGCCAGCAGCCCGTTGACCACCTCGTTCACCGTGCCGTCGCCGCCGTGCGCGACCACCAGGTCGGCACCGTCCACCATGGCCTGCGCGGCCGCGGCCATCGCGTGGCCGCGGTAGTCGGTCTCGACGATGTCCAGCTTGACCTCGCTGGCCAGCGCGTGCGCCAGCACGTCCCGACCGGCCGCGGTCGTCGCGGTCGCCTTGGGGTTCACCACCAGCACAGCACGCACAACGGCAGCGTAGCTACGATTCGGGCCGTCTGTCCGTACACGCGGGGAAGGCCACACAACGTGCCAGGAGATCCGAGCGCCCCGACGACCGTCCGCGTGGCCGGCGGCATCGTCGGTCTGGAAGGGCTCGGCGGACTGGCGTTCGCGGTCGCACTGCTGGTCCAGCCGGGTGTCCTTCGGCCGAGTGACCGCTACGGCGAGGCCGCGTTCTTCGCGATCCTGGCGGCCGCGGTGATCGGGTTCGGGATCGCCCTGGTGCTCGGCAAGCGCGGCGCCCGCAGCCCCGTGGTGGTCATCCAGCTCCTGCTGCTGGCCGTCGCCGGGTACGCGACCGTGCCGTCCGGCCGGCCGGAGTACGGCATCCCGGTCGCCGTCGCGTGCCTGGCGGTGCTGTACCTGCTGCTCAACCCCCGTGCCCGGGACTGGGTCATGGACCGGACGGGCTCGGACAAGGAACCAGACTAACGGCGGGTAGTGAGGATCCCCTCGAACGAGTGACCCTGAACAGGTCCTTGTTAACCCTGCTCCGCGACCATGTGTCGCGGTATCGAGGTGATCAGCAATGCGTCTCAGTCGTGTCGGGGCGGCTCTGGCGGGTGTGGCACTGGCGGTGTTCATGTCACCGCAGGCCGGTGCCGACGGACCGGGCACGGTCAGCCCGGCGATCATCGACGGCAGCAACGCCACCAACGCCCCCTGGGCGGCGCGGTTGTTCGTCAACGGCCAGGAGAACTGTTCGGCGACGATCATCGCGCCGACCTGGGTCCTGACCGCTCAGCACTGTGTCGCCAGCAGCGGCACGTACACGTTCCACATCGGCAGCCTGGACCAGACCCAGGGTGAGTCGGCGACCGGCGTGTCCATCCACACGCACCCGACCGCGGACCTGGCGCTGGTCGAACTGGACCACGCGGTGAGCGCGACGTACTCGCCGCTCGGCAGCCCGGGTGCGGTGTCGGTCGGCAACACCGTCCAGGTCTACGGCTGGGGCGCGACGTGCACCGACCGCCCGGAGATCGAGTGCCAGTCGCAGTACCTGAAGGTCGCGAACGTGAGCGTGTCGTCGATCAGCTGCTCGGACTACCGCGGCGGCACGGCGGTGTGCGCCAACCGCGTGGACGGCATCACGGCCGGCGGCGACTCGGGCGGCCCGATGTTCTCGACCGCACCGGACGGCAGCTACGTGCAGGTGGGCGTGGCGTCGACGAGCGACCGGCAGAGCTTCACGGCGTACGGCAACCTGACGGTGTACCGGGACTGGATCGCCTCGGTCGCGGGCGTCTGACCCTCCTGCGGGGGCACGGGAACGCCGCGTCCGTCCGCGGGCGCGGCGTTTCCCTTCGCTAGGAACCCAGCCGTCGCAACGGCTCGTCGGTGAGCCGGAAGAGCTTCCACTCCGCCATCGGCACCGCGCCGATCGACTTGTAGAACTCGATCGTCGACGCGAGCGACTCCAGCACCACCCACTCCAGCCGGGTGTACCCCTGCGCGACGCACTCGGCGGCCAGGGTGGACAGCAACGCCTTGCCCAGCCCGGATCCCCGGTGCTCGGCACGGACGAACACGTCCTCGAGGTAGATCCCGTGCGTGCCGCGCCAGGTCGAGAAGTTCAGGAACCACAAGGCATATCCGACGACGTGATCGTCCACAGTGGCCACGTGCCCGTACAGTGCCGGCGCTGGCCGGAACAGGGCCTCGTGCAGCTGTTCCGGCGTCAGATGGCACTTCTCCGGCGCGCCCTCGTGCGCGGCCAGCGCGTGCACCAGCTCGACCACCGCGTCCACATCGGACGGTCGAGCCCGGCGGATCTCATGCATGCGGGAATCCTCGCTCTGGCAGGGGAGGCACGTTCAGCCGGCGGATCTGCGGCACGCCTCGCTCGTCACCCAACTCGGACACGCCGGCCGCGTCAAGCGCGAACCGCACACCCTCGGTCGGCGGCAGCTGGAGCCAGGTGGCGACGAGCACGCGCCCGAAGTGCCCGTGCCCGACCAGGACGACGTCCCCGTCGCGCAGTTTCTCCCGCACGTGGGCCAGGACGCGCTGGGCCCGCGCCCCGACCTGGTCGACGGTCTCGCCGTTCGGGCAGGGGTGCGTCCAGACCGTCCAGCCGGGCACGGTCTCCCGGATCTGCGGCGTGGTCAGCCCCTCGTAGTCGCCGTAGTCCCACTCGGCGAGGTCCTCGCTCACCTCGGTGACGGTCAACCCGGCCAGCTCGGCGGTCCGCACGGCCCGCGACCGCGGCGAGGACATCACCAGGGCCAGCGGGTTGTCACCCCGCAGACCGGCGAGCATGCGCCCGGCCTCGGCGGCCCGTTTCTCCCCGTTGGGGGTGAGCGGGATGTCGGTTCGGCCGGTGTGCTGCCCACTGAGCGACCACTCGGTCTCCCCGTGGCGGAGCAGGTACAGGTGCGCGGACATGGCTCAGATTGTCGCCTGCCACCCGGCCCCGTGCTCGTTCCAGACCCCGACGACCGAGATCGGCCTGTCAAACCCACCCGACAACGAGAAACGGCGCCGACCGACGGAGGTTTTCCGCTGGTCAGCGCCGTTTCGGCGTGGTCTTCCTCAGGCCTGCTTGGTCTCCCAGAAGATCTTGTCGATCTGTCCCCAAAGTGCCTCTGAGCTGCCACTACTCGACTTATCAATCACCCGGGCCGTGTCCGAGGCCTTCTCAGGCCGCCGGCTGTACAGGTTCCCGATCACGCTCTTGGTCCGGTCGGCACTGCTCGGCATCAGGTGCGTGTAGATCTTGAGCGTGAACGACGGATCGGCGTGTCCCAGCCACTCGGCCACGGCCTTGATCGACTCGCCCTAGTCGAGCAGCCACAACCGAGCGAACCGTCTACTGAGACTTCATGTTACGTGCGCTCTGCGGGCCTCCGGTCACCACTGTCGATGTCGGGGGTGAACCGCACGAGGTGATCGGTGAGTTCCTGCTGTGTGCAGCCGATGAAGCGGGCGAGGTTTTGCACCACGTCCGGCTGGACCTCCACGACGCCGTCTGGGTGGTCGTTGAGCGTGTTCTTGGCCCACTGCGCGAGGGGCCGGAACGTGACCCGCTCGTCAGCCAGCAGCGCGTGTAGGTCAACCGCGAGCGTCAGGCTCTGGACGAGGAGCTTCGCCCGTTGCAGACCACGTCCGAACACCGTCGGTGCATCGACCCCCAGCGCCCAGCTCAGCTCGGCAAGCCGCAGCACCGTGAGCTGACGGGCCCCGTGTTCGTAGGACAACAGGGTGCGCTCACCGATCCCTGACGGCAGCATGCCTACGAGCTGACACCGCGACATGCCGCGTGCCTCACGTACCCGCCGCAACTCCTCACCGACCGCCCGGGTGATCGTCTCGCCGTCGAACTCGTCAGGAGCAAGCGGACTCATTCGTCATCACCGCCGAGGTTGAGTCGGTGCTCGATGTCGCGTGCCTTGCGCATCTCCAGGCCGGCGCATTGGGTTGCCTCGTAGCGGTGGCGCAGGTCGACCTTGGCTGTGGTTGCGTACACCGTCGCGCTGTGCCGGTGGAACGCCGCCCATTCCTGCGGATCCGCATCCGCCCGTGGGCGTGCCCGCCACAGCAGCTCGTGTGCCTCTTGCAACGTCGACGGCGTTTGATCAACCCGCATCGGGAACACCACCGGCCTGGTCGTCCCGCACCGCGATCGGATACGCCGGCCGCCGCCTCCGACCATCACCGGAGACCGCGTACTGCCGTCCGTGCCTAACACGTGCTGCCCAGTCCTGCGCCTGCTGATCAAACGCCTGCGCGGCGGTAGTCACCGCAGCGGCAGACCACCACGGCAGACTCGTCTCAACAGCGATGTCCCGCCACGCCGCCGCAACAGCGTGAGATGCGTTCGCCATCTGCTCCGCCGCCGCGTTGTCCCCGGGAACCGACACATCGACCATCTCAGAGGCGGCTCTGTATGAGTCGTAGGCGCTCTCCCAATGGCCGATCAAGTAGTCCGGCACCATCTCAACCACAGCCTTTCCGGCCGCAGCCGAGCGGACGGAAGCCGACCGACCGCCGAACATGGCCGACTCGATCAGCGCTCCCGTCTCGCCCCACCCGGCACTCATCTCGTGCCTCACGCGGCCTTGCTGCCGGACTCAGGGGGCCTGCGCGTGCCGCCCGCCGCACCAGCAGCACGGAACCCGTTGGCCCGGAAGAGGTACGACTGGTACTTGAACTCGCCGTTACCGGCGACGCGCGGCTCAGCCGTCACGCCGTCCAACTCGACCGGCCGCACCTCGGCCGTGGCAGGCACCGGCTGCACATCCGTCAGGAACGTGACCTCGAACGAGGCCCGCTTGGCGTTCGGCTCGTTGGGGTCGGTGACCGTCGCCTTCCACTGCCGCTTGCCGGTCAGGTCGTCGACCCGCTGTCGCACAGGCCGCCCCGAAGCCCTGTCCTCCCGTGACTGGTACTCGGTGTCCGGCGCGACCTCACCCATCAACACGAGTCCTTGCGGAAAAGCATCCGCGAATTCGATAGGGAATCGGTGTCCTCGAGGAATAGCCATTTCGATGTGTACCCTTCTCGTAGCGCCGCCCCGTTCAGGGCGACTGAGTACACAATCGGCGATCTTGAGTCTTGTCCGGACACCATGACGGTCCCGTCTCGTCCCAAGTGGACCCAACGAGTCTCGACTTGTCTCGTATTCGTGCTACTCTGGTCTCGTGACCAGCGACAACGGGGTCAACGAGACCGGGGCCGCACTTTTGTTGAAGGTGCTCCTCAAGCAGCGCCATCTCCAGGTCTACAGCGCGTTCGCGCGCGAGTACAACAAGGTCGCCGCGAAGATAGACCGCGAATTGACAAACACCAGCCCAAGCAAGGCCCAGTTCTACCGCTGGCTCTCCGGCGAACTAACCAAACTCCCGTACTCCCACCACTGCCGCGTACTGGAAGCCATGTTCCCCGACTGGGGCGTCGAACAACTCTTCCAGCCCTACCGCGGAAGCCTCAACGTCGTACCGAAACCCGGCACCACAGTCTCCACGCCAACACCGTCACCAGCCACCTCGACACCGGCCCGGCAAACCGGCACAAGTGACGTGGTCAACCACGAACTAGACCTGTCCGGTGACTGGTGGTGCGCCTGGCAGACGTCCAAGGACGACGTACCCCGCATCGACACCCACGCACTGAGAGTCGACCAACAAGGAGAGCGACTCCACCTCAGCGCCGACAGGGCACCGGCCGAAGGCAGCTACCGCTGGCACGGCGAACTACGCATCTGGGACAACGAGGCCCTACTGGGGTGGTACCGATCAACCGAGGGAGCCGTACGGTCCAAGGGCACCATGTACCTAGCCCTCCACCCCCACGGCGAACACGCCTGGGGCCGCTGGACCGGCATGAGCTACGACGGCCTCGTAGTCACCGGCTGGGGCGTCATCGCCCGCACCGAGGACCTAGCCCACAAGGTCGTTCAACACCTCGTAGACACTGGCAAGTCGTGAGCCCACACGTCAGCCGAGTAGCCCACTTCGTCATCGACGTCGCCGACCTCGACCAGGGCGTTGCCTTCTGGTCCGCCGCCCTCGACGCCACAGAAGAACCCATCAACCCAGACAGCAGCAAGGTCTACCGCCGCCTACGCCTCCCCGACTCCGAAATACGCGTTCTACTCCAACTCACCAACGACCCCAAGACCGCCAAGGAGCGCATGCACCTCGACCTCGAAACCGACGATGTTGAGGCCGAAGTACGCCGCCTTGAAGCACTCGGCGCAATCCGTTGGGATCACCAAAACGAACGGGGCTTTGACTTCTGGGTAATGCGCGACCCATGGAGAAACGAGTTCTGTGTGCTTCAACCCGAGTTCCCCGGCCTACTTGCTCAACGTCGGAGGGAGTCGCGAAATTGATTTCGACAGCGTCGTGCAGACGGTGCATGTATGATGCGGTCCTGGCTGCGTCCCAAGGCGTGGTCACGGACGCGACACCGCCGACTCACTATGGACGACGGGTCGACTCGGCGTTCCGTTCGCATTCGGACGCTGATCAACCAGATACTCTCGCAGCCGGTCGTGGCGGAACTCGTATACGGCGCCTACCTGTCGGAAGACGCCGCGATAATGGGCTTCCTCAAGAAAGGTCGGCAAAGCCCAGGGCAGCCGGGCCGTTAGTGGCAGCCACACCCGCGCGATGAGAAGCCATCGACCCCATGCGCTGCCGGACAGCCTAATGACCCCGAACAGAAGACCGGCCACCAGTGCCGCCCGGAGCCCTGCGGTGGCAAGACCGGACCCAAAGCCCACGACCGGCCCGATCAACAACGCGCCCACCAGTCCGAGTACGAGCGACTGAAATACGGCGTTGCGGCGATCCGCCGCCAGCAGGAGCTTTGGACTGACCACCACACCGATGTCGATGGGCGCTTCGAAGCCGCGAACGAACCGAACGACGAACCGTAGCACGAGCGCAAGCACGCTGCCGAAGATAAAGTACCCAACAAAGGCGCCGGTCGTCATTCGCTCGATGGACAGGGAGAACACAAGTGCTACTGCGCCCCCTCCAGCAAACAAGGCAATAATCGGACTCTCGCGCCATCTACGAAGAACCTCGCCCTTGATGTCCTTTTCGGTTACAGGCTCAAAGATATTGCTTATGCTACACACTACGATCCCGATGAACCCGCAAACAAAAGCGACGCCAATTAGACCGGGAATGAGCTCTGAGTCACCATCGCCCCATTTTGCAAGTATAATTCCGATCGTCAAACCGGCGGTAATCATGGACACCGTCCTGATCTGACTCGTCGTCCGCGACGCGGGCCTTCGAATCGGCTGGCGTACACGCGCCGGGCCAGGCTCCACGCCGCCGGAGAGACTGACCGGGATGCCCAATACAAGCCCGATAAGAAAACCAGCCGGAAGCCAGTATTCAAGCCCCGCGCCGTGCAACACGCCGATGATTGCCCCGAACAAGGTCCCACCGGCTATGCCGGCCAGATACCGGGCTGATGCCCGAAGACGCACGCCAGTGACCACCCCTATTGAGACAGCAATCGCCACACCGGAGGCAATCCCGAGTTCGAGATTCGTCTGGGACCACACAGTCAGACCGCACGAGATCGCGACCACCGACCCGACCAGAAGGCTCCGGGTCGACCGGGCCGCTGTCCTGCCCAGCTGCCACCACGCCAGGTTTGACGTGTTCATGCGCGCCAGATGCCACAGCCAGCGCTCTGCACGTTCGCTTCGCCAGTTTCGCCGCCCCACGACGGGTCGATACACCGCGGACAGGTAGGCCTCCAGCAGATGCTGCTCAATCTTCTTCTTCGTGTCGAAGCGATCCCGGTCGAGCAGTTCGTCCGGCTGTTGATCTGGCGTGTCGCTGTAGATGGTGCGAGCCAGCATGATCATCAGGGGGTTTGTCAGTACTGCCACCAGCGGATCGGTTGTCGTGATGCGCCGCAGGACAGGCACCCACGTGGTTGTGGTACTGCTCCGCGTCAAATAGTCAGTCACGTCGTCGAACCGTAGCTCGTCGAGCTCCACTACCGCTGCCTTTCCCAGGACGCGTGTGCCGTCGACCGCATCGTTGTACTCCGGGGGGCGGCTGGTCAACAGCAGTGGCATCGTCGTCGCATTCAGTGCCTCGAGCACGGCCCGGTGTAGTCCACTGCCGATCTCGTCGAAGCCGTCGAGAATGGGCAGGATCCGGTCACCGGCCACTAGCGCGGCCGCCAGGTTTGCTCCACCGGGACCCGGCGCGGCTAGACCCGGATAGTCGCGGATCAGCTGATTCGCCAGCCAGGTCCGAAGCGGAATCTCCGGGTCCCAGCTGCGCATACTGAACATCACTGGCACCCGATCCTCGTCGCGGCGGGACTTGAGAAAATCGAGGACGAATTGCATCATCAGAATCGTCTTTCCCGATCCGGCCGGCCCCAGAATCACCAGGCGTCCCGCGGGTAACCGCTCGAATACGTCATAGATGCGGTTAGGTGTGCCCGTCAACGCGATTCCACCGGCAGCCGCATCGTCGCTGCGGATATTGCGCGAATGATCGACCCGCTTTCCGAATACCGCGTGCCATGACACGTTCAGCGGCCGCGGATCATGAACACGCCGAGCCTCCGCCTCGATCTGCCACTGCTCAGCGACTGCCCTCGCAAGGTCGGTAACAGCCGTACCTAGGGTCGCGTCGACGGATGCGGGCACTGTGGTCCTGCCCCTCCGCATCTCGATGACAATCGAAACAACCACAAGCACAACTACGCAGGCCACAATCCATGGATTCCACCCGTTCGTTGCAAGATTGACAAACACAGCCAACAGCACCGCGTTCAGGGTTGTTACCACAGTCCGCCACACGGCGAAGAGTCTACAGAAGCACTGGCGATTTCCCGGTACATCTTGAGCTTCCCGGCCTTACCGGCGACGTCGCCACCGCTACAGAGGTGGGACTGTAGACGTTGGCTCTACCTTTGGTGGCGTGATCAATCATCGACGGTTAACAGCCGGAGAAGGACTGGGATGCCGCCATGTAGGCCTGACTCTCGAAGGCGACCGGCTGGCGCCGGCAGGCAGCGAGGCTCCCGACGGCGCAAGTAAGCGCAGCGCATACCAACCACGCCCGTCAAGATTGACCAGCAGTCGACTCACCACGATGTCATCAGAGCCTCTTTCTCAGCCTCCAGTCACCTGTGATCTACCCGGCGTCACTCCGAAGCTAGATCGACACACGGCAGCGTCAGCAGCGGTGCAAACGCACGCTTACGCCGCAGGGGACTGCGTCAAGCATCAGGTGACACAGGAGTGTCAAGCATCTACGGGACGACAACGCGGGGTTGTCGTTGCTTGCTGAACTTGGCTCTATGGAATCAAGGGCGGCGCTTCGCGCCGCCGCCAGGCCGGACGGCCTGCCGCTCCGCTTACGGCCGCCGGCCGGCGATCAGGGCAGCACCGCGCCTCACCCACGAGCCGGCTTGGCATCAGCGCTCCACGAAGGCCGTCCCCTCACACGTCCGGTGATCGTTCAACGCCGGCCCGCCGGCATCAAGGGCGCCTGATCGGCGTCGCTGGCGCGATCTCGCTTCGCTCGCCGCTTGACCCCGACGAGCCGGCGTTAAGGACGGCCAGGGCGAGGGGGGAACGGCGGCGAGTAGGTGCCACCCCCACTCAAGTCGTGCTAGAGGATGGGGGCATCACGCATGCGCGGAGGCTCAGTCAGCCCCAACCAGTTCGTCTTGTGATCCCTGCCCTGAGCTGACCGAGCTGACCACGCGGCAGGTCCCGATTGCGACCAAGATCAGGCCGTCTCCAGGCCGTCGCAGGTCACCCAACAACGAGAAACGACGCCGACCGACGGAACACATATCCGCTGGTCAGCGTCGTTTACGACTGCTTGGCCTCAGGCCTGCTTGGTCTCCCAGAAGATCTTGTCGATCTCGGCGATGTAGTCCAGCAGTTGCTGGCCGGTGGCCGGGTCCATGGAGCCCTTGGTGCCGGAGGCGCCGGCGGCCTTGGTGGCCTTGTTGAACAGTTCGTGCAGGTTGGGGTACTTCTCGAAGTGCGGTGGCTTGAAGTAGTCGGTCCACAGGACCCACAGGTGGTGCTTCACCAGCTCGCTCCGCTGCTCGGCGATCAGGATCGCGCGCGTGCGGAACTCCGGGTCCTCGTTGTCCTGGTACTTCTGCTGGATGGCCTTCACCGACTCGGCCTCGATGCGGGCCTGCGCCGGGTCGTACACGCCACACGGAAGGTCGCAGTGTGCGGTGGCCTCCAGGCGTGGGCCGAGAATGCGCGACAGGAGTCGCATCTTTCCTCCTGATCAGGGTTGACGCTCCGACAGTTCGGACACTACTCCCGGCAAGCTGGGCGTTCACGGCGGAGGTGATCGAATGAACCCCCTGGGGTGGCTGCCCTACCGGCGGATCCGGGTGCTCGGGCCTTCCATGGCGCCGACGCTCAGGAGTGGTGACGTCGTGTTGGTGCGGAACCGGCGGCGACCACGGAGGGGTGATGTGGTGGTGGTCACGTGGGTGACGCGGCCTGGGCAGGTGTCGGTCAAGCGGGCCACCACGGCCGACCCGGACGGGTGGCACGTCGAGGGGGACAACCCCTACGCCTCGACCGACTCGCGCGACCTCGGGCCCGCGCGGGTCCACGGCGTCGTGGTGGCCCGGCTCTGGCCTCAGCCCAGACTTCTCAGCTCCCGGTAGCGCGCCTGGCAGTCCTCGTAGGAGGGCAAAAGGCCCGACGACTCGGCCTCGGCCAGGGTCGGGGCGGCGGCGTCCTTCGGCGAGAGCACCAGCTTGAGGTCGGTTGGCCACGGCAGGCCGAGCGCCGGGTCCAGCGGCGAGACGCCGTGCTCGGCGGGCGGGTTGTACGGCGTCGAGCACAGGTACGAGATCACCGTGTCGTCCTCGAGCGCCACGAACGCGTGGCCGACGCCCTCCGGCAGGTAGACTGCGCGGAAGTGCACCGAGTCCAGCTCCGCCACGTCCCACGTGCCGAAAGTGGGCGAGCCGACGCGGATGTCCACCACGATGTCGAGCAGCGCGCCGGTCGGGCAGTACACGTACTTCGCCTGCCCCGGCGGCACGTCCGCGAAGTGCAGTCCTCGCAGGCTCCCGCGCCGCGACCTGGAGTGGTTCAACTGCGCCAGCCTCATCGGGTGGCCGACCGCCTTCACGAACGCGGCCTCCTGGTACGGCGAAGCGAACACCCCGCGCTCGTCCGGAAACGTCCGAGGGGTGAACTCGAAGGCACCTGGGACCGCCAGCTCCCGCACATCCATAGCGACGGAGGGTACGCGACGCCCGAACGCACTTATGTCTACACTGTGAGACACCGCAGCGTCCGCGGTCGCTCGCCCTAACAAAGCGGCGTGGCGGCTGACGTGCCCGGCAGAGGTCCCCCACATCGGTGTCACCCAATCGATGTCCGACCACGCCGCGAGGAAGCGGAGCCAACCTTTCGCAATGCCACCCGGCTCCCGCATCTGCCCGCAGGAGGGACGCAATGACCACCGTGAACGACCCGCTGGCCACCGAGCTGAACACGCCCATCACCGACGATGAGATCTTCCGTGCCCACGAGGGCGGCAAGCTGGACGTCTCGGTACCGCGCGCCATCACCGACTCGCGTGCGCTGTCCATCGCCTACACGCCCGGCGTGGCGAAGGTGAGCAGCGCGATCGCCGCGGACGCCACACTCGTGAACAAGTACACCTGGACCAGCCGCCTCGTCGCCGTCGTCAGCGACGGGACCGCCGTGCTCGGCCTCGGCGACATCGGCCCGCGCGCCGCGCTGCCGGTCATGGAGGGCAAGTCCGCGCTGTTCAAGACGTTCGGCGGCCTCAACTCCATCCCGCTGGTGCTCGACACCACCGACGTGGACGAGATCGTCGAGACCCTGGTCCGCCTGCGCCCGTCGTTCGGCGCGGTGAACCTCGAGGACATCTCCGCGCCGCGCTGCTTCGAGCTGGAGAAGCGCGTGATCGAGGCCCTGGACTGCCCGGTCATGCACGACGACCAGCACGGCACCGCCATCATCCTGCTCGCGGCCATCAAGGGCGCCAACGCGGTGCTCGGCAAGCCGATCTCCGACCAGCGGATCGTCATCGCCGGCGCCGGTGCGTCGGGCGTGGCCTGCGCGAACATCCTGCATTCCGCCGGCGCCGGCGACCTCACCGTGGTCGACTCGCGCGGCATCCTGCACGAGGGCCGCGACGGCATGAACCCGTGGAAGACCGAGCTGGCCACCCGCACCAACGAGGCCGGCCTCCGCGGCGGCCTCGCGGAGGCGCTGAGGGGCGCGGACGTGTTCGTCGGCCTGTCCGGCTCGACGGTCCCCGAAGAGCTGATCGCCACCATGGCGAGTGACTCCGTCGTGTTCGCGCTGTCGAACCCGACACCGGAGATTCACCCTGAAGTGGCGCGTAGGCATGCCGCGATCGTGGCAACCGGTCGCAGTGACTTCCCGAACCAGATCAACAACTCGCTCGCGTTCCCCGGGGTGTTCCGCGGTGCCCTGGACGCGGGCGCGCGCAAGATCACCGAGCACATGAAGCTCGCCGCCGCGGAGGCCATCTTCGCGGTGGCGCAGGAGGACCTGTCGGCGGACTACATCGTGCCGAGTGCGGTCGACCCCCGGGTCGCGCCGGAAGTCGCGGCAGCTGTGGCGCAAGCCGCGAAAGAAGACGGAGTAGCCTAAGGCACCGGCGGGAAGATCGGCGCTGCGTCCGACCCGTCGGGGCATGCGGGCGAGAGGATGGCGTGGTGGCCGAGCACGTCGTGCGTGCCGACCGGCTCTTCAGCGAGCAGCCGACCGGCGAGTCCACGGTGCCCCACATCGGGGACCCGCTGGTCGACACGGTCGCCCAGACGCCGGAGCATGCCCTGGAACTGCTCGCCGGAGTGGAGAAGATCGCCGAGATCGGCATCTGGGGTGTCGATCTGGTGGCCGGCTCGGCGTACTTCTCCGAGGGCATGCGCAAGATGTGCGACATCCCGGCGAAGTGCACGGTCAGCGAGGCCATGCGCATGGTCTTCGCCGACGACCAGTCGGTACTCGGGGTCTTCAACGCCCGACTGATCGCCGGGCAGGAGCCGCTGCCGACCGAGGTCGAGGTCCGCAACCCGGCCGGCGACCGCATCTACCAGGTCAGGGCGCGGCCCGAGTTCGACGCGGCGGGCACCATCGTGCGTGCGACCGGCACCGTCCAGGACGTCACCCGGTTCCGGGCCGCCGAGCTGCGGGCGAGCCAGGACCGGCGCCTGTTCGGCGACGCCCAGCGGGTCGCACGCATGGGCACCTGGGAGTGGAACACCGAGACGGGTGAATGCATCTGGTCCTCGATGCTCTACGAGCTGTTCAACGTCGAACCGGGTACGCCGATCACCTACACGGATTACCTCAGCCTGGTGCACCCCGAGGACCGGGCGTGGGTGGACCAGCGCTGGCAGGACCTGGCGCGGCACGGCCGGCCGGTCGAGTGCGAGCACCGGGCCGTGCTGCCGGACGGCACGCGGAAGGTGTTCCGCTGCCGGGGTGCCGCGCTGGACACCGACCACGGTGGGCCGGTCATGATCGGCACCGCCCAGGACGTCACGGAACAGCGCTCGACCGAGACGCGCATGATGCGCTCGTCGCAGCGCTTCTCCGACCTGGTCGCGATCGCACCGGTCGGCATCGGGCTGTTCGACGAGGCCGAGCGCCTGGTGGACGCGAACGACGCGTTGTGCCGCCTGCTCCAGATGGACCTCGACCGGTTACGTGGCACGGCCGCCGCCGACCTCACCCACCCGAGTGACCGCGGGCAGTCGCTGTTCGCCGGCGCGTCGTCCCGGCCGGGCGCCGACACCAGGGCCGGGCAGCGCGTGCTGGTCACGGCGTCCGGAAAGGCCGTGTACTGCGAGCTGAACGTGACGGTCTCGGTGGCCGACGACGGGCAGCGGTTCTGGCTCGTCGTGTTCTCCGACGTCACCGAGCGCCGCCGGGCCGCCGAACGCCTGCGCTACCAGGCCACGCACGACGAGCTGACCGGCCTGCCGGGCCGGGCCGCCCTCAACGAACTGCTCAACCAGCTGCTCGGCGGGCCGGAAGCCGACCAGGTGGCGCTGCTGTTCTGCGACGTCGACAACTTCAAGCGGGTCAACGACTCCCTCGGCCACGACGTCGGCGACGAGCTGATCATCGCGCTGGCGCGGCGCCTCGAACGGGGGCTGCCGCCGTCGTGCACGGCCGGCCGGATGTCCGGCGACGAGTACGTGGTGATCTGCTCGGACGTGTCGGAGGTCGGGGGCGTCGAGGCGCTGGCCAACCGGGTCGCGCAGCTGTTGCGTGCGGTGGTGCCGGTCCGCGGGCAGCTGTTACGGGTGTCGGCGACGATCGGCGCGGCGACGCCGACCGGCCGGGAGACCTCCGCCGCCGACCTGCTGCGCTACGCCGACGCCGCGATGTTCTCCGCGAAACGGCAGGGCACCGGCCGGGTGCAGCTGGCGAGCGAGGCGCTCATCGCCTCGGCGAACAGCCAGATGATGCTGGAGGGCCAGCTCCGCGACGCGATCGCGAACGACGGGCTCGTGCTGCACTACCAGCCGGTGGTCGCCCCGGACGGGACGATTCTGAAGGCGGAGGCGCTGGTCCGCTGGCCGCACCCGCAGCGCGGGATGCTGCCGCCCGGCGAGTTCCTGCCGGTCGCCGAGCAGGGCGACCTGCTGCGTGAGCTGGACCGCTGGGTGCTGCGGACCGCGCTGGCCGAGGCCGTGAAGTGGCCGATGATGGCGGGCGGCGTGCTGGGCGGCGGGGTCGGCGTGGCCGTGAACCTGGCCGGCCTGGTGCCGGGCGACCCGGAGTTCACCGAGATCGTGTCCTCGGCCATCGCCGAGACGGGGATCGACTGGGACCGCGTGGTGCTGGAGCTGGTCGAGACGAGCTTCATCGACCTGCCGTCCCGCACCCGCAAGGCCATGGAGGCGCTGACCGAACGCGGCATCCGCTTCGCCGTCGACGACTTCGGCACCGGATACTCGTCGCTGGCGCGGCTCAAGGAGCTGCCGGCGCAGATCATCAAGATCGACCGGGCGTTCGTGTCCGGGGTGGCCAAGGAGGCGTCGGACTTCGCGGTCGTGCGCGCGCTGGTGGACATGGCCAGGGCGATGGGCCGGACCTGTGTCGCGGAGGGCGTCGAGACCGAGTCCCAGTTCCACGTGCTGCGCAGCATCGGCGTCGAGGCGTACCAGGGCTGGCTGCTGTCGAAGGCGCTGCCCGCCAAGGAGTTCCGCGAACTACTCCGCCGCGGCCCGCTCACCGTCCCCCGCGGCTCCTGAGGAAGTGGCGTGGCTCGGTAACCGCTCGTTCGAGTGAAACGCGTGGCGTGTCATGCTCCGCCACGATCGGTGACTAGACTGCCTTCCTCCGGTTTCGGCACTGGGAGGAAAGTTCGGATGGCGGTTTTCTACCGTGCGATATGGACTGACAGCCGAGATGGCCTGATAGATCAAGCCAGCGATCGTTTCTGCAGTTGGGTCCGCGATAAGACCAACGGTTTATTGAATACCACACAATCCGACGAGCAGACGGCGGACGACGGGTTCAGTTTTCACCTCCGCGACGAGATGTTGGAAGATCCCAACGCTCAGGTGGGACGGGTTGTCAACGGCACATTCGTCGAGAAGCGAGATGACCAGTCCCGCTGGACCACCACCTTGCGAATGTGGCAGGGGCCAGCGGTGCGAGCCGAGACGAACAGCGCGGACACGTATTTCTGGGTTGATGTGGACGCGGTCTCCCATGACTCACTCGACGGTGTCGTGATCGGAGCGCCTCGCTTCGTGAGGGACGTGATCGAGGACGGTATCGACGCGAACAGTCGCGATGTTCCACTCACCACCGAGCCGTTGGTCTTCCGGGGTGAGGAAGGTGCCGAAAAGCTCGCGGAGTACCTAACGAACATCGAACGCGACGTACCGGTGGTCGTGTTCAGCCAACCGCCGGAGTGGTTCAGCGGACGCGGTCTGCCCTCGTTCAAGGCGGTAGCCTCCCTGCACGCCGAGGCCATGAGACGCGCAGCCCGTATGCTTGCCGG
>NZ_JBJMIE010000608.1:0-51612 GCF_045807065.1 Actinophytocola sp. | reverse complement strand
CGCGCGTCTGCTCGTCGACCGGCACCAGCTTGAACCGCATCCGCCGGATGTGCTCGACCAGCTCGGGCTCCGGCGCGATCTCGTGCTCGCGGAAGTAGTAGTTGACCGCGGCCGGCCAGATCCACGTGCCGTCCGTGTGGAACGCGACGGGCACCGACTGCTGGCCGTTCGGGTCCAGCCGGTCCACGTCGTAGCCGCGCGCCGGACCGACGAGCGGCGCGCCGTCCAGGTAGTCGAGCAGCTCCTGGTAGTCCATCTCGTCGACCGGCGGCCGGTTGACCGAGGGGCGCCCGTCCTCACCGGGACCGTCGAAGATCCGCGCCACGCGGAACCGCGGCGTCGGCGGCCCACCAGGACCACCAGCAGGACCACCGGGACCACCAGGCCCGCCGGCAAGACCGCCAGGCCCACCAGGACCACCAAGCCCACCCGGACCCCCGGGAGGACCAGCGGGACCGGCGCCGGGGCCACCCGCAGGACCAGCGCCAAGCCCAGGACCGGGCCCAGGGCCGCCCGGCGGCGGCCCGGCCGGCGCGGACGCGAGCCGGCGGCGCAGCCACTCCGGCACGTTGTCGTCCGAGCGCGGGAACATCCGCAGGTCGTCCGGGTACGCCTGCGGAGGCGGCTGCAGGTCCCAGCCGGGCTCCTCCCGGTCGTACTCCAGGTTGTAACTGGACGGGTGGTCGAGGCGGTAGCGGGCGTTGAACCAGGTCCCGCGCCCCTCCCGGTACATGCCGGCACGCAGGCGTGCGAACAGTCCCCTCAGGTCGGCCGGCATCTCCCACGGCTCGGACGAGCCGTCGGTGAAGGTGACCTTGCCGGTCGACTCGGCGTAGCGGCCGACAGCGCGGTAGTCGACGGTGAGCTGCTCCCAGTCCTCCGGAGCGATGCGCAGCATCGCCAGCCCGATCTGCTTGACCAGGGCGTCCTGCTCAGTCGGGGTTAGCTGGGTCGGTTGTGCCACGGTGACATCTTCCCTTGTCCTTCGGTCGGCGTCACAGCCTGCTTCTCTAGCCTGGCCCTCCTGTGCCAGTGGAGGCCACGTGAGCGAGGATGGCGAGGCGTGAGCACCGCCGTGTCAGCACATCATCCGCCGACCCGACTCCGTGTGGCGGGGTCAGCCCTCGCCGCACTCGGTGGGGTCGCGCTCGCCGTGCAGGGTCGCATCAACGGCCAGCTCGGCCACCAACTGCACGACGGCCTCCTCGCCGCGTTGATCTCCTTCTCGGTCGGGTCCGTCCTGCTCCTCGTCGCCGCACCGATCCTGCCAAACACGCGCGCCGGTTTCGGCCGTTTGCGCAAAGCCCTGCGTGATAGGGCATTGCGCCCCTGGCAGATGCTCGGCGGCGCGTGCGGTGCGTTCCTGGTTACTACCCAGGGAATCACCGTGTCGTTCCTCGGTGTGGCGGTGTTCACGGTCGCGACCGTGGCCGGTCAGGTCGTGTCCAGCCTGCCCGTCGACCGCGCCGGACTCGGGCCGGGCGGACCGCAACCCATCACACTGCCCAGAGCCATCGGTGCGTCACTCGCCGTGATCGCGGTGATTATTTCGGTCTCTGACCAGGGCGCCGTCGCCGCTTCGGGTGGACTTTGGTGGGCCGTGCTACCCGCGGTAGCGGGATGCGGCCTCGCCTGGCAGGGCGCCATGAACGGCCGGGTACGCGACGCGGCCGCCGACGTCGTGATGCCCACCGTGGTGAACTTCCTGGTCGGGACCTGTGCGCTGCTCCTCGCGGCGGTCGTGGACGTGATCATCCGCGGCTGGCCGGCAACACCACCCGGTCAGTGGTGGCTGTACGTCGGTGGACCACTGGGAATCGTCACGATCATGACGGCCGTGGCAGCCGTACGGGTGACGGGCGTGCTCCTGCTGGGCATGGCGTCCGTCGCGGGTCAGCTCGTCGGCGCGGTCCTGCTGGACGTGTTCGTGCCCGCGGCCGGCGGCCCGTCGGCCACGACCCTGGTCGGCATCGGCCTGACGATGGTCGCCGTCGGCATCGCCGCCATCCGCGTCCGCGGTCGCTGAGAGCGGTCGCTGAGAGCGGTCGCTGAGAGCGGTCGCTGAGAGCGGTCGGTGAGAGTGGCTGGCGAGACTGGTCGGAGTGCGGTCGGAGAGTGGTCGGTGGGCGCTGTCGGTGGCCGGTGAGAGGATGGGTCCGTGACCGCGACGATCCTGGACGGCAAGGCCACCCGAGCCGAGATTTTCGACGACCTGCGCCTGCGCGTGAAGGCGCTGGCCGAGCGCGGCATCGTGCCCGGGCTGGGCACGGTGCTGGTCGGCGACGACCCGGGCTCGCACTCGTACGTCCGCGGCAAGCACAACGCGTGCGCCAAGGTGGGCATCAACTCCATCCGCCGCGACCTCCCGGCCGACATCACCCAGGCCGACCTCCACGCGGTCATCGACGAGCTGAACGACGACCCGGCCTGCACGGGCTACCTCATCCAGCTCCCGCTGCCCGGCCACCTCGACGCGGGCCTGGCCCTGGAGCGCGTCGACCCCGGCAAGGACTCGGACGGCCTGCACCCCATGAACCTCGGCAGGCTCGTCCTCGGCGAGGCGGGCCCGCTGCCCTGCACGCCGCTGGGCATCGTCGAGCTGCTCCGGCGGTACGACGTGCCCATCGCCGGCGCGAGCGTGACGGTCGTCGGCCGTGGCGTGACGGTCGGCCGCCCGCTGGGCCTGCTGCTCACGCGCCGGTCGGAGAACGCCACGGTGACGCTCTGCCACACCGGCACGAAGGACCTGGCCGCGGAGGTCCGCCGCGCGGACATCGTCGTGGCGGCCGCCGGCAACCCCGCCCTGATCACCCCGGACATGGTCAAGCCGGGTGCCGCGGTCCTGGACGTCGGCATCACCCGCACCGACCAGGGCCTCGTCGGCGACGTCCACCCAGGGGTGCGTGAGGTCGCGGGCTGGCTGGCCCCGATCCCCGGCGGCGTGGGGCCGATGACGGTGGCGATGCTGCTCACCAACACGGTCACGGCGGCGGAACGGCAGGCGGCGTGACCACCCCGCACCGCCGCAGGCACCCGGTACTCGCGCACCTGCCGTTCGGCATGGTGCTGGCGGTGGTGGCGTTCGGGTTGCTGCGGATCGTGCTCTACCACTGGCGGCAGGGCACCGTGCTCATCGGCGTGGCCCTGTTCCTGGCCGCGGCGCTGAGGGCGTTGCTACGCGACGACCAGGCCGGGTTGATCATGATCCGCGGCCGGGGCGTGGACGTGTTGACCTACTCGGCGTTCGGCGCGTGCATGATCTTCGTCGCCATGACGATCGAAGGCGGCCCACTGGGCAACTGAGGGAAGGTGAGGACGGGGCCACTCGGATCCTTCGAGTCCCGCACAGCGATCGCACTACCAAGATGAGCCAACTCAACGCAGTTCTCCTGCGCGGTGAAGCTGCTCTTCTTCCAGATCAAGGTTCACTCCAAGGTTGCGGCCATCTCAGCCACGAACCTTACTGAGTCCTCCTCGCTGATCGCCATGGTGAGCAGCGTCTTCACGGCCCGATCGTAGGGAGCGACATCACTGTGGTCCTCGAGGTAAAGGCTTGAGGTCTGGTTCTCCAGGACCACCACGCTGGATCGGTCGGCGAAGCTCATCCTCATGAAGCTGCCGACGAGGCCGGGATGACCGCCGACCGAGGTCGGCACTATCTGCAGGCTCACGTTGGGCCGTTCCGATACCTCGACGAGGTAGCGAAGCTGGGCACGCAACACCTCTCTGCCGCCGATCGGGCAGCGCAAGGCTGGCTCGCCGAGGAGCGCCACCAGCCGCGGCGCATCGACTTTGCGCAGCACTCCCTGCCTCTGAATCCGCCCAATGACGCGCTGATCGAGTCCTTCTCGATCATCCAGCATGAGAGTCTTCTGCAAGCTCGCCCGCGCGTAGGGCATCGTCTGCAACAGCCCCGGAATCATCAATGGTTCGAAGCTGACGAGAGAAGTTGCCCGCGATTCGAGGATCTTCAGAGTGGCGAAGCGTGACTCGAAGGAGCCTTCCCGTTGCCAGAGGCCGGGTTGGCCCGCCCTCTTCGCCAAGGTGAGCAGGTCGAGGCGTCGCTCGCCCGTCACGCCGTAGACGACCAGCAGGGCCGCGACATCCTCGGGGTTGGGCACCCGCCTCCCGTTCTCTATCCGGGAAAGGTAGGACTCGCTGATCCCGATGCGGGCCACGACCTCCGTCAGCTTCAGGCCGCAGGCCTCCCGCAACCGGCGCAGCTCCTCGCCGAGCACTTCGATCCGAACAGTGGAATCCGGCCGCTGCAGCATCATGGTCATACTCGATCTCCCTCGCGTGTTCCGAACCTCATCATCGCGCGTTGACCAGCGAGAACCAGCCGTCCGACACCCGCGAGAACCAAGTCCACCCGAAGGGCTGCTCCCTTGACTCAATGGCAAAATCGTCGCGTGTGGACCGATGCGTTGCACAATGCGTGGAACGTTTCATACTGGGGGTTCCGAATGCGGGAGTGGACCGTCGTCCGACGCCTCGCGCCGTGGCGGCGGGTGTTCCGGCTGTTCGCCTGGGCTCTGGGCCGCTACCGGCACCGGCAGTGGCCCCGCGACCCGAGCCGCGACGGACAGTCGAGCCTCGATGCCGAGGGCGAGCTGGTCGCGTTCGTCTACAAGTCGTTGCTGGCCGTGTTGTTGCTGCCACTGACCGTCCTCGAACTGCTGGCGTGGGCGGCGGCCGGGGGTGTCCTGTCGCTGCTGCGGAAGTGGGGGCTGGTCCGCTACCGCCTGGACGTCCTCGGCTACAAGGAGGACAAGCTGTACTCGGAGACGGTCCTGCTCGTGCGGGGAAAGCGGCTCCCGTGGCTGCTCGACGCGCTCAAGGGCGACCGGCGGGTCAACGAGCACGCGTTCCGGCCGAACTGGCTGCCCGACGACATCGAGGTCCGCACGCACCGGAGCCTCTGGCAGTCGACGGGCGAGTGGGTGTAACCCAGGCCGCACTGACTCCCTGCTCACAGGCCAAGCCGCTGTCGGCGCAGCTTGATAGCCTCCGGACACCGAATTCTCTTCTCAGTCGGGAGGCTCTTCCCCGTGGCAAGCAAGGCTGCCGTCAAGGTCACCGTCACTGGTGCCGCCGGCCAGATCGGTTACGCACTGCTGTTCCGCATCGCTTCCGGGCAGCTGCTCGGGCCCGACACGCCCGTCCGGCTGTCGCTGCTGGAGATCCCGCCGGCGCTGAAGGCCGCCGAGGGCACGGCGATGGAGCTGGACGACTGCGCCTTCCCGCTGCTCAACGGCATCGACATCACCGACGACCCGAAGCGCGCCTTCGACGGCGTCAACGTGGCCCTGCTCGTCGGCGCCCGCCCGCGTACCAAGGGCATGGAGCGCGGCGACCTGCTCGAAGCGAACGGCGGCATCTTCAAGCCGCAGGGTGAGGCCATCAACGCCGGCGCGGCGGACGACGTCAAGGTCCTCGTGGTCGGCAACCCCGCCAACACCAACGCGCTGATCGCCAAGGCGCACGCGCCGGACGTGCCGGCCGACCGCTTCACCGCGATGACGCGCCTCGACCACAACCGGGCGCTCTCGCAGCTGGCGCAGAAGCTGGGCATCGCCGTGACCGACATCACGAAGTTGACCATCTGGGGCAACCACTCCGCCACGCAGTACCCCGACCTGTTCCACGCGGAGGTCGACGGGCAGTCCGCCGCCGCGGCCGTGAACGACGACGAGTGGCTGAAGGGCACGTTCATCCCGACCGTCGCCAAGCGGGGTGCCGCGATCATCGAGGCCCGCGGCGCGTCGTCGGCCGCCTCGGCCGCCAACGCCGCCATCGACCACGTCCACGACTGGGTGCACGGCACCGACTGGACGTCGATGGCGGTCGTCTCCGACGGTTCGTACGGCGTGCCGGAGGGCCTGATCTCGTCGTTCCCCGTGCGCACCGCGAACGGCACCTGGGAGATCATCCAGGGCCTGGAGATCGACGCCTTCTCCCGCGAGCGCATCGACGCGTCGGTCAAGGAGCTGGCCGAGGAGCGCGACGCCGTGCAGCAGCTCGGTCTTATCTAGATCCCCAGGTCAGCCGTTAGCCGTGTGGTAGCGGTCATACCTGATGGTATGAACCTGCCGCGCTGGTCGTCAGATCCGGCCCCCTCCCGCATCTCACCCTCGACCGACACAGTCGAGACCGAGGAGGGGGCCAGAGATGACCACCGAAGCTATTCATGCGGAGCTCGTCGCGTTGTACGACGGCACCACGCCTGTTCGTTCGCGCTGGTCCTACCGTGCTGACGAGCCGTTCACCGTGACGGCCGCGTTCCAGACGGACCGGGACCGCTGGGTTGAGTGGGTGTTCTCCCGCGAGCTGCTCGTGGCGGGGCTGAACGACCCCGCCGGCGTCGGCGACGTCCGCTTTCGTCCCATCGAGGAGCGTGGGCTGCGCATGCTGGCCTGCGAGATCGAGTCGCCGGAGGGCTACGCCCTGCTGGAGCTGGATCACGAGGCCGTCGCGGAGTTCCTGGACGCCACCGAGGAGATCATCCCGCTCGGCCGCGAGGACGAGCACTTCGACGTCGACGCACTCATCGCCGAACTCACCAGGGTCTGACCGGGCGCGGTCAGTACCGGTAGGCGGCGCGCGGTGGGGCGCCGCCTACCGTGCCGCGTCCGCTATGACGTTCCGTCCTTCACGACCACGCAGTCAGGTCCCGGGAACACGAGCCCTTCGTGACCGTCGGGGTAGCGCACCAGGTAGGGCGGCCCGCCGTCCGCACCACGCACCTCGATGATCTCGGCCAACCGGTCGGGGTTCCCCACGATGCGACCGTGGACCTGAAGGCGGTCGCCGACTGTCGCCTGCATAGTGCAACTCCCTCCCAAAGCACACCCCAGGGTAGGGCTGGATTGCCCCGCCGATTCTAGTCTGTTGGGGTGATCCCGCAGGTCCTTGCGCGTGTTGACGGTGTGTGCGGCGAACTCGTGCTGCGCCAGGCCGACGACCAGTACGAAATCATCGCCAACGGCGTCTTCCTGATGGACACCCGCAACGGCGAGTCCGAGCGGCTGATGGTCCGCGCCGCCGCCGACCGGATGCCCACCGGCCGGCTGCTCGTCGGTGGGCTCGGCGTCGGCTTCTCACTGCGGGAGGCGCTCACGCACCCGTCGGTCGACGAGGTCGTGGTGGTGGAACGCGAACCCGCGGTAGTCGAGTGGAACTCGGCGTACCTCGGCAACGCGGGCCTCCTGGCGGACCCCCGCGTCCACGTGGTGCGCGACGACCTGCTCACGTGGCTCCCCGGCGCCGGCCGGTTCTCCGCACTGTGCCTGGACATCGACAACGGTCCGGAGTGGACGGTCGACGACGGCAACGCGGCGCTGTACGGCCCGGCCGGCCTGGACATGCTCGGCCGCGCGCTCGTACCGGGCGGCGTGCTGGCGGTGTGGAGCGCGGGCACGGCCCCGGCGTTCGTGGCCGCGCTGACCGAACGCTTCGGCCCGGTGCAAACCCTGGCGATCCCCGTCCCACGCGGCGAGCCGGACCTGGTGTTCCTGGCTCAGTTGTGAGGCAAGGTGCGGTAGTGGACCGTGGAAGCGATGTTGAACTCGGTCACATGCTCTTGTCGTCGCCCAGAGTTGATCCTCAACTGGATGCCGAGCATGGTCAGGAGATCAGTGCCGCAGTTCAAAGCCTTCATCTCGTCTGAGGGGTGTTGAAACGCGCCGACCAGTTGGTCCGGGACCTGGGACGCCATGCCTGGAAGTTCCACCAGGTAGTCCGCCCGTGTTTCGAGGATCAACGACCTGGCCTGCTCAAGATGGTCTTCGGTCACGAAACCATCGCGAAAGTGTTGGGCGGCCTGTAGGCGAACGCTGAGAAGGTTTACGACATTGTCGGTCGTGAGGGGGGCGGCCACCGGCCCGACGGCGCGCTTGATCAACCTATGTTCGGGTTCGAAGACAGCCTCTGCTGCCTTGCTAAGTGCCTCCTCATCGATGCGACCGTGGTATGCGATGTCGGCGAGCACCTTCAACAGGGCGCGACGTGCCGTTGACGTGGCATCTGGATGGTCAACTCGCCCCAGGAGTTGCTGAGCTGCTTGCTTCGCCGCCTCCTTGCTGACGCGAAAGTCGCCGAGCCAGGTGTCGAAGGCACGTATCGCCTGGCGCGTTGGCACATAGTCATCGCCCCAGTAGAGCCACAGATACAGAGGAACGCGAGCAAGACTGCGCAAGTGGTTGGACGGTCGTTTCCCCAACAGAGTAATGAACAAGCGGCGCTGATTCTGCGAGTAGAGGCCCTTGTTCGAGCCGTGCCCACGGCCTTTGGGTTGTCTGGTCGGCTGATCCAGCAGGCCACGAGCCACCCAATCCGTGATCATCCGCACGGTGACTTCGTGGCCTGCTGCCCGCGCGTCGGCGATCAGATCGTCTCGGGTGCCGGAACCATCGATTGACATAGTTAGAAGTTACATCGTTTTCGTCGGCCTGTCTTGTGGAGATTTAGCTATCTACCTGCGACCCTGAGATATGGAACTGTCACAGTGTTGGAGGAGCCGATGGGTTGGATCGCAGTGGCCGTCGTGTCGATGTCGCTAGGTAGGCAGATGCTTGCGTACGCTTTTCTGTGGAAGATCTACGCCCGAGGTGGTCGTGACGACCTCAAGGTCGCTATGCAGGCTGTGCGAGTGGAAAGCAGCGCAAAGGCCCAGTCGCCGCAGAGAGGTCGAGCTGGTCCTTGGCCATGACACATTCGGGATGAATCGCGCCACGCCTGCGGCGAGCGGACCTGGTGTTCCTGGCTCAGTTGTAGAAGAGCACGCTCGACTCCCGCGCGTCCCGCAGGATTGCGGCTGGGCGGGTGGGGGCGTCCGCCGGTTTGCCCAGCAGATCCGCGCGCCGGTCGACCTCGGCCAGGTAGTCCTGGTCCAGGACGGAGCGCGAGACGGGATCGGCCAGCAGCACGTCCCGGCGGCCGACGTAGAGGTAGGCGTCGATGCCCGGCATGCCGTGCTGCCCGGGCGGGACCTCCTCCATGTCGGGGAAGTAGCTCGCGTCGAGGGCGCCCAGCCAGGTGCCCTGGAACGGCAGGAGCGACGGAACCGGCCAGGACGCCATCCGTGCCTCCAGGCGGTCGTTGTCCCGCTCGAACCGGCGGTGGTAGACCACGACGTAGGCCGCGCCCGGGTAGTCCCGCTCGATCCTCGACACGGCGTTGGAGCCCTGGCCGTGCGCGAGGTGGCGCCACCCGTACACCATCAACGCCCTGCGGTGCTTGGCGAGCACCTCGTGCTCCACCACCGCGGCGATGTGCCCGTCGCGGTCCTGTTCGAGGTCCTGCGGCCCGGTCACCGTGCGCCAGTCGAGGGGCGGTTCGCCCGCGAGCACCCGCAGCTTCTTCGCGGCCGGCAGCTTCTCGTTGATCCTGCGCACCAGGGGAAAGAGCGTCTCGTAGAAGGAGGAGAAGCCGCAGTACGGCTGGGCGGTGTCGCGCCAGACGTGGCGTACGTCGGCGATCGGCACGTCCTCGCCGGCGATGTAGCGGTCCAGAACCGGTTGGTAGAAGGCGTTGCCGCACTCCACGACGATGTCGTCGGCCTTGTCCGGGAACCGGGGACTCGCGATCAGGTCGAGGGCGAAGGTGCCGACGGAGGGGTTCCCCAACGCCACGATGCGGTGGTTGTCGAACGCGGACAGCAGGGCCCGTGTGCCGTCCCGCGGTTGGGCTCCCTGGGCGGACGCGGTGCCGGTGAACACGCCCGCGACGGCCAGTGCGACCGCGGTGACGTGGATGAATTTCCTCATGCCGCGAAGCTAGGGGCGCGGGCGGCCGAGGTCGTCACGCACGCGAGCGAACCTGGTCCCTCGCAGGAGGGATCAAGCGGACCGGCGGGCTTTCACCGCCGCGACAAGGGATTCGAGCTGGCCACGGACCGCGGCGCCGGTGACGTGGTCGAAGTAGTCGCGGGAGCTGACGATCTCCCCGTCGCGCACGCGGAGCACGAAGATGCCCGGCTGCGCGAAGGACTCGCCGGTCTCGACGACCGTTCCCCGGTACTCGAACTCGGCGACGATGACCTCGGGGTCGGTCGTCTCGTGGATGGTGATGTTGGCCGGGCGACGGTCCAGGCGCGGGCCGGTGCCGGTCGGCCTGAAGTGCTCCCGGAGCTCGGCACGGCTGCGCAGCGCGGGGCCGCGGAGCGGGTCGAACGGGTGCACGACGTCGGTCTCCGCCGCGTACAGGTCGGGCAGTTCCTCCCAGCGCCCGTCCGCGACACCGTTGACGAGCGCGAGGAAGACCTCCCGCGGGCTGAGGGGCATGGGGTTCTCCTGTCGGTGGAGTACGATCCGAAGTCCAGACTCCGAATATATGGAGTCCCGACTTCGGATGTCAAAGGGATGAGCGAGCGAGAGACCGGACGTGCCCAGCGCGTCGACGCGCGAACGAACCGTGGGCGCATCCTCGACGTCGCCGAGGAAGTCTTCGGCAGGGGCGGCAGATCCGCGTCGACCGAGGAGGTGGCGCGCCTGGCCGGGGTCGGCATCGCGACCGTCTTCCGCCACTTCCCGACCAAGGCGGCGCTGGTGGAGGCCGTCCTCGTCCGGCGGTTCGACCGCCTGCGCGAGCACGCCGAGGCGCTGCTCGACGTGGCGGACGCGGGGACGGCGTTCTTCGACTTCTTCAGCCACCTCGTCGCCGACGCGGCAACCAAGATCGCCATCGGCGAGGCACTGCAGGACCTGGCCGGGGACACCGACGGAGACGCCGCCACGGCATCCCTCGGTCTGCGCCGAGCGTTCGGCGCCCTGCTGCGGCGGGCCCAACAGACCGGCGCCGTCCGCGACGACGCCGAGCTGCCCGAGGTCTACGCCCTGCTGGTCGCCACCTCCCGTGCCGCCGCGCAGGCCCACCTCGACGAGGAGGTACGAGCGCGCATGCTCGCCATCGTCTTCGACGGCCTGACCCCGGCAGGCCGGCTGCCGATGCGCTGAAGGACGCCTTCATCGCATTCGGGTGTCCGCCGGTAATTCAGTCGGGTGTTGTTGCTAGTCCAACAGGGTGACGTTCTGCCTGGCCCACAAGGCAAAGCCCATGGTCAGTCAGGCTTCCCGACCTGCGCAGGTGCAGATGCACGCGCATTTTCAAAGATCATCGGCCGCGTTTTCCCGGCCCGTACGCCTCGCTACGCTTGACTGGTTTTCAACTCAGACTGCGTCTGTGAGGTCGTCATGACGAAGGCCGCGTCCCAGTACGAGGCGCCGAGCAGGGTCCCGGTTGGAGTGGACCCGACCCGAGCGAGTATCGCGCGGGTCTACGACGCGTTCCTCGGTGGCAAGGACAACTACGCGATCGACCGAGAGGTGTTCGAGCGCGTCAAGAAGGTCGCGCCCGAGGCGCAGGACCTGGCGTGGTCGAACCGGAACTTCCTGATCCGCGCCGTGCGGTTCCTGGTCGACCAGGGCGGCATCCGCCAGTTCCTCGACTGCGGCTCCGGCCTGCCGACGGCGGAGAACACCCACCAGGTCGCGCAACGCATCGCCCCGGAGGCGCGGGTCGTGTACGTCGACAACGACCCCGTGGTCATCGCGCACGGCAACGCGTTGCTGGAGGAGAACGACTACACGAACTTCGTCTCGGCGGATATTTTCCAGCCGCAGCAAGTGTTGCAGAACCCGGAGGTGTGCAGGCACCTCAACTTCGACGAGCCGATCGCGCTGCTGCAGGTGGGTACGTTGCACCACTACACGGCCGACAACGGCGGCGAGCTGATGCGGGAGTACATCGAGGCGCTGGCGCCCGGCAGCTTCGTCGCCATCTCGCACTTCTACAACCCGGAGACCCCGGAGCACCAGGCGCTCGCCACGCGGATGGAGGACGTGTTCATCCACAGCCCCATGGGTTCCGGCCGCTTCCGGACGAAGGCGGAGCTGATGAAGTTCATCCCCGGCCTGGAGATCATCCCGCCGGGGCCCGGCCTGGAACCGGACATCGTGCTGTCGGACCTCTGGTGGCCGGACGGCCCGCTTCTGCGCCCGTTGAGCCAGGTCGAGGAGTGCAGCGCCGCGGTGGTGGCCCGCAAGCCGATCGGATGACCGTGGCGACGGTGACTGTCGGGGCGGGAAGGTAGCGTCCCGCCCGTGCCAACCTTTCTCGACCTCCAGGACGACGCCGCGCTGCTGTCGTTCGAACACCAGCTCCACCTGTCCGAGACGATCGGCGAACACTCCTGGGAGACCGACCTGGCCGAGCCCAGGTTCTCGTTCACCGGTGAGCACCCGCTGACCTGCACCAAGGTGCACCTGCTCGGCAGCGCGGCCCCCGGCCCGAAGTCCTGGCTGTGGTCGTGGGCCAACCCGTTCGGCTACCGCGAGGACCTGCTGGAGCTGGCCAAGTTCGTCCGCGAGTTCGGCGAGCGCCACGACATCCCCGAACTGTCCAACCCGGAGGTCCCGTTCGACGCGCTGCCGGGCGCCCCGACCGACCCCGCCCACGTCACGTCGCTGATGATGGAGGCCGCGAAGGCCGTGTCCCAGCGATGGACCGGCTACCAGGGGCCCGTCGGCGGCGGGACGCGGGCCGGGTTCCTGATCGAGCACCCGGAGTTCGTCCTGCCCGCGCCGGAGGGCCCGCGGGTGACGCGCGTGCTGCAGCAGAGCCTGGTCGACCTGCGCCTGTACGACCACCGCCGCGCGTTCCACTCGTACGCCGTGAACCGGGGGCTCACCGCACAGCACCACGGACCGCAGCTGTACCTCAGCGGCCCGGGCTTCTCGGTGACGGTGCAGTTCAACGGACAGAACCTGGTCACCGCGATGACCGCCAACATGGGCGGCAGCCACCAGTGATGCTCGACTCCGTCTACACACTGGTCAGTGACACCATCAGCACGCTCGGCCCGGCCGAGCTGCAGCGGAACAGCCGCTGCGCCGGCTGGACGGTCGGGGACGTCCTCTACCACCTGCTGCTCGACGCGCGCCGGGCACTCGTGACCTTCGCGAGCCCCGCCGACGGCGAGCCGGACGTCGACGAAGTCACCTACTGGCAGGCGTTCCAGCCCGGCGGTGACGGTTACGCGCGGCACGCCCGGCACGTCCGGATCGTCGCGTCCGCCTACTCCGACGGCGCGCTCGGCCGGGAGTGGCGGGACACCGCCGGCGCGGCCGTGCGTGCCGCCCGCGCCTGCCCGTTCGACCTGGTCACGACCCAGGGCCACGTCCTGCGCACCCAGCACTTCGTGGCCACGCTGGAGTTCGAGGCGTTGGTCCACTACCTGGACATGACCGTCGACCTGCCGGGCAGCCCGGTGCCCGACCTGGCGCCGGTGCGCCACGTCCTCGACGGCCTCCTGGGCAGCACGGTCCCCTGGGACGACCTCACCTACGCGTTGAAGGGCACCGGCCGCGTTCCCCTCACCGACGACGACCGCGAGGAACTCGGCGAGCTGGCCGCCCGCTTCCCGCTGACCGGCTAGGCCTTCGCGGCCTTGGCGGCGGCCTTCATCTGCTTCTTGTAGGCGCGGACTTCCTGCAGGCTGGCCTCGTCGGTGATGTCCGCGACGGACAGGTGCGAGCCCTTCTTCGCGAACTCGCCGGCGGCCTGCCGCCAGCCCTTCGCCGTCAGGCCGCGCTGCTTGCCGAGCAGGGCGAGGAAGATCTTCGCCTTCACGTCGCCGAAGCCGGGCAGCGCCTTGAGCCGCTTGAGCACCTCGGCGCCCGACGGGTTGCCGGCCGTCCACACCGCGGCCGCGTCGGCGCCGTACTCCTCGACCAGGCCCTGGCACAGCGCCTGGACCCGCTTGGCCATCGAACCGGGGAAGCGGTGGATGGCCGGCGGCGTCGAACACAACGCGGCGAACTTCTCCGGGTCGTACTCGGCGATCGTGCGCGCGTCGAGCGAGCCGACCCGGTCGAGGATCTTGCGCGGCCCGGCGAACGCGGTCTCGATCGTGATCTGCTGGTCCAGCAGCATGCCGATGAGCAGGGCCAGCGGCTCGCGGTCGAGCAGCTCGTTGGCCTCGGAGTCCGTGGTCAGCCAGATCGCCATGGCGCCATCATGGCACGCGCTTCCCGCCGCGCGACCCACGCAGGTGGGCTAGCGTGGCGACGTGCTCCGACCTGACTATCCGATCAAGACCGACCGCCTGCTCCTCCGCCCGTTCACCGAGGCCGACCTCGACGCGGTGCACGCGTACCAGCAACTGCCCGAGGTGGCCCGCTACCTGATGTGGCCCCCGCGCGACCGCGAACAGACGAAGGCGTCGCTGAGGTACCGGATCGAGCACCCGACCCTCGAGAAGGAGGGGGACGTGCTGGTCCTGGCGGTGGAGCACCAGGAGACCGGTGCACTGCTCGGCGACGTGAACCTGGCGTGGCTGTCCCAGTGGGACAGAACGGGCGAGTTCGGCTTCGTGTTCGACCCGCGCCACCACGGCAAGGGCTACGCCCGCGAGTCCGCGACGGAGGTGCTGCGGCTGGGCTTCGAACAGCTGAACCTCCACAGGATCATCGGCCGCGCCGACGCCCGCAACGACGCCTCGACAGGCCTGATGACCCGCCTGGGCCTACGCAAGGAGGCCCACTTCGTGAAGAACGAGTTCGTGAAGGGCGAGTGGACCGACGAGGTCGTGTTCGCGATGCTGGCCGAGGAGTGGGCCGCGCGCTGAAGCCGGGCAGGCAGGCTCCGACGGTTTCGGCCCGTCCACAGGCGACCCGTCCACAACCCCGGATCTGTCGGTACCGCGTGGGACAATGGAATCGGGGGCCGGAGGCCAAACCCTGAGGCGGAACCGGGGTTCGCCCCGATGGCAGCGCACGCTCCGGCCAGCAGGCTGTGAACCATGCGAAAGACCATCACCCTGTTGACCGCCACCGTGCTCACGTTCGGCGCCGCCCCCGCCTTCGCGCCGGCCGTCGCGGAAACCCGGTCCGCGGAAACCCAGTCCGCCGCCCAGCCGCCGCCGCTCGACCCGGCCAAGCTCGCCGCCGCCATCGCCGGGTTGCCCAACGACGAGGCGAGCGGCGCGCTTCTCCAGGTCCGCGACGGAAGTAGCTGCTGGCAGGGCACTTCCGGCGTGGCGAACATCCACACGGGACAGAAGGTGCCGATCGACGGCAGGTTCCGCATCGGCAGCATGACCAAGTCGTTCACCGCCACCGCCGCACTCCAGCTCGTCGCCAAGGGCAAGCTCGACCTCCACCGGACCGTGCGGTCCTACGCGCCCGACCTCCTCCCCGCCGAGTACGCGCCGATCACCATCGACCAGCTCCTCACCTACACCTCCGGCCTCCCCTCCTCGGACATCCCCCACAAGGACCCCAGCTGGTTCCTCGTGCACCGCTTCGACACCTGGACCCCGCGCCAGCTGCTCGACGTCTCCTTCCACACCGACGACGGCACGCTCAAGCCCCTGCTGTTCCCGCCGGGCACGCGGCAGAACTACGCGAACATCGACTACCTGGTCCTCGGCGCGGTCATCGAGAAGGTCACCGGCCGGCCCTACGGCGACGTGATCCGCGACGGCATCATCCGGCCCCTGCACCTGACGGCCACCACCGTCCCGGGGACCGACACCAAGATCCACGGCCCGCACGCCCACGGGTACGAGCTGCGAGCCGACGGGTCCTATGTGGACGTCACCGACGCCAACCCGACCTACCAGTGGTCCGCCGCCGAGATGATCTCCAACGCCCCCGACCTCGACCGGTTCCTCACCGCGCTCATGTCCGGCCGCCTGCTGCCCGCGAAGGAGACGGCGCTGCTGTTCGACGTCCCGAAGGTGAACCTCTACGACCCAGACGCCAACGCCGAGCCCCAGCCCGCCTACCTCGGTCACGGCCTCGCGCGGTTCCAGGTCGCGGACCTCGAGTTCTGGGGCAAGACCGGCGACCGCCCCGGCTACAACGACGGCATGGCCGCCTCGCGCGACCTCACCCGGCGCGTCGTGTACTCGGTCAACACCCTGCACATGGGTGGCAGCGAGCAGCCGCTGGTGACCCAGAAGATCATCGCGGCGGTGTCGGGGCTCGCCTGAGCGGGACAACCCGTACGCGTGTACTGTTTGGGCGGGCTACCACAGACGCACGCGCGCAATGAAGACGCGAGAGGAGCATCCCGGCACATGGCCAAGATCAAGGTCCAGGGGACGGTCGTCGAGCTCGACGGCGACGAGATGACCCGCATCATCTGGCAGTTCATCAAGGACAAGCTGATCCACCCGTACCTGGACGTCAACCTTGAGTACTACGACCTGGGTATCGAGCACCGCGACGCGACCGACGACCAGGTGACCGTCGACGCCGCCAACGCCATCGCCAAGCACGGCGTCGGTGTGAAGTGCGCCACGATCACCCCGGACGAGGCCCGCGTGGAGGAGTTCGGCCTGAAGAAGATGTGGCGGAGCCCGAACGGCACGATCCGCAACATCCTCGGCGGCGTGATCTTCCGCGAGCCGATCGTCATCTCGAACATCCCGCGGCTCGTGCCCGGCTGGACCAAGCCGATCATCATCGGCCGTCACGCCCACGGCGACCAGTACAAGGCCACCGACTTCAAGGTGCCCGGCCCCGGCACGCTGACGATCACCTACACCCCCGCGGACGGCGGCGAGCCGATGGAGTTCGAGGTCGCCCAGTACCCGGAGGGCGGCGGCGTCGCGATGTCGATGTACAACTACCGCAAGTCCATCGAGGATTTCGCGCGCTCGTCGCTGCGGTACGGCCTGGAGCGCAAGTTCCCGGTCTACATGTCGACCAAGAACACGATTCTCAAGGCCTACGACGGCATGTTCAAGGACGTGTTCCAGGAGATCTTCGACGCGGAGTTCAAGGCCGACTTCGACGCCGCCGGCCTGACCTACGAGCACCGGCTCATCGACGACATGGTCGCCGCCGCGCTCAAGTGGGAGGGCGGCTACGTCTGGGCGTGCAAGAACTATGACGGCGACGTCCAGTCCGACACCGTCGCCCAGGGTTACGGTTCACTCGGTCTGATGACATCCGTCCTTATGACGCCGGATGGCAAGGTCGAGGCCGAGGCCGCCCACGGCACCGTGACCAGGCACTTCCGCCAGCACCAGCAGGGCAAGCCGACGTCGACCAACCCGATCGCGTCGATCTTCGCGTGGACCCGCGGCCTCGAGGCGCGGGGCAAGCAGGACGGCACACCGGAGGTCGTGGGCTTCGCGGAGACGCTCGAGCGGGTGATCATCGAAACCGTCGAGAGCGGCAAGATGACCAAGGACCTGGCCATGCTCATCGGCAAGGACCAGGAATGGCAGACCACCGAGGAGTTCCTCGCGACACTTGACGAGAACCTCCAGAACAGGATGGCATCTGCCTGATTCGAATTGACAAATGCCGCGTCCGCACGCTTATGTGGGGCGCGGCATTTTCTGTACGGAGCGTAATGTTCGCCCTCCCCTCGTTGCTACCCGAGAGTGTTTTAGGCCCAGACTCTTTCGATTCTCCATGCGCCTGAGCTATACCTGACAGGAGAAATCGTCGTGCGCTGCCTGAGGAGCGATACCGGTGAAGGTGAAGTTGACCGGCAAGCGAACGGTGGTCACGGTCGCGCTGCTCGCGGCCGTGGGGGTGCTGTACGTGCAGGGCAAGGACCAACAGGCACAGCAGAACCCGACCTCCAGTGAGACCACGACGCTGACCTGCCGCGTGGCCTCGACCGAGGACGGCGTCCGAGTCCGCTCCGCCCCGGTCGTGGACCCGGCGAACGTGGTCGACGAACTGGCGAAGGACGAGCAGTCCGACGCGAGCAAGGAGATCCAGAACGGCTTCCGCAAACTCAGCGAGGGCCACTGGGTGTCGGTGCAGTACATCCGCCCGCTGGACGCCACCAAGTGCTAGTCATCCACAGCTGACGGAGTTGTCCACAGCTGAGCGGCGGGGGCCGGAGGGGTTACGGGCGGTGCCGGGGGTGTGCGGCACGGACGCTGGCGGAGTGCCGCGACTGGTCGGCTAGTCCAGGTCGATGACCAGGCCTTCCTCCGCGGCCAGCAGTTCCCCGGCGAAGTGCTCGCCGGCCTGCCGCAGTGACACGCCACGGTCGCTGCCCGGCCAGAAGTGCGTCAACATCAACCGTCGGGCCTGGGCCTCGGTGGCCCACTGGCCGGCCTCCGCCGCCGTCAGCAGGTTCCGCGGGCCTTCCAGTGGGAGCTGCTGGAGCGTGGCGTCCATGATGTAGAGGTCCGCCCGCCGGCCCAGTGAGGCGAGTTCCGGTGACGGGCCGGTGTCACCCGTATAGGCAACGGTCCGGGACGTCGTGAGCCGGACGCCCACGTTCCGCACGTGATGCGGCAGCTCGACCCCGAGCACCTCGAACGGGCCAACCTTGTGCGTCCCCGGCAGGTCGACCACCTCGAAAAGCTCCGTCAGCCGAGGCGACGGCTCCATCGCATCGACAAGGGACACCACCTCCGGCGGGCACAGCAGCGGGATCGGTGGGAACGAACGCTCTCCGTAGTGGCGCACTCGGAGTAACCCGTTCAGGTCGACGCAGTGATCACTGTGCGCATGGGTGATCACCACGGCGTCCACGGCGCCGTTCGGGGAGTGGGTGAGCAGGCGGGGCAGAGTGGCGAAGCCCAGGTCCAGCACCAGGCGGAAGCCCGCGTGTTCCACCAGGAAACCGGCGCACGCCCGCCCCGGCTCCGGCCAGGCCGCGCAGCTGCCCAGGACGGTGATCTTCACGACCGGACAGCCTAACCGCCGCCGCCGTGTGACAGGGTCGCCCGCGTGGACGAACCTTTGCTTGTCGAGCGCCGGCCGCTGCCCATCGGGGGGCGGCTCGGGCAGCAGTTGGCGTTCCTGATCGAGGTGGATCGGCTCAAGACGGTGTTGCGGGCGTCGACGTTGGCGGCGGTCGAGCGGCGGGAGAACGACGCCGAGCACTCCTGGCACCTCGCGCTCATGGTGCCGGTCCTCGCCGAGTACGCCGACGAGCCCATCGACGTCGGGCACACGATCAAGCTCGTGGTCGTGCATGACCTGGTCGAGATCTATGCCGGGGACACGCCCCTGTACGACGACGCGCTGCGGGTCAGCCAGGCCCAGCGGGAGGCCGAGGCCGCCGAACGCCTCTTCGGGTTGCTGCCCGACGACCAGGCCCGCGAGTTCCGCTCGCTCTGGGACGAGTTCGAGGCCCGCGTCACCCCCGAGGCCCGTTTCGCCAAGGCCGTCGACCGGCTGGAGCCCAACCTGCTCAACTGGATGGCCGGCGGCGGCACGTGGCGCACGCCGGGTGTGACCGCCGACACGGTGCGTACCCGGACGGCGCACATCGGCGAGGCGTCCGCGGCGCTGGGTGGGGCGATGGCGACCCTGATCGACGACGCGACCCGGAACGGGTGGGTTGTTCCTGGTCAGCAGAGTGCCGCCGGCCCCGCGTGATCGCGGGCACAGCGGGAGGACTACTCTCCCGCCACGTACCGATTGGGCTAAGCCACCAGCACGGACGGTGGAGTTCCCCGACCGGTAGCCCTCTAAACGGGGGTCACCCGATGGTGTCGAGCGCAGGAGGCGCACCAGTGCGCAACCGAGTTGCCTTGGCGGTCGCCAGGTTATTTCGGCTGAGTGTGGTCCTGACCCTGGTGCCGGTCGCCCTGGTGGCCGGAGCAGTCGCGGCGAGTGCGAGCACGGCGGACGGTGTCGCCGCGTCGAACATGCAGTTCCCCATCGGCCCCGTTGGCGTGGCCGCGATCGTCGTCGGGCTCGGCGGGCTCGTGACCGGCCTGCTGCGGCACCACCGCCGCGGAGTCCTCGCCGCCCAGCAGGTCCAGCAGGTGCACCAGACTCAGAAGACCCAGCAGGACAAGGCCGCCGTCTGACCTCTGGCAGAATCGCCGCGTGACGGAAACGCAGGAACGTCGCCCCCGCGTCCTCTCCGGGATCCAGCCGACGGCCGACTCCTTCCACCTCGGCAACTACCTGGGCGCGGTGCGCCAGTGGGTCGCGCTGCAGGAGACGCACGAGACGTTCTACTGCGTGGTCGACCTGCACGCCATCACTGTCGAGCACGACCCCAAGCTGCTGCGCAAACGCACCAGGGTCTCCGCCGCGCAGCTGCTGGCGCTGGGCATCGACCCCGAGCGCGCCACCCTGTTCGTGCAGAGCCACGTCCCGGAGCACGCGCAGCTCGGCTGGGTGATGCAGTGCCTCACCGGCTTCGGCGAGGCCAGCCGGATGACGCAGTTCAAGGACAAGTCGGCCAAGCAGGCGCAGGACCGGATCACGCTCGGCCTGTTCGGCTACCCGTCGCTGCAGGCCGCGGACATCCTCTGCTACCAGGCCAACCACGTGCCCGTCGGCGAGGACCAGCGCCAGCACCTGGAGCTGACCCGCGACCTCGCGCAGCGCTTCAACTCCCGCTTCGGCCGCACCTTCGTGCTGCCCGAGCCGTACATCCTCAAGGACGCCGCCAAGATCTACGACCTGCAGGACCCGGGTTCGAAGATGAGCAAGTCGTCGTCCTCGCCGGCCGGCATCGTCGACCTGCTGGACGACCCGAAGGTGTCGGCCAAGAAGATCCGGTCCGCGGTCACCGACAACGAGCGGGACATCGTCTACGACCCCGAGCGCAAGCCCGGCGTGTCCAACCTGCTGGTGATCCTCTCGGCGTTCACCGACCGGACCACCACCCAGCTGCAGGAGGACTACGCGGGCAAGGGCTACGGCGACCTGAAGAAGGACGTCGCCGAGGCGCTCGTCGAGTTCCTGACGCCGGTGCAGCAGCGGGTCAGGTCCTATCTGGACGATGCGGCCGAGCTGGACAAGGTCCTGTCGCGGGGTGCGGAGCAGGCGCGCGAGGTCGCGTCGCGGACGCTGGCGCGGGCCTACGACAAGCTGGGGTTCCTCGCGCCGGCATAACGTGCGGTGCAGGTCCGGCGCGGCTAACGTTCAGCTGTGGCGGCGGACAAAAAAGAATCGTTCCTGGCGCGGCAGCGGCGGGAGCGGCCGTGGCTTGACCACCTCATGCGCGCGCAGGAGGCGTTCAGCGAGCGTTACGGCAACCATTACGCCGCCGCGATCACGTATTTCAGCGTGCTTTCCCTGTTCCCATTGTTGATGATCGCGTTCGCCGTCGCCGGGTTCGTGCTGGTCGGCAACGCCGCCCTCCTGGCGGAAATGAAAAACGGAATCACCGAGGCCGTCCCCGCCGGGCTCGCCAAGACCATCAACGACGTGGTCGACGAGGCGATCAAGTCACGCGGAACCGTGGGCATCATCGGTTTGTTGGCCGCGTTGTACTCCGGCCTCGGGTGGATGTCGAACCTGCGGGACGCGTTGACCGCGCAGTGGGGGTTGGAGCACAAACAACGCCCCTTCCTGTCCACCGCCGTCAAGGACCTGCTGGCGTTGTTCGGGCTGGGGCTCGCGCTGGCGGTCTCGTTCGGACTCTCCGCGGCCGGGAGCGGCCTCGGCGACCTGCTGCTCCGCTGGATGGGGCTCGACGACGACGCGTGGGCGCTGTTCCTGTTCCGCGTGGGCACCATCGTGCTGTCGCTGATCGCCAACTGGTTGGTCTTCCTGTGGGTGCTGTCGCGGTTGCCCCGGGAGAAGGTCAGCGCGAAGTCGGCGATCCGCGGCGCCGCCGCCGCGTCCGTCGGCTTCGAGTTGCTGAAGCAGGTCTTCGCGGTCTACCTGGCGACCGTGTCGGACTCGCCCTCCGGACAGCTCTTCGGCCCCATCATCGGTCTGCTGCTGTTCGCCAACTTCGTGTCGCGGTTCCTGCTGTTCATCACGGCCTGGACGGCCACCGCGCGGGAGAACGTCGTCGAGCTGCCCGAACCGCCGCCGCCCGCGGTGATCAGGCCGCGGATGATCGTCCGCAGGGGGCCGACCGCGAGCGGTGCGGCCGGGCTGGTCGGCGCGGGAGCCCTGCTGGGGCTGTTGTGGGGCAGGCGCAGGAAGCCCTGACGGGTCTGCCATCCCGCGGGACGGCAGACCTCAGGAGGCCGTGCGGTTGGCCCGCGCGATGCGGTCCCGGCGGCGGCGCAGCCACAGCCCGACGGCGACCGCGATCGCGATGAGCGCCAGGATGACCAGCGGCAGGCCGACGTTGCCGAAGGCCGACCGGTCCGAGGCCGCCGACGACGCCCGCGTGGACGTGCTGCCGCCCTTCACCGGCTCGCTCACCGCGTTGGTCTGCTGCTGCTTCGTGCCCTTGGGCTGGGCCTCGGGGGACTTGCTGACCAGCTCACCCACCGGCTTGGCCTTCGACTCGGCCAGGCTGAAGCCGTAGTCCAGCAGCAGCGCGCCCTGGCTGGCCAGGGGCTTGTTGTCGTTCCGCTCGCCGCGGAGCAGGACCACCGCGAGGCGCCGGCCGTTGCGCTCCGCCGCACCCACGTAGGTGTGACGGGCGTCGTCGGTGAAGCCCGTCTTGCCGCCCAGGAAGCCGTCGTACTGGCGGAGCAGCTGGTTGTCGTTGTTGACCTGGAAGCCCGGCCGGCCGGCGTAGCCGGGGAAGTCGACCTTCTGGGTCTTCGCCGCGGCCGCGAACTCCTCGTGCTTCATCGCGGCCCGGAAGATCAGGCTCTGGTCGTAGGCCGACGTCGTCATGCCCGGACCGTCCAGGCCGGACGGGGTCGCGGCGCGGGTGTCGAGGGCGCCCAGCTCCTTGGCCAGCGCGTTCATCTTGTCGACGGCCGCGTCCACGCCGCCGAGCGCGCGGGCCAGCGCGTGCGCCGCGTCGTTGCCGGAGCGCATGACCAGTACGTGCAGCAGCTGGTCCACCGTGTACTGGCCGCCCGGCCCGAGGCCGACCTTCGTGCCCTCCTGGTTCGCGTCCTCCTGCGTGCCCGTGATGACCTGGTCCGGACGCAGCTCGCGGATGACAACGATGGACAGCAGGACCTTGATCAGCGACGCCGGGCGCTCGCGGGTGTGCGGGTCCTTGGCGGCGAGCACGTCGCCGGAGTCCAGGTCGGACACGACCCATGTGGCGGCGGTCACAGCGGGCGGCGGCGCGCTGCCGTCGGGCTGGACGATGCCGCATTCACCCATCCGAGCCCCACCGACCGGGTCCTTGGGTACAGGGAGTGGTTCGGGGCTGGGACTGCCTGGTGGCGGCTCCTCCGACGTGTCGATCGGCGGCGGCGGAACCGGCTGGTGCTGGCACGCCGCCCGCGCGGAGTCCTTGTTCTCGGTGGTCGGCTGCCCGTGACGTGCGTTGCGCGCGGCAACGGCGCCCGGAGCGGCGACAATTGCGGAGATGACCAGGGCGCACAGCGTCAGGATGAAGGCCGGCACGAACCTGGTGGCTGCAAGGCGCACGATGTCAGCCTAGGACTTCTCAGTCATGTCTAAACCGTGACCCTCTCGAAACCGGGGGAAAAGGGCTTTGCTAGCGAGCGCTCGCAAACCTCCTTTCGGGTGAACTCGATCAGGCAGTCGAGACGTGGCGGCGCGCAGTCTAGGACGGGAGTACCCGTTCGAGGGTTAGATTGGACATGTGAACGCGCCGAGCACCGGCCAGCAGGTGAAGGTGTCCTCGCGGCAGCAGTCGCGGTTGCTCGCGCTGCTGCGTGACGAAGGACCGATGTCGCGCGTCGCGCTCGGGGAGCGGCTCGACCTGCCGCGCGCCAAGCTCACCGGTGAGCTGACGAGGCTCATCGACACCGGCCTGGTGGAGATCGGCGGGCCCGCCGCCAGCCGCGGTGGGCGGCGGTCGACGCTCGTGCACCTGGCCGACGACCTGCGGTTCATCGCCGCCGACGTGGGCGCGACCTCGATCAACGTGGCCGTCACCGACGGACGCTGCGAGGTGCTGGCCATCGAGAGCGTGGAATGCGAGGTCCGGCTGGGCCCCACGCCTGTCCTCGGCCGGGTCGTCGACCTGGCCGCGCGCGTGCTGGAGAAGGTGCCCGGCCGGCTGATGGGCGCCGGCATCGGCCTGCCCGGCCCGGTGAGCTTCCGCGACGGCATGCCCGTCGCGCCGCCGATCATGCCCGGCTGGGACCGGTACCCCGTGCGTGACGAGCTGGCCGGCAAGTGGGACTGCCCGGTCACCGTCGACAACGATGTCAACGTCATGGCGCTCGGCGAGCGGCACGCGGGTGTCGCGCGTTCGCTCGACGACCTCATCTTCGTGAAGGTCGGCACCGGCATCGGGTGCGGCATCGTCCTCGGCGGCAAGGTGTACCGGGGGGTCGCGGGCACGGCCGGCGACATCGGGCACATCCGCCTCGACGACTACGGCCCCGCGTGCGCGTGCGGGGAGGTCGGCTGCCTGGAGGCCTACTTCGGCGGCTCGGCGCTGGCCCGGGACGCGCTGACCCTGGCCCGTTCCGGTCGCTCCACCATGCTCGCCGAGAAACTGGCCGAGCGCGGCCGGCTGTCCGCCATGGACGTCGGCGAGGCCGCGACGGCCGGCGACTTCGCCGCGGCCAACCTCGTCCGCGAGGGCGGCCGCCGCCTCGGGCACGTGGTGGCGTCGCTGGTCAGCTTCCTGAACCCGGGCATAGTAGTCATCGGCGGCGGCGTCTCCCGCCTCGGCCACCCCTTGCTGGCCGAGGTCCGCAGCTCGGTCTACCGCCGCTCCCTGCCCCTGGCCACGGGCAACCTCCCGATAGTCCTCTCAGAACTGGGCGAGATCGCCGGCGTCACCGGCGCCGCATGGTCAGCAACCGACCGCGCCTTCACCCCCATGAACTAACCCAACCCCGCGTGTCCAACCCCCGCACCGCGCGTGTCCAACCCCCGCTCCCGCGAGTTCAACGCTCGTGCCGCGTGAGTTCAACGTGCGCACCTCGCGTGTCCAACGCTCGTGCCCCGCGTGTCCGACGCTCGTGCCGCGTGAGTTCAACGCTCGTGCCCCGCGTGTCCGACGCTCGTGCCGCGTGAGTTCAACGCTCGTGCCCCGCGTGTCCGACGCCCGCACCTCGCGAGTTCAACGTCCGTGCCGTGCGAGTTGAACAAACCCGGCCACACCGGATCAGCTGCGTGTTCGGTTTTGTTGAACTCGCGGGTCCGTTCGGTTGGACTCGCGGGTTCGGAGCGTTGGACACGCGGGTTCGGGGCGTTGGACACGCGGGGGGTGGGGGGTACTTCGTGTGGGAGTGGCAGCACTTTTGATGGTTTTCGGCGAAAGAAGTGGCTGGAGGTTGCCCCAATCGGACTATTGCGGACCTATGTACCGCTGAGACAGTCTTCTTTGTGAGTTAGAGCACCGGTCTTCGATCGGGCACTCAACGAAGTGGAGCACCGGTGGCCCAGAGTCGCCCCGCAGACCAGGCAGGTCTGCGCCGAGGGAACCTCGCGCTGCTCGTGCGCACCCTGCGGGAGCACGGGGCGCTCTCGAGGGCACAGCTCGCGGTCCGTTCCGGGCTCTCCAAGGCCACCGTCTCCAGCCTCGTCACCGACCTCGAGGCACGCGGGCTCGTGCACGACGCCGGGGTCTCCGCCGGCGGGCAGGGCCGGCCCGGTCAGCTGGTCGACCTGCGGCCGGACGCGGTGTGCGGGGTGGGTCTGGACGTGCACGTCGGGCACGCCGGCGCGCTCGTGACCGACCTCGGCGGCGAGGTCCTCTTCCGGCGGAAGGCCGTCATCGACGTGCCGAACGCCGGGCCGGAGCGGACGCTGGACGTGCTCGCCGACCTCGCGACCGACGCGATGACCGGCCTCAAGAACGCCATCGGCGTCACCGTCTCCGTCCCCGGCCTGGTCGACACGCGCGCCGGCACCGTCACGTTCTCGCCGCGGCTGCGCTGGCGGGACGTCGCGCTCGCCGACGGCCTCGCCGCCCGCACGGACCTGCCGCTGGACCAGATCGTGGTCGACAACGACGCGAACCTCGGCGCGATGGCCGAACTGGCCACCATGGACGTCGCCGACCTCGTCTACCTGACCGGCGACTTCGGCATCGGCGGCGGCGTAGTCGCCGGCGGCCGGCTGATCCGGGGCGTCGGCGGGTTCGCCGGCGAGATCGGCCACATGGCGATGGACCCGCTCGGACCGTACTGCTCGTGCGGCCGCCGCGGCTGCTGGGAGACCCAGGTCGGGCTGGGCGCGCTGCTGCACGCCTGTGCCGACCCGGAGGACCCGATCCGCGACCCCGCACTCGACCTCGACCAGCGCATGCGCATGATCCGCTCCCGGGCGGAAGCACACGACCGGCGCACGCTCGACGCGTTGCACCAGATCGCCATCGCGCTGGGTGTCGGCGTCTCGTACCTGGTGAACCTGCTCAACCCGTCCGTCGTGGTGCTCGGCGGCTACTTCGCCGCGCTGCCCGAGTGGCTGGTCGAGCCGATCCGCAACCAGGTCGTGGCCTACGTCCTCGCACCGGGCGCCGGCGGCGCCCGGGTGGTCGGCTCGCGGCTCGGCTTCACCGCGGCCACCACCGGCGGCGCGCTGGCGTCGCTGCGCCGGGTGCTGGAGGACCCCACCGTCGTCCCCGTCGTCCAGACCCAAGAAGAGGAGGCGCCCGCGTGAGTAACCCCACGGACGAAGTGCTCTTGATGATGTCGGGGATCGTCAAGACCTTTCCCGGCGTCCGGGCACTGGACGGCGTCGACCTGGAGGTCCGGGCCGGCGAGGTGCACTGCCTGCTCGGACAGAACGGCGCCGGCAAGTCCACGCTGATCAAGACCCTGTCCGGCGCGCACCAGCCGGACGAGGGCCAGATCATCTGGCGCGGCAGGCCCACCCGGCTGACCTCGCCGGACGCCGCGCTCCGGCTCGGCATCGCCACGATGTACCAGGAGCTGGACCTCGTCGAGGGCCTTTCCGTGGCGGAGAACATCTTCCTCGGCCACGAGCCGGCGACGTTCGGGTTCTCCAACCGCCGCGCGGCCCGCAACCAGACCCGCGAGCTGATGCGCCGCCTTGGCCATCCCGAGATCCCGCCGGGCCGCGAGGTCGGGCTGCTCTCGGCGGCCGGCCAGCAGCTCGTGTCCATGGCCCGCGCGCTCGCCCACGACGCCCGGCTCATCATCATGGACGAGCCGACCGCCGCGCTCGCCGCGGACGAGGTGGACAACCTGTTCCGCGTCGTCGAGGACCTGACCAACGACGGCGTCGCGGTCGTCTACATCTCCCACCGGCTGGACGAGATCCGCCGCATCGGCGACCGGGTCACGGTCCTCAAGGACGGCCGCACGGTCGCGTCGAGCCTGCCGGCGGACACCCCGACCGGCGACCTCGTCAACCTGATGTCCGGGCGCATGGTGGAGACGGTCTTCCCGCTCCGCGAAACGTCCACTGTGGACGAGAAGAACGAGGTCCTGCGCGTGGAGGGCCTGTCCCGCACGGGGGAGTTCGAGGACGTCAGCTTCTCGGTCCACGCCGGGGAGATCGTCGGCATCGCCGGGCTCGTCGGCGCGGGCCGCAGCGAGGTGCTCGAAACCGTGTACGGGGCGCGGAAGTCCGACGCGGGCAGCGTCCGGGTCAACGGGCGGCGCCTGCGGCCCGGCAGCGTCAGCGCCGCGGTCAACGCGGGGGTCGGGCTCGCGCCGGAGGAACGCAAGAGCCAGGGCCTGCTGCTCGACCAGTCCGTGGCGGACAACGTGACGCTGGCGAGCCTGCCCGAGTACAGCACGTTCGGCTTCAGCGACCGGGGCAGGGAACTGAAGGACGCGCGCGCCACGCTGGAACGGCTCGACATGCGCCCGGCCGACCCGCGGCGGCTCGTGCGCACGTTCTCCGGCGGCAACCAGCAGAAGGCCGTGGTCGCGCGCTGGCTCGTGCGGGACTGCAAGGTCCTGCTGCTCGACGAGCCGACCCGGGGTGTGGACGTCGGCGCGCGGGCCGAGCTGTACCGGCTGATCCACGAACTCGCCGCGGCCGGGGTGGCCGTGGTGCTCGTCTCCAGCGAGGTGCCCGAGGTACTTGGCCTGTCCGACCGCGTGCTCGTCATGCGGGAGGGTCGCGTGCTCACCGAGGCGCCGGCCAAGGATCTCACCGAAGCGTCGATTTTGGACATGGTGATGGAAGGTAGCGAGGTAGTGGTGTGAGCGGAACTTGCGGAGCGAACCATCAGTATCCAGGGCGGCGCGGAGCGGAGGAGGCGACGCCGTGAGTGATGTGACCGATACGTCCACTGTGGAGGAAAGGCCGCCGGCGGTGCAGACCGCGCCGGCCAAGACGACATCCGGCCTGCGCTTCGACATCCGGCTGACGATCCTCATCGGCGTGCTCGTCGCGCTGTGCGTCGTCGGCTACGCGCTCAACTCGACCTTCCTGGGCGAGAACAACATCTCCATCATGCTGCGCCTCGCCGCGGCGATCGGCGTGGTCTCCGTCGGCATGACGTTCGTGATCATCTCGGGCGGCATCGACCTGTCGGTCGGGTCGATGGTCGCGCTGTCGAGCGTGTGGATGACGACGCTGGCCACGCAGGAGTACGGCCCGTGGGTCATGGTCCTGTGCGCGCTGCTGGTGGGCCTCGGCGCGGGGCTCATCAACGGCGTGCTCATCGCCTACGGCAAGGTCGTGCCGTTCATCGCGACGCTCGCCATGTACGCGTCGGCGCGCGGGCTCGCCGAGCGCCTGTCCGAGCGGCAGACGCAGGTCGTGCGTGAGCAGGGCTTCCTCGACTTCTTCCGCGGCGACTTCCTCGGCATCCCGGCGCTGATCTGGATGCTCGCCGTCGTGTTCGCGGTCGGCTGGATCGTGTTGAACCGCACCACGTTCGGCCGCCGCACCTTCGCCATCGGCGGCAACACCGAGGCCGCGCGCCTCGCCGGCATCAACGTCAAGCTGCACACGGCGATGGTCTACGCGATCGCCGGCCTGTGCTGCGGCATCGCCGCGGTCATGGTGGTCGCCCGCACCACATCGGGCGCCTCGACCAACGGCATGTTCTACGAACTGGACGCCATCGCGGCCGTCGTGATCGGCGGCACGCTGCTGTCCGGCGGTCGCGGCACGCTGATCGGCACCCTCATCGGCGTGCTGATCTTCACCGTCGTGAACAGCATCTTCACCCAGAACAACCTCGAGACCGACATCCAGAACATCGCCAAGGGCGTGATCATCGTCGCCGCCGTGCTGCTGCAGACGCTGACCTCGCGCCGCGCCAAGACCTAGTTCTCCGCCACCACAGAAACCATCAGTTCTCAGTACAAGGGAGTACCCATGGACCCGTCCCTGGCCCGTCGTCGATTCCTCCTCGGCGCCGGCGCGCTCGGTGCGAGCGCCTTAGCAGTCGCCTGTACCTCCAACGAGTCCTCCGGCGACACGTCGGGGCAGGTCGCGCAGGGCGGTGAGGACAACGCCAAGAAGGGCAAGCAGGTCACCATCGGCTTCGCCGCGCCGGCCGCGGACCACGGCTGGATCGCCGCGATCACGAAGAACGCCAAGGCACAGGCGGACGTGTTCAAGGACGTCACGTTCAAGGCCACCGAGGGCACAAGCAACGTGGACCAGCAGATCGCGCAGGTCGAGTCGCTGGTCAACGACAAGGTCGACGTCCTCGTGATCCTGCCCCAGGACGGCAAGGCACTGACCTCCGCCGGCCAGGAGGCCATGGACGCGGGCATCCCGGTGGTCAACCTGGACCGCGTCTTCGACACCCCGACCGCGTACCGGACGTGGATCGGCGGCGACAACTACCGCATGGGTTACAACGCCGGCCTCTACATCGCCGAGCAGATGAAGGCCAAGAACATCTCGAACCCGATCGTCGGCGAGGTGGCCGGCATCGACTCGCTGCCGCTGACCCAGGACCGCAGCAAGGGCTTCAAGGACGCGCTCGCCAAGAACGGGTTCTCGGTCGGCCCGCGCGTCGCCGCGGAGTTCACGGCGGAGTCCGGCGAGAAGCAGACGGCGAACCTGCTGCAGGGCGCCAGCAAGCTCGACGCGCTGTGGAACCACGACGACGACCAGGGCATCGGCGTCATGGCGGCGATCGACTCCGCGGGCCGCAACGAGTTCATCATGGTCGGCGGCGCCGGCTCGAAGAACATGATGGACTACATCAAGGCGGACAACAAAGTCATCAAGGCGACCGTCCTCTACAGCCCGTCGATGGCCTCGTCCGCCATCTCGCTGGCCCGGCTGCTCGGCCAGTCGAAGGGCATCGCGGACATGGCGGAGCACGAGATCCCCGCGTCCATCACGACGTACTCGGCCGTGGTCACCAAGAAGAACGTCGACGACTACCTGGACATCGGCTTCGACTCGTAACTCCCGCGGGTGTGGCAGCGCGTACTTCCCTGATGACAGACGGAGGGTGAGATGACTGAGGGCAGCGGGGGACGGATCGGGGTCGGCATGGTCGGCCACGCGTTCATGGGTGCGGTGCACTCGCACGCGTGGCGGACCGCGCACCGGTTCTTCGACCTGCCGGTGACACCGGAACTCGCCGTGCTCGGTGGGCGTGACCTCGCGCGCACCAAGGCAGCCGCGGCGAAGTTCGGGTGGGCCAGTGTGCAGACCGACTGGCGGGAGCTGGTCAGCTCGCCCGACGTGCAGATCGTGGACGTCTGCACGCCGGGCGACTCGCACTGCGAGATCGCGGTGGCGGCACTCGAGGCGGGCAAGCACGTCCTGTGCGAGAAGCCGCTCGCGAACACCGTCGAGGAGGCCGAGCGGATGGTGGCCGCGGCGGAGGCGGCCACGGAGCGCGGCGTGCGCTCGATGGTGGCGTTCAACTACCGCCGCGTGCCCGCGATCGCCTTCGCGCGCAAGCTCATCCAGGACGGCCGGCTCGGCGAGGTCAGGCACGTCCGCGCGCTCTACCTGCAGGACTGGCTCTCCGACGCCGACGCGCCGATGACGTGGCGGCTGCGCAAGGACAAGGCCGGTTCCGGCGCGCTCGGCGACCTCGGCGCGCACATCATCGACGCGACGCAGTTCCTCGTCGGTGACCTGCTCACCGGTGTCTCCGCGCTCACGACCACCTTCGTCCGCGAGCGGCCGAACGAGAGCGGCGACGGGGTCGACAACGTGACCGTCGACGACGCGGCCGTCTTCTTCGGACGGTTCGGGAACGGCGCGATCGCCACGTACGAGGCCACGCGGTTCGCGCTGGGCCGCAAGAACGGCATGTCGCTGGAGATCAACGGCTCGCTCGGCTCGTTGCGGTTCGGCTTCGAGGACATGAACGAGCTGTGGTTCTACGACGGCGCGAACCCGGGTGACGAGGCGGGCTTCCGGCGGATCCTCGTGACGGAGCCCACGCACCCGTACGTCGGGGCGTGGTGGCCGCCGGGGCACATTCTCGGCTACGAACACACATTCACCCACGAGGTGGTGGATTTCCTGCGGGCGATCCACGACGGGGTGAACTCCAGTCCGTCCTTCAGGGACGGACTCCAGGTGCAGCGGGTGCTCGGCGCGGTAGAAAGGAGTGCCGAGAACGGTTCACAGTGGACGGAGATTCCTGTATGACTGATTTCACCCCTCGCCCGGAACACAAGTTCAGCTTCGGACTGTGGACCGTCGGCTGGCAGGGCGTCGACCCGTTCGGCGTCGCCACCCGCGAGCCCATGGACCCCGCCCACGCGGTGGAGAAGCTGGCCGAGCTGGGCGCGTACGGCGTGTCGTTCCACGACGACGACGTGATCCCCTTCGGGTCGGACGACGGCGCCCGGCAGGCCAGGATCGCGAGCTTCCGCAAGGCCCTGGACGCCACCGGCCTGATCGTGCCGATGGCGACCACCAACCTGTTCACCCACCCGGTGTTCAAGGAGGGCGCGCTCACCGCGAACGACCGTGACGTTCGTCGCTTCGCGCTGCGCAAGGTCCTGCGCAACCTCGATCTGGCGGCCGAGCTCGGCGCGAAGACCTACGTCCTGTGGGGCGGCCGCGAAGGCGCCGAGTCGGACGTGGCGAAGGACGCCCGAGCCGCGCTCGACCGCTACAAGGAGGCGCTCGACATCCTGTGCGCGTACGTGCGGGAGCAGGGCTACGACATCCGCTTCGCGTTGGAGCCCAAGCCGAACGAGCCGCGCGGCAACATCTTCCTGCCGACGATCGGACACGCGATCGCGTTCATCAACGAGCTGGAGGAGCCGGACCGGGTCGGCCTCAACCCCGAGGTCGGGCACGAGCAGATGGCCGGTATGTCCGTCGTGCACGGGTACGCCCAGGCGCTGTGGCAGGGCAAGCTGTTCCACATCGACCTGAACGGGCAGAACGGACCCCGCTACGACCAGGACCTGCGGTTCGGCAACGGCGACGTCAAGTCGGCGTTCCTGTTGGTCGACCTGCTGGAGAACGGTGGTTACGACGGTCCGCGACACTTCGACTTCAAACCGGGCCGGATCGAGGACGAGGCCGGCGTGTGGGAGTCGGCCAGGGGCTGCATGCGCAACTACCTGATCTTCGCGGAGAGGGCTCGGGCGTTCCGGGCCGACCCGGAGGTCGCGGCGGCGTTCGAGGCGGCCCGCGCCGGTGAGCTGACCAAGCCGACGCTCGCCGAGGGCGAGAGCCTCGCCGACCTGCGTGCGGAGGAGTTCGACCCCGAAGAGGCCGCGCTGCGTGGCGCCGGCGTCGAGAAACTGGACCAACTGGCCCTGGAGCACCTTTTCGGTACTCGCGGCTAGCTGGAAAAGAATGCGGCGTCGCCCGACCGGCACGTCAGGCGACGCCGCGAACACGGAAAGGAGCCTCAACCCCTTCTCGCGGTCCCCATTTCGGTGAGAACAAGGAGAAAATACCAGTGCATCGCCACGGCACGAGTAAGAAGGCGGTTAAACCACCAGGGGTGAGGCGAGGGCTACGGGGTGTCTCCCGTTTTGCCGTAGCGGCACTCGCACTCCTGACCGGAGCCGGCATGGCGTCGGCGGAACCGGTCTCCGTGCGGCACGACACCACTGTCCTGGTCTTTTCCAAGACCGCCGGCTTCCGGCACGACTCCATTCCCGACGGCCTCGCCGCCATCCAGACCCTGGGCGAGCAGAACGGCTTCCACGTCGAGGCGACCGAGGACGCCGGCGCGTTCACGCCGGACAACCTGTCCCGGTTCGCCGCCGTCGTCTTCCTGTCCACGACCGGTGACGTGCTGGACGCGGACCAGCAGACCGCGTTCGAGAACTACATCAACGCGGGTGGCGGGTACGCGGGTGTCCACGCGGCCGCCGACACCGAGTACGACTGGCCCTTCTACGGCCAGCTCGTCGGCGCCTGGTTCAAGTCGCACCCGGCCATCCAGCAGGCCACGGTGGACGTCGTCGACCACAGCCACCCGTCGACCGCGACGCTGCCGGACCACCTGACCCGTACCGACGAGTGGTACAACTACCGGACCAACCCCCGGGCGAACGTCCGCGTGCTGGAAACCCTGGACGAGACCAGCTACGCCCCCGGCGCGGACGCCATGGGCGACCACCCGATCACGTGGTGCCACACGCAGTCGCAGGGCCGGTCCTGGTACACGGGTCTCGGCCACACCAAGGAGTCCTACACCGAGCCCGCGTTCCTGACCTCGCTCGCGGGCGGCATCAGGTACGCGGCCGGGCTCGAGGCGGCCGACTGCTCCCCGGCCGCGGACCCGAACCAGCCGCCGGTCGACGCGGACTTCGACCAGATCACCCTCGCCAAGGGCGAGGAGGTCACCGGTGAGCCGATGGCGCTGGCCGTGCTGCCGGACCGCCGGGTCATCCACACCTCGCGCGACGGCCGCGTCTGGCTGACCACGCCGGCGGCCACGACCACGCTCGCCGGCCAGATCCCCGTCTACACCCACGACGAGGACGGCCTGCAGGGCGTCGCGCTCGACCCGAACTTCGCCGAGAACCACTGGGTCTACTTCTACTACGCGCCACCGCTTTCCACCCCGGCCGGTGACGCGCCGCCGAACGGCACGGCAGCGGACTTCGCGCCGTTCCACGGCTACAACCAGCTGTCCCGCTTCACGTTCGTCGACGAGGGCAACGGCGGCGGCAGGATCGACCTCACCAGCGAGCAGCAGATCATGCGGGTCGACACCGACCGCGGCCGCTGCTGCCACGTCGGTGGCGAGATCGACTTCGACGGCGCCGGCAACCTGCTGATGTCCACCGGCGACGACACCGACCCGTTCGAGTCCGACGGCTACACGCCGATCGACGAGCGGCCCGACCGCAACCCGGCGTTCGACGCCCAGCGCACCGCGGGCAACACCAACGACCTGCGCGGCAAGGTCCTGCGGATCCACGTCGAGGCCGACGGCTCGTACACCATCCCGGCCGGCAACCTGTTCCCGCCGGGCACCGCGAAGACCCGTCCGGAGATCTACGCGATGGGCTTCCGCAACCCGTTCCGGATGGCGGTCGACAAGCAGACCGGCTGGATCTACCTCGGCAACTACGGTCCGGACGCCGGTGGCGCCAACCCGGCGCGCGGCCCCGGCGGCACCGTCGAGTTCGACCTGCTCAAGGGTCCGGGCAACTACGGGTGGCCGTACTGCGTCGGTGCCAACCAGCCCTACGTCGACTACGACTTCGCCACCGGCCAGTCGGGTCAGGCGTTCTCCTGTGACGCGCCGAAGAACACCAGCCCGCACAACACGGGCCTCGTCGACCTGCCACCGGCGATCGCCGCGTGGATCCCGTACGACGGCGGTTCCGTGCCCGAGTTCGGTACCGGTGGCGAGTCGCCGATGGGTGGCCCGGTGTACCACTTCGACCCGAACCTCGACTCGACGACGAAGTTCCCCGAGTACTACGACGGCAAGAACTTCGCGTACGAGTGGGACCGCGGCTGGATTCACACGATCGATGTCGGTCCGAACGGTGAGCACGGCGCCATCCAGCCGTTCTTCGACTCGATGACGCTGACCCGGCCGATGAACATCGAGTTCGGCCCGGACGGCGCGCTGTACGTGCTCGACTACGGCAGCGGGTACTTCGGCGGCGCGGCGGACTCGGCGCTCTACCGGATCGACTACACCAAGGGCAACCGGACACCGCAGGTGTCGGTCACCGCGGACAGGACGTCCGGCCCGGCGCCGCTGACGGTGACCTTCACCCCGCGGGCCGCCGACGAGGACGGCGGCGACCTGTCCTACGCGTGGGACTTCGACGGTGACGGCACCACGGACTCCACCGAGGAGGGCCCGGTCTCGCACACCTACGCCGAGCCCGGCCAGTACTCGGCGAAGCTGTCGGTGACCGACCCGACCGGGTTGACCGGCGCGGCGAGCGTGGTCGTGACCGCGGGCAACACCGCGCCGACGGTGAAGCTGGAGACCCCGGCGAACGGCGGGTTCTTCGGCTTCGGTGACCGGGTGCCGTTCAAGGTCACCGTGACCGATCCCGAGGACGGCACGATCGACTGCTCGAAGGTGACCGTGGAGTACATCCTCGGCCACGACAACCACGGCCACCCGCTGTCGCGGGAGACCGGGTGCGAGGGCACGATCAGCACGCCGGCCGACGAGGGCCACGGCGCGGACGCCAACGTGTTCGGTGTCATCCACGTGAGCTACACCGACACCGGCGCGGGCAACGCGCCGCCGCTGCTCGGGCAGGACGAGGTCGTGCTGCAGCCCAAGCTGAAGCAGGCCGAGTTCTTCAACGAGCAGAACGGCATCCAGATCGTGACCGCGGACGGCGCGAGCGGTGGCCGGCGGGTCGGCTACATCGACCCGGGTGACTGGATCAAGTTCGACCCGGTGAACCTGACCGGGGTGACCGCGATCGGCTACCGGGTTAGCGCCGGCGGTCCGGGCGGCACGATCACCGTGCACAAGAACGCGGTGGACGGCCCGGTCGTGCAGACGGCGCACGTACCGCCGACCGGCAGCCCGGACAGCTACGTCGACCTCGCGCCGGCACCGATCACCGACCCGGGCGGCTCCGGGCCGCTGTACCTGGTGTTCGACGGCAACGGCGGCGGACTGTTCGACGTGGACGACATCCAGGTCGAGGGTCCCGGTGTCGTGGGCGGTGGCGGCGAGCCGCAGACGTGCCGGCCGTGGACGCCGGACAGCGGCTACACGGCCCTGTACGACGGCACCGCGGGGAGCCTGGCGAACTGGACGCACTCCGGGCCGGGCAGCGTCGAGCAGCAGGACGACTGCACGCTGCGGACCTTCGGCGGTCTGGGTCTGCTCTCCTACAAGGACGAGTTCCACGCCTACAGCCTGAAGCTGGACTGGAAGGTCGCCGGTGACGACAACTCCGGTGTCTTCGTGGGTTACCCGGACGTCGGCGACGACCCGTGGGTCGCGGTCAACCAGGGTTACGAGATCCAGATCGACGCGACCGACGAGCCGGACAAGACGACCGGGTCGATCTACTCGTTCCAGTCGGCGGACATCGCGGCCCGCGACGCGGCGCTGAAGCCGCCGGGTGAGTGGAACTCCTACGAGATCGTGGTGCAGGGCCAGACCATCAAGGTCTACCTGAACGGGTCGTTGATCAACTCGTTCGTGAACAACGACCCGGCACGCGACCTCACGCAGGGTTTCGTCGGCATCCAGAACCACGGCGACGGCGACGACGTCTGGTTCCGGCACATCCAGCTCAAGGAGATCACCGACACCGCGGCGCCGGTGACGACGGCGACGTTCGCGCCGCCGGCGGCGTCGGGCTGGCACCCGGGCACGGTCCCGGTCCAGCTGTCGGCGACCGACGAGGGCCAGGGTGTCGACCGCGTCGAGTACAAGTTGGACAGTGGGGCGTGGACCACCTACACCGGCGTCGTCGACGTGACCGGCGACGGTAGCCACACCCTGCTGTACCGGGCGGTCGACAAGGCCGGCAACGTCGAGGCCGAGAAGGCGGCGACCATCAAGATCGACGCAACGCGGCCGACGCTCCTGGTGGCCGGCGTGGCCAACGGCCGGGTGTACGGCGACGCCACCGACGTGGTGCTGTCGTGGCACGCGGAGGACGCCACGTCCGGGGTCGCCTCCGTGGTGGGTGCGGTGGACGGCGCCCTGGTGGAGTCCGGTCGGGCGGTGGCGCTGTACCAGCTGCCGCTCGGCATGCACGGTTTCGCGGTGACGGCGACCGATGTGGCGGGCAACGTCACGTCCCAGTCGCTGACGTTCGCCACGACGACGTCACTGCGGGACATCGCCCAGCTGCTGGACCGGTTCCGCGCGACGAACCGGCTGTCGCTGTCGGCGTACACCACGCTGTCGGCGCAGCTCGCCAAGGCCCGCAAGGCCGAGGCGAACGGCAACGACGCCAAGGCGGTGCGTGAGTTGGGGAAGTTCCTGACCATGGTCGGCGACGGCCGGGTCACCGACGCGGACGTGCGTGCCACGTCGGAGCGTGACAGCCGGGCGGTCATCGATTCGATCAACGGGGTTGAGGTATTGCCCCAAGCGGTGAACGCCCGTTAAGTGAGAGCGGGCACCCGGTGGGCCGGCGACGCGACGCAGCGGCCGCCGGCCCATCGGGATCACTCTCCGGAGGAGGACGAGAATGTCGGGAACGGGTCTGTGGCTGGTCGGGGCGAGGGGCTCCGTGGCCACCACGGCAGTGGTCGGCTTACTGGCGTTACGGGCGAAACTGGTCGAACCGGTCGGCTGCGTGACCGAAAGGCCGGAGTTCGCGGGCGTGCCACTGCCCGCATGGGAGGACATCGTGGTCGGCGGCCACGACATCGTCCACACCCCACTGGAGAAACGAGCCGAACAACTGGCCGAAGCCGGCCTGGTCCCGCACCGAGTGCTGTCGGCGGTATCGGCCGGCCTGCGTGCGGTCGACGCCCAGATCCGCGACGGCTACCACCCCGCCAGCCACAGCGGGCCACAGTCTTCCGCCGTCGAGCGCCTGAGTGGCGACCTGGAGGCGTTCCGCGCCGCGCATGGTCTGGACCGCGTGGTCGTGGTGAACGTGTCCTCGACCGAGCCACCGGTTCCCGCGCTGCCGGAACACACCGACCTCGCGCTGCTGGAGAAGGCCCTGGCCGACCCGTCGCGAGCCGTCCTGCCACCCAGCTCACTGATGGCGTACGCGGCCCTGCGTGCCGGCGCCGCCTTCGTGGACTTCACCCCGTCGCCGAGCGTCCGCCTGCCCGTCCTGCACGACCTGGCGTTGTCACTGGGCCTCCCGTACGCCGGCTCCGACGGCAAGACGGGCGAGACCCTCCTGCGGACGGTCCTCGCGCCGATGTTCACGTCCCGCGCGCTGCGGGTCCGGTCCTGGGCCGGCACCAACCTCCTGGGCGGCGGCGACGGCGCCAACCTGGGGGACCCGGAGCAGGCTCGCGGCAAGCTGGAGTCGAAGGCCCGCGGCCTGGCGGCCCTGCTGGGCGAGGGCGTGACGGCCCCCCTGCACATCGACAACGTGCCGGACCTCGGCGAGCAGAAGACGGCGTGGGACCACGTGTCGTTCGAGGGCTTCCTGGGCGCGCGGATGAACCTGCAGTTCACGTGGACGGGCCTGGACTCGTCGCTGGCGGCCCCCCTGATCCTGGACCTGACCCGGTTGGTCGCGGCCGCCCACGCCGCGGGCCGGTCGGGCCCACTGGCGAACCTGGCCTTCTTCTTCAAGGACCCGGTGGCCACGGACGAACACCGCTTCGCCCAACAGACGGAGATGCTGACGACGTGGGCCCAGGCCCTGACCAATCCACAACTGACGAGTAATCCACAACCCGCCGGTAACAACGCCTCACTGTCACCCCCCACCGGTAGACTGGCAAGGCGGGACGCCCCCGGGACTGGGTGGGGGCTGGCCAACGCGCGCGAGGATTTCGGCCAGCAGGCCGCGGGCGAGCGTGCTCAGGGTCGTCGGGACGGTGCCGGCGGGGAGGTTGGCCAGCAGCCTGCGGCCGGCCACGACGGCAGTGGCCGGGGTCGCGCGGACGGGGCAGTCGTGGGGGACCACGGCCGGGAGTCGCGGGCGCACGAGGGTGATCCGCGTAGTGGCTCCGCCGGTGAGAACGGGTTCGGATCCTCGGCTTCCGCGTCTGGCCACCTCGATCTCGCCGGTGAAGGTGAAGTGCTCGGCCGGCGTGGCGAGGTCTCGCCGTGAAGGCCTATCTCCAGCTGGTGCGGGCGCCCGCCGCGTTGACCGTCCTCGGTGACACCGTCGCCGGGGCCGCGGCCGCGGGCAATCCCCTGCGTGGCAGGCGCCTTCTCCTCCCCTTCTCCTCCGCTGCCTTCTACTGGGCCGGCATGGCCCTCAACGACTGGGCCGACCGCAAGCTCGACGCCGTCGAGCGGCCCGAGCGGCCCATCCCCTCGGGGCGCGTGCGCCCCGAGCAAGCGCTCGCGGTCGCCGGCGGGCTCACCGCAGCGGGCCTGGGCCTGGCCCGCGCCGCCGGCGGCCGCGAGACCCTCAGGATCGCCGTTCCGCTCGCGGCCGCCATCTGGTCCTACGACACCGTGCTCAAGAACACGCCGGCCGGGCCGGTCGCGATGGCCGCGTGCCGGGTGTTCGACGTACTCCTGGGTGCCGGCGGCGCCACCAGGAAGGCGCTGCCCAGCGCGGTCGCCGTCGGTGGCCACACCCTCGGCGTCACCGCCCTGTCCAGGGGCGAGGTGCATGGCGCGACCACCACGACCGCGGGCGCCGTACTCGCCGGCACCGGGATCACCGCGCTGGCCGCCGCCACCGGCGCGCGCGGCTGGCGCGACCGGCTCGGCGCGCTCGCCTTCACCGGCGTCTACGCCACCACCGTCGGCCGCGCCCAGTACGACGCCACCCGGGACCCGTCCGCGAAGCGGGTGCGCACGGCCACCGCGGCCGGCATCCACGGGATGGTTCCGCTCCAGGCCGCGCTCGCCGCCCGGCGCGGGTCGTTGCTCGGCGCGGCCGTGGTCGCCGCCGCCCTGCCGATCGCCCGTGCGCTCGCCAGGAAGGTGAGCCCCACATGACCTTCCACCTCGGCTACGGCACCAACGGCTTCGCCAACCACCGCCTCGACGACGCCCTCCGCGTCATCGCCGACCTCGGCTACACGGCCGTCGCGCTCACGCTCGACCACGACCACCTCGACCCGTACGCCGACGACGTGGCCCACAAGACCGACCACGTCGCGAACCTGCTCGACCGCCTCGCCCTGCGCAGCGTCGTCGAGACCGGTGCCCGCTACCTGCTCGACCCGACCCGCAAGCACTACCCGACGCTGGTCTGCGACGAACCCGACCGCCGCATCGACTTCCTCAACCGCGCGGTCCGCATCGCGAAGGAGCTCGGCGCGGACTGCGTGTCGTTCTGGTCCGGCATCAAACCGACCTCGGTGGACGACAGGACGGCATGGCGGCGGATGCTCGACGGGATCACCCGCGTGCTCGACGAGGCCGAGGTCCACGACGTCCCCCTGGGACTCGAACCCGAGCCGGGCATGTTCGTCCAGCACCTGTCCGACGCGCTGCGCCTGCGCGAGGAACTGGGCGCGCCACGGCTCTTCGGGATCACGCTCGACGTCGGCCACTGCGTCGCCGTCGAGCCGGTCGACGCCGCCACGTGCATCCGGCGGGCCGCCGACCTGCTCGTGAACGTCCAGCTCGACGACATGCGCACGGGGGTGCACGAGCATCTCGAGTTCGGCGAGGGAGAGCTCGATCTGCCCGCCACCCTCGCGGCGTTGAGCGAGGTCGGCTACACCGGCGTCGCGGCGGTCGAGCTGCCGCGGCACAGCCACGCGGCGCCGGTGGTGGCCGCTCGCGCGTTCGCCGCGCTGGGCGAGGCTCGCGGAGTGAACCATGGACACGGCACGGCGGTGCGGTCCGAGCCGGTCGTGGGTGCCGCGCCGGCACCCGATTCGGAGTGGGTGAGAGACGTGGACCATCCCTGGCTGGTCGAAGCCGAGCAGAAGGTACGCCGGGAGCCGGCGTCGATCGCGTCCCTGTTCCCGGCAGTCGGCCGCAAGGTCGGTCGCGCGCCGCTGCGACCGGAGACCGACCCGCAGGGCCTCATCCACGGCACCGTCGACGACCTCGCCCGCGTCCGGCTGCTCGCCGTGCTCGCCGAGGTCCTCGAACCCGCCCTGCTGGCCGCGGAGATCGCGCAGCTGTACCGGTACGGCGACGACGCCGAGCGGCGCGGTGTGCTCCGCGGGCTCGCCGCGCTGCCCGACGAGACCGTCCCCACCGGGCTCGAACTCGTCAGGGACGCGTTGCGCGCCAACGACATCCGGCTCGTCGCCGCCGCGATGGGCGAGTTCACCGCCCGGCACCTCGACGACCACAGCTGGCGGCACGGGGTGCTCAAGTGCCTGTTCGTGGGTGTCCCGCTGGCCGCGGTGTCCGATGTGGACAAACGGGCGGACGAGGAGCTGCTGCGGATGGTCGGCGACTACGCCGAGGAACGCAAGGCCGCCGGGCGCGAGGTGCCGGTGGACGCCGTCACACTGCTGGAGGCCAGGGCATGAGGATCTTCGACCCGCACATCCACATGACCTCGCGGACCACCGACGACTACGAGCGCATGTTCGAAGCCGGCGTCCGCGCACTCGTCGAGCCCGCCTTCTGGCTCGGGCAGCCGCGCACGAGCGTGGCGTCGTTCACCGACTACTTCGACTCGCTGATCGGCTGGGAACGGTTCCGCGCCGCGCAGTTCGGCATCCGCCACCACTGCACGATCGCGCTGAACCCGAAGGAGGCCAACGACCCCCGCTGCCGCGAGGTGCTCGACGTGCTGCCGCGCTACCTCGCGAAGGACGGCGTGGTCGCGGTCGGCGAGGTCGGGTACGACTCGATGACGCCGGAGGAGGACCACGTCTTCGCCCGGCAGTTACAGCTCGCCGTCGAGCACGAGTTACCCGCGCTCGTGCACACCCCGCACCGCGACAAGCTGGCCGGTACCCGCCGCACGCTCGACGTCGTGAAGGAGTCGGGCATCGACCCCGGCCGCGTGATCGTCGACCACCTCAACGAGCCCACGGTCGGCGTGGTCGCGGAGTCCGGTTGCTGGATGGGTTTCTCCATCTACCCGGACACGAAGATGGACGAGCGGCGGATGGTCGCGATCCTGCGCGAGTACGGCACCGACCGGATGATCGTGAACTCCGCCGCCGACTGGGGCCGCTCGGATCCGCTGAAGACGTACAAGACCGGGCTCGCGATGCTCGACGCCGGCTTCGCCGGGTCCGATGTGGACAAGGTGCTGTGGCAGAACCCGGTCGAGTTCTACGGTCAGAGCGACCGGCTGGTGCTCGACGAGCTGCCCGGCTTCGCGCCGTCCGCGGAGACGTTCGCGGGCAACTCGGTGTTGCGTGGCGGCGGGAACGCATGAGCCCGCTTTCCTACTGCACCAACGTGCACCCGGCGGAGGACCTGCCGGGTGTGCTGGCGCAGCTCGACCGCTACGCCGAGCCGGTGCGCCGGCTGGTCGGGGTGGACGTGCTGGGCCTCGGGCTGTGGCTGCCGGCCGCGCTCGCGAGTGAGCTGGCCGCCTCGCCGGAGCTGCGGGCGAAGCTGCGGGCCGAGCTGGACGCACGCGGCCTGGAGGTCTACACGCTCAACGCGTTCCCGTACGGGGGCTTCCACGACGAGGTCGTCAAGCACTCCGTCTACCGTCCGGAGTGGACGGACGACGCGCGGCTGCGGTACACCGTCGACTGCGCGGTGGTGCTGGCGGACCTGCTGCCCGACTCCGCTTCCTACGGCTCGATCTCGACGTTGCCCCTGGCCTGGCGCACGCCGTGGACCGACGCCGACGACACGACCGCCACCGCGGCGCTCACCGAGCTGACCGGGGTGCTGGACGGGATGGCCACCGCCCATGGCCGTCCCATCCGGCTGGCCGTCGAGCCGGAACCGGGCTGCGTGCTGGACACCGTCGCGGACGCCGTGGGCTGGCTGGCACCCCGCGTCGATCCTCGGTACATCGGGTTGTGCCTGGACACCTGCCACCTCGCGGTGTCCTTCGCCGACCCGGCGGCGACGGTCGCCTCGATCTACGAGGCGGGGCTTTCGGTCGTGAAGGTGCAGGCCTCCGCGGCACTGCAGGTCGAGGACCCGGGGAGTGCTGAGGCGCGGGCCGCGCTCGCCGACTTCGCCGAGCCCCGGTACCTGCACCAGGTGCGGGAGCACTCGCCGGCCGGCGTGGTGCTGGCCGCGGACGACCTGCCGGAGGCGCTGGCGGAGCTGCCGGGGCGCGACCCCTGGCGCGTGCACTTCCACGTGCCGCTGCACGCCCGCCCGGCCGCCCCGCTGTCGGCGACGACCGACGTCCTGCGGACCGCGATCGACACGGTACGGTCCACTGTGGACGAGATGCCGCACGTCGAGGTGGAGACCTACACGTGGAGCGTGTTGCCGGAAACCTCCGGCAACGGCGGCGACACGGCCCTGATCAGGGGGATCGCCGCGGAACTTCGTTGGGCCGCGGCCAACTTGTTCGAGCTTGGAGGAGTTGGATGACACCGCTCGTGGTGGTGGACGTCGTCGGCATGACGCCGAAGCTGTTGGCCCACATGCCGAACCTGTCGGCGCTCGCGCGGTCCGGCTGGCAGGCCGACCTCGGCACGGTCCTGCCCGCGGTGACGTGCAGCGTGCAGTCGACGTTCCTGACGGGCAGGATGCCGAACGAGCACGGGATCGTCGGCAACGGCTGGTACTTCCGCGAGCTGGGCGAGATCTTCCTGTGGCGCCAGCACAACAGGCTGGTCCAGGGCGAGAAGCTGTGGGAGACCGCGCGCGCCGCGAACCCGGGCTTCCAGGCGGCGAACGTGTGCTGGTGGTACGCGATGGGCGCCACCACCGACGTCACGGTGACGCCGCGACCGATCTACCACGCGGACGGCCGCAAGTCCCCGGACGCGTACGTCCGCCCGCCGGCCCTGCACGACGACCTGGTCGGCGCCCTTGGCGAGTTCCCGCTGTTCCAGTACTGGGGCCCGACGGCGTCGCTGGCGTCGAGCGAGTGGATCATCGGGGCGTCCCGCAGGATCCTCCGCGAGCACCACCCGGACCTGCTGCTGGCGTACGTCCCGCACCTGGACTACGACCTGCAGCGGTTCGGCCCGGACGGGCCGGAGGCCGCGCGCGCCGCCCGCGAGGTGGACGCGGCGCTGAAGCCGCTGCTGGACGACGCGCGGAACGCGGGCGCGACGGTCGTCGCCCTGTCGGAGTACGGCATCACGCCGGTGCGGCGTCCCGTGGACATCAACCGGTTGCTGCGCCGCGAGGGCCTGCTCGAGGTGTACACGCAGGACGGCATGGAGTACCTGGACCCGTGGGTGTCCCGCGCCTTCGCGGTGGCCGACCACCAGGTCGCGCACGTGTACGTCGCCGACCCCGCGGACATCCCACGCGTCACCGCGATGCTGAGCGAACTGGCCGGCGTGGACGAGGTGCTGGACCGCGCCGCGCAGGCCCGCTACGGCCTCGACCACGCCCGCTCCGGCGAACTGGTCGCGGTGGCCGAGCCCGACGCGTGGTTCACCTACTACTACTGGCTTTCCGACGACCACGCGCCGGACTTCGCGCGGGGCGTGGAGATCCACCGCAAGCCGGGCTACGACCCGGCGGAGCTGTTCTTCAACCCGGCCGACAAGCTGGCGAAGGCGAAGGCGGGCCTGAACCTGGTGCGCAAGAAGGTGGGCCTGCGGTACGCGATGCAGACGGTGCCACTCGAGTCGTCGTACGTGCGCGGCTCCCACGGCCGGCTGCCGTCCTCTGCCGAGGACGGCCCGGTGCTGCTGTGCTCGGTTCCCGACGCGGAGCCGGCTGGTGCCTTGAGCGCCACCGATGTTCATGGTCTGCTGCTTCAACTGCAGGGTGTTTCGGAAGGAGTTCGACGATGAGTCGACCAGTCACGTTGTTCACCGGCCAGTGGGCCGACCTCCCGTTCGAGGAGGTGTGCAAGCTCGCCGCGCAGTGGGGCTACGACGGGCTGGAGATCGCCTGTTGGGGCGATCACTTCGAGGTGGACCGCGCCCTGGCCGAGGACGACTACGTCCAGAAGAAGCTGGACCAGTTGGCCTCGCACGGCCTGAAGGTGTGGACGATCTCCAACCACCTGGTGGGCCAGGCCGTCTGCGACGACCCGATCGACCAGCGCCACAAGGACATCCTGCCGGCCCGCATCTGGGGCGACGGCGACCCGGAGGGCGTGCGGCAGCGCGCCGCCGCGGAGATGGCCGATACCGGCCGGGCGGCCGCGAAGCTGGGTGTGAACACGGTGGTGGGCTTCACCGGGTCGAAGATCTGGAAGTACGTCGCCATGTTCCCGCCGGTCGGCCAGGACGTCATCGACGACGGCTACGCCGACTTCGCCAACCGCTGGAACCCGATCCTGGACGTGTACGACGAGGTCGGCGTCCGGTTCGCGCACGAGGTCCACCCGTCGGAGATCGCGTACGACTACTGGACGACCAAGCGCACGCTGGCCGCGGTGGACAACCGCGAGGCGTTCGGACTCAACTGGGACCCGTCGCACTTCGTGTGGCAGGACCTCGACCCGGTGGGCTTCATCCTCGACTTCGCCGACCGCATCTACCACGTCGACTGCAAGGACGCGAAGAAGCGGTTCGACGGCCGCAACGGCCGCATGGGTTCGCACCTCGCGTGGGCCGACCCCCGCCGCGGCTGGGACTTCGTGTCGACGGGTCACGGTGACGTGCCGTGGGAGGAGTCCTTCCGCGCGCTGAACGCGATCGGCTACAACGGCCCGATCTCGGTCGAGTGGGAGGACGCGGGCATGGACCGCCTGCGTGGCGCCGAGGAGGCGGTGAGCTTCATCCGGGCCCACCTGTTCGACAAGCCGGAGGCGGCCTTCGACGCCGCCTTCTCCACGAAGGACTGAACACCGGTGGGCGGGCTCACCCACGGAGCCCGCCCACGCAAGGCCCTGCTCCTTTCAGGAGTTCCACTTCCCAACCCAACGGAGGGACTGTCGTGGCGATTTCCAGAAGGTCGATGCTCCGCGGTGTCGGTGGTGCGGCGCTCGCGGTGGGGGCGGCCGGCGCCCTGCCTGCCTTCGCCTCCGCGGACGAGGCGCGGCATGGCGGTCACGGGTGGCTCCGGGTGCCCAAGGACAAGATCAGCATCCAGATGTGGACGGTCCGCAACGTCGCCGAGGCCGACCTCGAGGGCACGCTCGACGCGTTGGCCGACATCGGGTACCGGAAGATCGAACTGGCCGGCACCTACGGGCGCACGGCCGCGGAGTTCCGCAAGCTGCTCGACCGGCGGCACATCCGGGCGACCTCGACGCACGTCGGCATCGACGGTGTCGACATCGACCAGGCCATCGCCGACGCGAAGGTCCTCGGCAACCGGCGCAGCAACGTGGCGTGGGCCGACTACCCGACGATCGCCGAGTGGGAGGCGTTCGCCGATCGCCTGGAGGCGGCCGGGAAGGCGTACCGGCGGGCCGGGATCGGCTTCGGGTACCACAACCACAACCAGGAGTGGCGGACCATCGACGGAGTGCGACCGTACGACGTGCTCGCCGGTCGCACCACGCGGCGCAACGTCAGCTTCGAGATCGACATCTACTGGGCGGTCACCGGTGGGGCCGACCCCGTGCGGGAGTTCTACCGGATCCCGGGCCGGGTCCGGCAGTGGCACGTGAAGGACCGCAAGCCCGACGGCGGGTTCGCCGACCTGGGTGAGGGGACCATCGACTTCCCACGAATCTTCCGCCCGACCTGGCCACTCGAGGTCGAGGAGTACATCGTGGAGAACGACGAGCCCGTCGACGCGTTGAAGTGCGCCCAGACTGGTTACAACTACCTGGCCAACGTGCGGTTCTAAGTCGTCTGGCGCGGCCTCCGCCCTAGACTCGATCTCGGAGGTGTTGACCATGCCGCTGGTGGCCGGAGTCGACTCGTCGACCCAGTCCTGCAAGGTGGTGGTGCGTGACGCCGAGTCCGGTGCCCTGGTGCGCAGCGGCTCGGCGCCCCACCCGGACGGGACAGAGGTGGACCCGGCCGCCTGGTGGGCCGCGCTGCGGTCGGCCGTCGACCAGGCCGGCGGCATCGACGACGTCGCGGCGGTGTCGGTCGCCGGCCAGCAGCACGGCATGGTGTGCCTCACCGAGACCGGCGAGGTCGTGCGGCCCGCGCTGCTGTGGAACGACACCCGCTCCGCCCAGGCCGCCGCCGACCTCGTCGACGAGCTGGGCGGCGGCGCGGCCTGGGCCGACGCGGTCGGCATGGTGCCCGTGGCGTCCATGACCGTCACCAAGCTCCGCTGGCTCCGCGACCACGAGCCGGAGTCCGTCGCCCGCACCGCGGCCGTCTGCCTGCCCCACGACTACCTGACGTGGCGCCTGTCCGGCGGCTCACTCGACCGCCTGACCACCGACCGCGGCGACGCCTCCGGCACGGCGTACTACTCGGCCGCGACCGGCACCTATCGCACGGACCTGCTCGAGCTGGCCCTGGGCACCACCCCGAGGCTGCCCCGCGTGCTCGGTCCGTCCGACGACTCCGGCCGCATCCCGGCCGGCGCACTGCTCGGCGCCGGCACCGGTGACAACATGGCGGCCGCGCTGGGCGTGGGCGCCGAACCGGGCGACGTGGTCGTGTCGATCGGCACGTCCGGCACCGCGTTCGCCGTCGCCGACAAGCCGAGCGCGGACGCCAGCGGCCTGGTGGCCGGCTTCGCCGACGCGACGGGCAGGTTCCTCCCACTGGTCTGCACCCTGAACGCGGCCCGCGTACTCGACGCGGTCGCCCGCATGCTCGGCGTGGACCACGAGCAGTTCGCGGAGCTGGCGCTGGCCGGCCCACCCGGTGCCGACGGCCTGACCCTGGTTCCCTACCTGGAAGGCGAACGCACCCCGAACCTCCCCACGGCGACCGGCGCCCTGCACGGCCTCCGCCTGGCCAACGCCACCCCAGCCCACCAGGCCCGCGCGGCGGTGGAGGGCATGCTGTGCGGCCTGGCTGACGCCCTGGACGCCCTCGTGGCACAGGGTGTCCGCACCGACCGGGTGCTGCTCGTCGGCGGGGGTGCCCGGTCCGCCGCCGTGCGCCGCATCGCCCCGACCGTGCTGGGCCGCCCGGTCCTGGTACCCGAGCCCGGCGAGTACGTCGCCGACGGCGCCGCCCGCCAGGCCGCCTGGACCCTCGCCGGCGGCGACTCCCCACCGAACTGGCGCCTCGGCGCGATGCAACGCGTGTCGGGCGACCTGACACCGGGACTACGGGAGCGCTACGCCGAGGCCCGCGACAAGATCCTCGACCGCCCGGCCTGACCGCAGCCCTGACGAAGCCCGCGCAGCCGTGTTCAATCGGGATCATGAGTACCGATGCCGGTTCGCTGACCGCCCAGGACCTCGAGTTCCTCCAGCGCCCCCTGTACGGGTTCCTCTCCGTGGCCGCGGGGCCGCTACCGCCACAGCCCAGGCCGGTGTGGTTCGAGGCCACCGCCGAGGGCACGATCCAACTGTTCACGGCTCCGGACTCACCCAAAGTGCGCCGCCTGCGCCGCGACCCGCGCGCCTCGCTCGTCGTCGCCGCGCCGGTGGGGGAACGCGAGCGCTGGTTGTCGGTCGCCGGCCGCACCACGATGGAACCCGACGGAGCACACGACCTGTGCGCCCGCCTGGCCGCTCGCTACTGGGACCTCGACGACCCGGTCCGCGCGGACGAACTCGCCGCGATCCTGGCCGCGGACCAGGTTCGTCTCGTCATCCACCCGGAGACCGTGAGTCGCTACCTGAACTGAGCTGTTTCTGGCGCTTGCCGGCCTGCTCGGGTGGTTGCGGTCAAGGGCTCGACGGGGTGGGGGTGTTGTCGGAGCCTCGGGCTGCTAGAACTGCGTGCAGCGACGGGCTGACCGGGGCCTGGCCGACCTAGGGAGATCGTTCTCGTGGAGTTCGTTCGGCTCCTTCTGGTGTTCCTGCACCTGCTCGGCATGGCGTTGCTGGTGGGGATGTTCCTGGTTCAGCGGCGGATGCCGGCTGGGGCGCCACTCAACCAGGGGTGGTTGCACATCGCCGCGCTGCAGTTGATCACCGGGCTTGCTCTGCAGTTGCTGGCCCCGGCCACGGACCAGCACTACAACGGGATGAAGCTCGGCATCAAGACGTTGGTCCTCCTGGTGATCGGGGCGTTGGCGCTCGTGTACGTGCTCCGTCGGGTGCCGGCGCCGAAGTGGCTGCCGTTCACCCTGGTCGGGTTGGTCGTGGTGAACGTGGGGATCGCGGTCTTCTGGACGTGATCGCAGGCATGACGGCGGTCATGACTCGCGCGAGTCGACACGCCGTGTGAGAGCACGCTCGCCCAGACCTCAGCGGTCACTTTCCGAAGCTCGGGCCGTCGGCGAGCGCGGTGGGTCAGTTGGTGGCGGTCAGGGTTCGCAGTTGGGCGAATGACTGGCGAACGGCGTCGCGTAGGTCGAGGTCGTCGGCGGCGTCGACCCATCGTTGGAAGGCAACCCGGTACACCGCGGCGCCGGTCTCAGCGGCCAGACTGGCCTCGGTGTCGCCGATGCCCCGCCGTCGAAGCCCGTCGGCGAGTGCGGCCGACATGTGTGCGACCTTCATCAGTTCACGTTCCCGGAGTTCGGCGTTGGCCATGATCACCGCGTGTCGCTTTCGGGCGAGCTCACGGTTGTGCCCGATGACGTCGGCCGCGGCGTCGAGCGCGGCCTCGACGAGATCCAGCGGCGACGCCGTGGCGGGCGCCGCCTCCAGCGCGGCCAGCGACTTCTCCTCCAACTCCGGCGAGGCGTCGAAGAGGACCTCGCGTTTGTCGGCGAAGTAGCGAAAGAAGGTGCGCGCGGTCACGCCGGCCCGTTCGGCGATGTCGGCCACCATGGTCTGTTCGAAGCCATGTTCGAGATACAGGGCCAGCGCGGCCTCACGGAGTCGACCACTCGCTCCCGGCTCCCAACGTCCCATACCGCGAGTCTAGTGCCGTCGCACGCCGATTCTCGCGTTCATGTCATCAGGTGACATCAGCGTGGTAGGGTGATGTCATCAGATGACATCAACGCGCGGAGGTGTGCACCATGACCACGGTGAAGCGCATCCAGTACCACCAGTACGGCGGTCCCGAGGTGATGCGGTTCGAGGATTTCCGGCCGATACGCCCCGGCCCCGGTGAGGTGATGGTCCGCGTGAAGGCAGCGGCCGCGAACCCGATGGACTGGAAGATCCGCAACGGTGAGCTGAAGATCATGACCGGCCGGAGGTTCCCACGCGGCTTGGGACACGACTTCGCGGGCGTCGTGACGGCGGTCGGCGACGGCGTCACTCGACTCGGCGTCGGCGACGACGTGCTCGGCGGGGCAAGCATGAAGGCGGCGGGAGCGTTCGCCGAGATGGTCGTCGCCCAAGAGAAGGCGGTCGTGACGAAGCCCGCGAATCTCTCCTGGGAGCAGGCCGCCGCGATCCCCGTTGTCGGGCTCACCGCCTTCCAGGCCATCGTCAACACAAGCAAACTGCAGGCGGGGCACGCCGTGTTCATCCACGGCTGCCTCGGCGGAGTCGGCCGATCTGCCGCACAGCTCGCCCTGGCACGCGGCGCCACGGTGGGAGGCAGCTGCAGCGCTACCGCCGCGCACGAGGCACATGATCTCGGTATCACCCCGATCGTCGAATTCGACTTCGACGCCACCAAACTCGCGGGACGATTCGATGTCGTCTTCGACACTGCCGGCACGCTGCCGATCAAAACGGCACAGGCGTTGCTCAAACCTGGCGGCCGCATCATCGACATCAACCCCACACCGGCGAAGTTCGTGCGAAGCGCCCTGCCGGGACCATATCGGGTACTGATCGGGAAAGCTGCCACGGCGGACCTCGACGCGGTCGCACAGGCCGCCGGGAAGGGAATACTGCGACTTCCGGTCGCCCGCACCGTGCCGCTCGGCCAGGCGATCGCGGCGCTCACGGAGCTCGAACGCAACCGCACACCCAAGGGCGGCAAGCTCATCATCACAACCGAGTGACCATCGCGTCGCTGGAATTCGACAACTCGCGCGCCCCTGGCGAACCCTGGTCATCGGCTTCTCGTTGCGGCTGCTGACCCGCATCTCGGGACTCGCCGCCCGGCGTCTCTGCCGGCCCCGCATCATGACACCACCAACCGCCATCGAAAGGACAGTCATGTCACCGACCCCGAATCCCGCCGCGGCACCGACGTTCATGGTGTTCGCAACCCTCCGCGACGACACGGACTTCACGGAGTTCGCCGCCCTGCGAGATGACGAGCAGAAACAGCTCGAGGTGCTGCGCTCAGACGGGCGGATCGGCGCCCACTACGTTTCCCCCGCCCGTCGGGCAACCTTCATCGAGATCATCGCCGCCGACGAGGAGCAAGTCGCGGAGACGCTGGCAACCCTGCCCTTCGCCCGGTTCTTCGACGTCGAGATCTATCCGACCACGCCCCCGGACGCAGCCGAGGTAGCCCACCGAGCGCGGTCATGAGCCAGCCGCCCGCTCTCCCCCGCGGCGATGGCCAATGGAGAACAGTATGACAAAGCTCAACCTCAAGAATTTCCCGTTCGGCAAGGTGCTCATCTCATTGTCCGCGGTGGGGACCATGGTCGGCGCGTACGCCGCCGACTGGAACGAGACCCACATCTACAATCCGACGTGGCCGCCCCACGCCAAGTTCCACAACGCCCAAACCATGAGCATGGGCGCCGCACTGAGCCTTTCCGCGTAACGTCCGGTGGCTGTGTGTGATCAACTTTTGTTTGGTTATGTGGTTCGGCTGTGTTCGTGGTGGAGCAGGATCAGGGCAGCGGCTGTGATGTCGCCGAGGCGCCAAGGGCAGCCGCGGTAGCGGCGGAGGTTCTTGTAGGTGGTTTTGAGTAGGGAGTTGGCGCGTTCGCCGAGGCAGCGCAGGGCGCCGTGGATGGCGTTGTAGGCCTGTTCGTCGACGGTGAGTTGTCCGTCTTTTG
>NZ_JBJMIE010000607.1:0-12844 GCF_045807065.1 Actinophytocola sp. | reverse complement strand
CGCCGGGTAACCGTTGCCGGTCATGTCCAGCGCGTAGTCGCCGGGACCGCGACGGCTGATGGTCAGGTCGAAGTCCACGCTCCACGCGCCGTGCTGCTGACCGATGCTCGGCACCAGTGAGAGCGCGACCGCCGGCAGTGTCAGGCCATCGGTCAGGACTGCCGACGCGGTGACCATCTCGCCGAAGGTCACGCCGTTGGTCAGCGGGTTGAGCAGGCTGACCCGGGCGTGCAGCGTGCTGTTGGTGGCGGCGCTGGGATCGACGCCGAACCGGTTGTCGTAGCGGATCTGGTCCCGAGCCGCGAACGCCGTGTCCATGTCGGTGCCGTCCGCGATCCGCAGCGCTGGCCGGTACTGGATGAACTGCGGCAGTGGCGCGGCCAGTTCCGAGTGCGTGACCGTCAGGGACACGTCACCGGTTCTGGTGTTCCAGGCGACGATGCCCCGCGACGACGCCTGCGGGCTGGGGTCGAACCCGCGGTTGTCGCCGCGCAGCAGACGGCCGGCGGCCTGTACGTCCGGGATGAACAGCCGAAACAGCACGATGCCGTCGTCGGACGTCGTCCCGGCCGTGCCGGCACCGTAGTCGCGCCACTGGTCGTCGCCGGTGGCGTGCTTGCCGCCGAAGGCGATGTCGTTGGCGATGGTCCAGTCCGGGTTGACCTGCGGGCCACCGGCGTCGGCGACCGAGTCACCTGAGTTCTGCGGAGCGGCACCGCAGGTGGGCACGGAGGCCCTGTCGGTGCGCAGGTATGTGGCCGATACGACGGCGACCTCGCCGGCCGGCACCGTCACCCCGGACACGCCCGTCGCCTGGTACCACTGGTTGCCGGCACCGCCCGCGTCAGTCCCGCCGAACTGACAGGTCAGCGCCACCTGGCTACCGGCCGGGATAGTGCCCACCACGGTGCTGGCGAGGTCGAACCGGGTCTGCCCGGCCGGCACCGCGTGCACATTGACGTTGGTGGTCGCGATTCCCGTGACCTGCGTGGTCTGGCTGGACCGCGGGATGATCACCGACTGCCGCTGCGCGGGGTTCTCGCCGCCGGCCACCAGCACGCCACCGGTCACGAACGCCACGGCGATGGCACCGACCAACCAGGCCGGCGCGACGCGGTGCACCCTCCGGTCACCCGCGGTCGCCGTCGAGGGCAGAGTTCGCCCTCGACCCAGGAAATTCGTTCGCATCATCGATCCCTCCTGATTGGCGGCGACTCGTGTCCGCCGCCCCATCAGTCAGGCTGTGCGATTGATGACCAGCAACATGGCGCTGGCCGTGGTGGTCAAATGGTCATCAATCGAGTCGCACGCCGGCGGCAGATCACGCCACGAACACCCGCTGGCCAACACGAACACGGACCCGTGCCGTTCGACCCCGTCGGGTCCCCACGACACCAGCGGCGCACGGTCGGGGTGGGTACTGCGTGACACCGATCAGGTGACCGGCGACGTCCCTCCGGGTGCCAATCTGACGACGGGGCGCTCGACCTGCTGCGCGACGGGGGCCGCCTACTCGAACAATGACCTGAACGGCAACACCGCTACCACGCTGGTCGACATCAACCCACGACCGCTCCGACCAGAGCCTCATCTGTACCCACCCCGCCTTCGGGGATCTGGTCGTGACCGGTTCGCTCACCATCGACGCGGGGCCCAGGCGCAATGCCGGTGGTTAAACTGGTTCAAGAACTGCCTGCTCGCATATCTTTCAGTAGTTTGTGTTCGGCGGCGACAGCTTCCTGGTTCGGCCACAGCGAGAACGGAACGGTTCTGATGCGCTGGCCTTCGGGGTTGAGGATGTTGGTCCCGAACTTTACGTTCCACAGGACTAGGTTGCGGGCGGTAATGACGAGTTCGGGTATTTGCCTGGCGAGGAGCGTTTCGAAGGGCTCGAGGGCCTCGGTGGAGTGAAGCCAGACGGTGAACATGAGGTTGTCGCGGCCGGTGAGTGTTCCGCAGAAGCGGGTTTCGCGGAGGTGGGTGATCTGGGTGGTGATCTGTGTGGCGTGGTCGGGGGGCATGGTTCCCCAGAAGTGGACGGCGATCGGCCAGCCGGACGCACACCGCGCGACGTCCAAGTGGCAGACGATGAACTTGGCCGCGTCGATGCGCATGAGGTGTCGGCGGACGCTGGTCGGGCTCAGGTCGGTGTCGCGGGCCAGGTCGGCCACGGGCTGGCGAGGGTTCGCGCTCAACGCGTTCATCAGCGCCAAGTCTGCGGCGTCGGGTCCAATGCCACATGCGGGCCTTTTGGGTCCCGTGGGAGTGTCGGCCAGCAGTGCGGCGTGGCGCGGTGCGGATAGCCTGTCGAGGCGCCAGCGACAGGCGACGGCGTGCAGGCTGGTGACTACGTGCACGTGGAGGGACTGAACGCCGTCAAGGCCGCCGATCCGGAACCGGAGGAAGCGGCCGAGGGAGATCTGGTCCGCGAAGGCGGCCATCACCACGAGATCATGAGACCCGGTGACGTGGCTGACGGCGACGACGTGCGGGTCGCCGGCGATTGCCGCTGCGACTGAGTGTAGTCGCATTGCGGCGCAGTCGATCTCGATGACCGCCCACGTGAAGGATGTTCTCGACAGTTGCACCGGAAGGCAGCTGAACCATGCCAGGCCCGACTCGGTGAGCCGGTCCCACCGGCGTGCCGCGGTGGAGGCGGAGACATCGAGCACCTGACCGACCTGCTCCCAGCTGGCCCGCGGTGATGTCTGCAGCACGGTGACGAGTAATCGGTCCACCTCGTCGAGATCAGCGGATCCACGCATGTGATCTCCCCAGTTTCGCCCTGTCCGGCGGTTCCCCCGACTCGTGCGTTCCTGCCGCTGGACGCTCCCCTTGTTCAGGTAGGTGAACGAAGCCAGCTATCAGATCGTTAGGGTACTCGCGGTCCGTACGGCCGCGAAGAAGATCATCGCGCCAGGGCAGCCGCCCTGATGATCGCAGGGCGGCTGCCGAAGTACCTCAGCGCGGCGCGAAATCGCCGGTCACGGTTCCCGTGCGGAACGTCTTCCACGCGCCCTGGCCGTGCGGGTCGAAGTAGGAGACCTCGACGAAGAAACTCTCCTGGGCACCCGCACCGGTGTTGATGTTCAGGTCGCCACGCGACAGGCCGGTGGTGATCAGCCGGACGCTGAGGCCGGTCGGTCCCGCCGATGGAGAGCCGCTCACCACAGCCATATCGGCGATGAACCTGCCAGGGGTCGCGAAGAGCTGGGCCTGCGTGTTCAGACCGCCGATATCCACGATCTCCTGGGCGTACCGCTGGGGCATCTTCGCGTCCAGGCCGACGTGCGCGTCCAGCACGTTCAGCGTGGGCTCGGTGAAGTTGAGGCAGGCGTTGAAGGTGATGCGGTCGAAGTTGCAGGCGAGGTCGGTGACAGCCGCGGACGCCGGGACGACCGCCTGTGGCAGCACCAGAGCCGCGACGGCGAGCGCCGTCCCCACGATCAGACGTGACAGTCGCATTTCTTTCCTCTTTCCGTCGTGATTGGAGAGGTCAACAGCATGCGACAGGACAATGCGCCGGAAACCACAACGCAGGGATCTCCACAATCACGATGATCACATGCATGAAAACACCGCTCCGGGTCGGATAGACGCTCGATTTGGTGACCGCATAGCGCCCTCGGACAAGCGGCGTCACCATCCGGCGAGGCGGCAGCGATCTCAGGCGACCGGGTGATGCCGGTCGCCATCGCATCGTCTGCTGTCCGACGGTGCTTGTTTCACCGTCCACCTGGTCCGGTAGGCACTCGCGCCGGGTCGGTCGGCTTTGGGTGCGCCGGGATCTGTATGCGGATCTCGTGGCCGCCTTCGGGATTTGTGCGCCCTTCCTGAACGGTGCGGTCAGTCGGCGTCCGGGCGCATCGACCGTGATGAGGGTTGGAGGGCGGCACCCAGTGCGACGGCGAGCCAGCCAAGGTCGAACGCGCGGCGGCGTTCGGTGTCGGTCATCCGGTGCCGGGCGTTGTGGTCGTTGGCCGACCGGCCGGCACGCCGGGACTCCGTGAGCCAGGTGCGGACGTGCTGGCCGAGGGGACTGTCGGGTGTGACCACCACGGGTGTCGCGCGTTCGGCGGCGCGGAGTGCCTCGGCGAGTCCTGGCGTGTCGTTCAGACCATGCAGATCGGTGAGCCGCCGCACCTCGGCGACGGGGTCGACGGGGCTGTCGTGGCCCGGTCGTGTCGCCGGTGGCTTGGGTGCGTCACTGAACCAGGGCTCGATGCGAGCGCTCGTCAGTGGACCGGTGAGCGCCTCGAGGGTGGGCAGGACACCGGTGACTTCCTCGGCGAGCCGAAGAGAACGGGTGATGGCGCCGTCGAAGTTGTGGTCGAAGCCGTCGTCGTCCATGGCGAAGCCGACGTCGAGCATCCGGGAGAGCAGGCGGTCCGGGTCGGCGCCGTAGCGCTGCGCGGGGAAGAAGGGGTCGAACTGTGTGATGAGCTCGCCGGCCGCCGCGTACGCGAAGGTGTGGGAGGCGTAGTCGTGGCGCAGCACGCACACCGCCTCGGTCTCGTGTGACAGCGCGGGGAGCAGCTCGGCACCCTGGAAGCCGCTGCGTTCGACCACGACGGTCCACGAGGCCAACCGCAACGTGGAGGCCATGGTGGGATAGCCGTCGTCGAAGTTGTCCAGGCGGTCCAGGTCGGCAGGTGTACGGGTGGCGACGCTGTCGGGCAGAGCGCCCATCCGCCGCAACACCTCGGTGTCGTCCACGGCCTTGACGAACGTGAGGCAGAAGATCTCGTCGAGCAGCATCTCGTCCTCGGGCGACGCGTCCGCCCAGGCGAGATCGTCCACGCCGGTCACCTGATCACCCCTCGGGTCCCGTCGGAGGCGAACGAGCCTAGCTGGTACCGCGTGCGCTCAGCGCGTGCGGGGTGAGGACACCGCGGTGCGGCCGTCGATCCTCGGCCATGACCAGCGGCGGTGGACATCAGAGGAGCTGCTCGCCATCGGAGTGAAGCATGCCCGGCCGTTCCCGCCAGGCACACCGCACGGCTCTCGCCATGGCCCGATCCGAAAGAAAGAGGTTGACTGCCGCAAGCCTTTGGTAGCAAGGTGGTCATGCACTGGGGGTGCCGACGGAAATTGATGTTCGTCTGCCGTTGTCGTGGCATTCCCCTGTGCCTTCTTACTCAAACCGTGGGGGTTTGTCATTGTGACGAGAACAAGAGTGAGAATCCTGGCCGTTCTGTTGCCGGTCGTGGCCGCGCTGCCAATGGCGTTGACAGCCCAGGCGGAGACCGTCACAAGTCCTTCCGCTTCAGGTAAGGACGTGCCGTGGTCTGGCGAGATCCAGGCCGCCGGAACGACTCCGGCGGTGGTGCGACTGATGAAGAACCAGGCGGCAGTCGACCGGGTCGCCGACCTGATCGAGGCGGCGTCGGCGGAAACCGGTGCCACATCGGGCATCGCCGGTCTGGTCGTCGACCCTGCCAACCGGGCGATCAACCTCTACTGGCACGGCAGCATGCCCGCCGCTGTGTCGCAGCAGATCGCGGCCGCCGGGGCGACGGGTATCGGCGTGCACGTGGCGCAGGCGCCCTACACGCGCGACCAGTTGCTGAGCGAGACGCAGCGGCTGGCCGCGCTCAGCACCGCGCGGTCCGCGGCCAAGGGCCCACACGTGGTTTCGGTATCTCCCATGCCGGACGGGTCAGGACTCGACGTCGGGATGAGCGGGGTGCCGGCGAACGTGTCGGCCGCCCAGGCGAGTCAGCTGGTGCCGTATCTCACCAGCCCTGTGCGGTTCACCGTCACGGGAGACGTTTCGCCCGAGGCCGACAGCCGACAGGCCGACACCGCACCGTTCTGGGGTGGTGCGCTGATCGTCCAGGGGAACACCGCGTGCAGCACCGGGTTCGGCGTGACCGGCAACAACGGGGCGGCGACGTACATCCTGACCGCCGCACACTGCGGCGAAGGAGCGTGGACCACCGGCACGGGCGACGCGGTCGGCAGCACGATTCCGGCGGGCGTGGACTGGGCGCATGACGGCGAGCTCATCCTGACCAGTGCCGGGGACGGGGTCTACGACGGGGACTCGATCGCGGGCGCGAACCAGTTCTTCAAGACCGTGGTCGGTGCGAGCGCGAGCCATGTCGGCGACTCGTTGTGCACCTCCGGCGCCTTCTCCGGAGCCGTGTGCGGCATCACCGTCGTCCGGATCAACGAGGCTCTGACGGTCGACGGACACGCGATGACCCTGGTCCGTGCCGAACAGGGCGGCCATGTCGGGGCGTCCGGCAACGGTGACAGCGGTGGTCCGGTCTTCAGCCTGGCCAACAACAACGCCAACGACGTGGCGCGGGGCACGCTGACCGCGCACGACTCCGGCACCAACGTGCCCTGCCAGGGCGTACCGACGGATGCCAACCGGACATGCGGCTGGCGGTTCTGGTACCCGGACGTCACCTTGCAGGCCAATGCCATCGGCTTCCACGTGAACGTGGGCTGACGACGGCGGGGCGGCGTGGTGGGGACGCCACCGCGCCGCCCATGGCTGTCAGTCGGGTACGACGGAGATCTTCTCCACCGACACCGTCCCCGCGCCATAGCGCTCCGAGAGCAGTGCCGACTCGTTCGCCGCGCCGCGCAGGGTCCCGACCCGTACCCCGGAGCCGTCGGGCATCGGTGCCACTGTCTGGATGCTGACCTGCCGCGTACCCCAGTACGTCCTGTCCGCCATGATCCGGTCCACCAGCTGCCGCATGGCGGCCAGCGAGAACTTCGCGTCCCGGAAGTCGACGCGTACCTGCCCGGACTTCGCGCGGACCGCGGCGTCCAGTGCGGGGTCCGGGCGGCGGTAGACAGTCATCACATGCCGCCGGTGGTCCAGCGACAGCCCCGCGTACGAGTCGGGGAACGTCTTCTCCAGCATCGGGCCGATCGTGTCGGCCGCGCCGAGCAGCGCCGGGTCGGTCGCCACCGATGTCGATGCCGGTGGCGAGGCCGGCGCGGAATCGGCCCCACAGCCGACCGACACGAACGACACACCTATCGTCACGGCGATCGCCATACCTCGTCGAAGCCCCACCTCGTATCACCCCTTCCCGGATGTCGTCCTGACAAGGAGACGGTACTGGGGGACGATCGGGTTGCAGGCCGCGTCAGGGCAGCAAGTCCCCGAGATCGGGCGAGCTTGCGCAGCACGCGGCGATCTCGCGGGTCGGGAATTCTTACGTCGGGTGATTCGGGCATGAGTGACGGTATGGGGATAGTGTGGTGGTCCGCCTGTTCAGGAAGCGAACAACAGGGTTTCGGGTACAGCTACACCGCGGAAGGACGATTCGACCGTGTGGCACGAATGAGTGTCTGGGCACGCGCTCGGATCAGTGGCACGGTTGGCCGCACAACTGGGGGCGAGCGCTGGTGGGTTGGGAGAGTGGGCCGAATGTCACGACGTCCTCGAGGATTGACACGTCTGTTCATGGTCCTGGTGGTGGCGGTCGGTCTCGTCACCGCCACGACGGCGCCGGCGGCCGCGGGCGCCGGCCACGGGCCTGGTTCAGCCGGCTGCGCCGACCGAGTCAACGACACACCCCGCAAGTTGTTGCCCTGTATCCGAACCGGTGATCTCTGGCACCACATGCGGGCCCTGCAGGCCATCGCCGACGCCCATCCGGGTGCCGACGGACATCCGTCGCGTAACTCCGGGGAGGCGGGCTACAAGGCTTCGGTGGACTACGTCGCCAGGGCGATGCGCAAGGCCGGCTACGAGGTCACGATCCAGACCTACACGTTCCTGTACTTCGCCTTCACGGGATCGCAGACGTTCCGTCAGCTGTCGCCGACGGCGCACAGCTTCACCCTCGGCGACGAGTGGGTTCCCGGCAACAGCACCGGATCCACGACCGCGGACGTCGCGCCCGCGGGTGGCATCGTCATACCGCCGACGCCGACACCCAGTTCGTCAAGCGGCTGTGCGGCGAGTGACTTCACCGGCTTCGTGCCGGGGCGGATCGCGCTGATCCAGCGCGGTGCCTGCAACTTCGGCGCCAAGGTCGTGAACGCGCAGGCGGCCGGCGCCTCCGGAGTGATCATCTTCAACGAGGGCAACCCTGGACGTCAAGGCGTGTTCGGCGGCGGCAGCCTGGTGGACGCCGACGGCAACCAGGTCGTCCCGACGATTCCGGTCGCGTTCACCTCGTTCGCGTCGGGCAGCGCTCTGCTCGACCAGTACAACCAGGCGGTCCAGGGCGGGACGGCGCTGCCGGTGATGAACATCAGCCTCACCGGGATCGTCAACCCGAACGCCAAGGACTACAACGTCATCGCCGACTCCAGGGGTGGCGACCCGAACCACGTCGTGGTCGTGGACGCGCACCTCGACGCGATCTTCGGCGCAGGCATGCTCGACAACGGGTCCGGCTCCGTGACGATCCTCGACATCGCCCAGATGATGCGCAAGGTCCACCCACGCAACAAGCTGCGATTCATCTGGTTCGGCGGTGAGGAACTGGGGCTGCTTGGTTCGAACTTCTACGTCAACAACCTCAGCCCGAACGAGCTGGGCAAGATCGGCTACGACCTGGACGCGGACGTGACCGCGACACCGAACTACGTGGTCGGCGTCCTCGACCCGGCCGGGGTGGACCTGTTCGGCCGCACCGTGTCGACGACGTTCCCGCCGCAGGTGTACCAGCCGTCACAGGTCGCCCGCGATCACGGCATCCGGTACTTCGACTCCATCGGGCAGAACCACATCCTGTTCTCACCGGTCGGTACGGACGCGTTCGTCTTCAACCAGGCCGGCATTCCGGCGAGCGGTGTGCTGACCGGGCAGGACTGCTGCAAGCTTCAGTCCGATGTGGACCTGTTCGGCGGCTCTCTTGGCAACTTCGAGGGAAACGTGCCGAGCTTCGACGGCGGTTGCGTCGACAACCCGTTCCGCTGGTGCGACAACCTCAGCAACAACGACCCGAACGTGATGACCTTCGTGTCAAAGGGATTCGCCAACATGGTCGTCAACATGGCCTTTGACACGACGGTGCTGTCCTCGAGCGGCACGCCGGCCAGCCGTCGTGCGCAACCGGCGCCGGCACCTGCCGGCAACGACACCCCGACAAGTTGATCCACGGCGCCCGGCACGGCGGCTCGGTCAGTCGCCGTCGCCGTGCCGGCCCGCGGGCACCTACCCGTGTCGTGCCAGACGGCGCGGGCACCGGACGATCGTCCACCACGCCCCGGCCGGCCCTGCCGCCGGTCGGATCGCCCAGCAGGGCGGACATGGCGAACGCAAGCGGCTCGTTGTCCGGCAGGACCGTGCTGATCGTGGTGAGAGCGGGTTGGTCTGAGTAGGCAGGAGCGCGCGGATCTCGTCGCGGCCAAGCAGCGGAGCCGGCAACTGGAGACGGAGCTGGAGATCCTGCATCACGGGTGCGGACGATGGTCGGGAACAGTTGGTGTTACGGCCAAACCACAAGAAGCGCGTGGCTTGTGCGCCTACCATGTGGTTCTGCACGGATGCTGGGACCTGCGAGGTGAGACCGTGTGATGACCGCGACCGCAGAGGCCGGCTCCGCCGTGCGTGAGCTGGGGCGGGGACTTTGGTTGCGCTTGCGCGGGCCGGACCGGAGTACGACCCGGCGGCTGCTGCTCGGGCTCCTCGCCGGTCTGCTGGTGTTGTCGGCCCTGGTGTTCGCCACCGGTCTGCTGGCGTTCACGCGGGTGCACGATACGGCGGCTGCGGTGCGGGACCGCTCCGTCCCCGTCGTCGGGGAGCTCGCGGTGGCGAGGTCCGCGCTGCTGCGTGCCGACCATGCCGCCATCACCAGTTTCACCACGGGAGGCGCGCAGCTTTCCGGTCCCGGTGACGAGTTCCAGAACCAGCTCGCGGTCGCGAGCCAGACGCTGACCAGGGTGGCTGAGCACAACGTGGCCGGCGACGCCGGCAGCAGCACGCTGCAACTGGTCGAGGGGTTGTTGGTGTCCTACACCGGCATGATCGGTCAGGCCGACGCGCACTTCCGGCAGCCGGGCGGTGCGGTTATCGGCGCGGTGGACCTGTGGAACGCCTCGCGGCTGCTGCACAAGCCGGACGGCGCGCTCGTGACCCAGCTCGACACGCTGATGGCGACTGAGCGGACGGCGTTGGATCGGCAGCTGGCCACCGCGAAGACGACCCCGGGTGCCGCCGTGGTGGTGTTCCTGCCGGTTGTTGCCCTGCTGGCCCTGCTGGTGGTGGCGAACGCGGTGTTCTTCCGTCGGTTCCGGCGCCGGGTGAACCTGTGGTTGGTGCTCGCCGGCGCCGCCCTGATCGCGCTGGCCGTGATCTCCTGGCGGGTGGCCGGCACACACGGGGATCTCGTCACCGTGCGGGGCGAGCTGTACAACCTCGTCGACGCGCAACGAGCGCGGGACGCCGCAACGGACGCGTCCGGGCAGCGCGCGTTGCGCGATCTGGTCGTCGGCACGGCGTGCGGTGATCCCGGCGGTTGCGGTGACACCCTGTCCCGGTACGTCGGCGAGGTGAACGCGTTGCGCGACCCCGGCCTCAGCATCAACGACGGCGCGCTCGCCGCGGAAGCCCGGGACGTGACCGAGCAGGCCGCGGCGGCGAGCGCCGACACCGCCCTGCTTCCCCTGATGTATGTACTGGCCGCGCTGCTGACCGGCGCGGTCGCGCTCGGCTTCCGCACCCCCCTCAACGAGTACAGGTTCCGTCCGAGATGAGAAGAACACTCCTACGCCGGGCCGCGGCCGCGCTGCTGGTGGTGCTGACGACCGCCGGCCTCCCCGCGTGCGAAGGCTCGGCGACGCGGGGCAGCGTGACCGTGCTCGGGCCGTGGCTGGACACCGGTCCCGGCTCCGAGGGGCGCGCGTTCAAGCAGGTGCTGGACGCGTTCACCGCCGACAGCGGCATCCGGGTCAACTACCAGGAGAGCCGAGCGCTGTCGCAGGTCCTGCTGTCCAGCGCGCCGGGTGGCACCGCACCGGATGTGGCGATCCTGTCCACGCCGGGCGACCTCGCCACCTACGCCCGCACCGGCAAGCTGCACCCGCTGGACGGGGTGCTCGACGACGCGCAGCGGACCACGTTCCGCGGACCGTGGTTGCTGCCCAGACACGACGGCGGCCGCGAGCACATTTACACCGTGCCGATCAAAGCGAACCTCACGAGCCTCGTCTGGTTCAACCCGGCGCGCGGACCACAACCGCCTCCCCGTACGTGGGAGGAGCTGGTGGCGTACAGCGACGCCGCGGCTGCGCGGGGCACCACTCCGTGGTGCATGGGTATGGGTGATGCGCCGATGTCGGGCTGGCCCGGCATCGACCTGATCGAGGACATCTTCGTGCACCGGTTCGGGCCGGACCTCTACCGGCGGTGGGCCCGGGGTGACCTGCCCTGGACCTCGGACCAGGTCCGCCAGGCGTGGATGTCGTGGGGCGCGTTCGCGACCGACCCGAGGTTCGTTCGCGGTGGCCCGCGCACGGCGTTGCTGACGGACTTCGAGGATGCCGGACGCCCGTTGTTCACCGACCCGCCGGGGTGCCTGCTCGAACACCAGGCGTCTTTCATCATGGGGTTCTACCAGGGTAAGGGATACCGCGACCTGCGCGACGGCGGCCCGAGACCCGGCGTCGACTTCGACTTCTTCCCGTTCCCGCCGGCCACGGGGAAGGGTCGGGTGTGGACGGTGTCCGTCGACCTCGCGGGGATGTTCAACGACACCCCGCAAGCCCGCGCCCTGCTGCGGTTCCTGGCCACCGACGAGGCGCAGCGGATCTGGCCGAGCATCCCCGGCGGCGCCGCTTTCACCGTGGACGAGCACATCGACCCCGCCGTGTACGGCGATGACCGGATCAGCGAACGCATCGCCGAGGTGTTCCGCTCCACCGACCCCCTGTGCTTCCACGTGGTCGACGTCCTGCCGGCGGCAATGCGCACCGCCTACTACCGCGCAGTGCTGGAATACCTCGGCAACCCGGGCCAGCTCGACCAACTGCTGCGCAGGCTCGACCAGATCAGGGCGGGAATACCACACGAGGAATGGCTGGATCTGCCGTGCGCACGGTAGGCGGAGGCTTGTTAGACCGAACGGGGAGAGTTCCGGGAATCGCCGCTGGCGTCGCGGAACTCCTTATACCCTCCAGAGAATGATCGCGGAACGGGGGCCGTTCCCATATGGGAGCGAGCTGTGGCGGGTGCGAGTGCGATCTCGTTCCGCTCCGCGCTCGGTCCTCGGTGCGGGGGTGCTGCTGGACCGTGAGCACGTGCTCACCTGTGCCCACGTCGCGATGGAAGCACCCGAGCTCGCCGTCGACATGGTGGGGCTGGACGCGGTGCCCAGTTCGGCCGCCCACATCGTCGCCGGGGCGTGCGTGCCGCCGTCGGCCGACGAGCGGCGCGGAGATGTCACCCTGCTCCGGCTCAGCGAGCCGCAGCCGAACGGGATCGGCGCGAAGCTGCGAAGGGTGGCGCTGACCTGGGACCGCCCGGTGCACGCACTGGGCTACCCCGACGGCCTGGACGTCGGGGTGTGGGCACGGATCACGCTCGCCGGGCGGGCCGGCGTCGAGTGGTTGCAGATGAACCAGCGCTCCCAAGGCGAGCAGCGGGTGCGGGCCGGCTTCAGCGGTGCCGGGGTCGCCGACGACCGGACCGGCGACGTGCTCGGGATCGTCGTGAGCGAGTACACCGACGCCGACGCGGGCCTGTCCTGGATGCTGCCCGTCGGGGCGATCGTCGCGCACCTGCCGGAGGTCTCCCGGTGGGTCGTGGGGGACGGCGGTATCGACCCGGGCTTCGACGGCCCCGTGCACGCCGTCGACCGGGCCGACCGGACCCCCGAGCTGGCCGACTGGCTGCGCCGCCGCTACGAGGGCGCCGCCGTGCTGG
>NZ_JBJMIE010000606.1:0-4787 GCF_045807065.1 Actinophytocola sp. | reverse complement strand
GGTGAGCTTCCCCCCGAACCGTGGAGGACTCCTCTATGCGGCTCGGTTGGCCGCAGCGGTCTCGTAATCGATCGGGGATTGCAAATGATGACGAGAGAGCACTTCGTGTTCCAGCGTGGAGAAGAACGACTCGGCCGCGGCGTTGTCGAAACACGACCCGGTCCGGCCCATCGATGACCGACGTGATTCCGACGTCGCGGACCTGCTTGCGGTACTTGTCGTGGTCATAGCCGCGACCGGCGTAGATAGCGTCCGGTCGGTGCCGAGGCCGCCCACGCCGGCCCCGCATCGGCGGGATGGCCTGGATCAGAGGCATGAGCTGGGTGACCTCGTCGCGGATGCCGCCGGTCAGCGACACCTGCAACGGGACGCCGTGCGCTTCGGTGATCAGATGATGTTTCCAGCCAGCTCGGACACGGTCGACCCGGCTCGGCCCGGTTTGGGCCGCCTTTGAGGGCTCGGATATGCCAGCCGTCGATCACCGCCCTCGACCAGTCCAGCGCCCCGGCGTTCAACTCGCCGAGCAGTTACTCGTGCAGACGTTGCCAGACACCGGCGTCGTTCCAGTCCCGCAGCCGCCAACAGGTCATGCCCGAACCGGGGCCCAACTCCACGGGCAGGAACTCCCACAGAAAGGCCGTGTACAGCACGAACAGGATGCCGCACGAACCTTCCGGTTGTCCAGGCGCTCGCGGCCGGAATGGTCGGTGCGTCCCGGGACGACCGCCAGCAGCGACTCGATCCCTGCCCACAACTCGCCGGACACGATCCACAGAGGCTGCTGACCCTTCCTCACGCACTGACCAACAAGCTCCCTGATCAACCTATCCCAAGATCCATTTCGTTAGGAGTTCTTAGGCGGCCTGCTCGGGATGCTGGCGACCTGCCTCGCCTTCCTCGTCGCGGTCGCCGCCGCCGCGCTGACTCTGCCCCGGGGCGTCTCACGAGCCTTCCCCGCCTGCTTCGGGTTGCCCACGTGCGGGTACCGCGCGTCGGCCGGCCACGGCCGGTTAGCCTCGCGGAACTCTGCTTGCTGCGGACGTCACCGTCGTGATCGTCTTCGTGGCCACCTGGCTGATCGCGTTGGCAGTGTGGCGGTTCGGCCGCATCGAGAAACGCTGGACGGCCCCGCCGAGCGTCAGCCCGCCTGGTCGGGTTGAACGAGCCGCCATACCACCGTCACCCCTTCGGGCCGGCCGAACCGTTCGAGGTCCGCGGCGATGATGGCTTGTACCCGGTGGAGGTTCTCCTCGTCAGCGGCTTCGACACGCACGGTCAAGGTGGTCGGACCGGCGTCCAGAACGCAGCGACCCCAGCTCAGGGTGATGGTGCCGTGGGTGTCCGACCAGTCGGCGTCAAGCACTTCGGGCCGCTCATGTGCGGCGCGGGTGTGCAGGTGCCGGAGGCGGTGGCCGATCTTGGTGGCGTGCTGGCACTGCTGGACGAGATAGCGGCTCGCGTTCGCGGTCTGGATGGTGGTTTCGGCGGTCAGCATGTGCTGTTCTCCCGGGTGAGGGCGACCATCCAGCCGTGGATGCCGCCGGTGGGGCTGTCGAGTGTGGTTCGTTCGATCGAGTCGACCCGCCAGCCGCGGGCTAAGGCGGCGGTGATCTCGTCCCGCGTGAACCGGTGTGGGCCGCCGTCACCGGGTTGCCGGTCGCTGAAGCAGAGCATGAAGTAGCGGCCGCCCGGCACCAGCACGGATCGCACACTGTCCAGATAGGCCGATCGGTCCTCGTCGCCGAAGATGTGGAACAGCCCGCAGTCGAGCACGGTGTCGTAGGCCCTCCCCAGCTTCGCCAGCGCACGCACATCGTGTTGTAGGAACCGCGCGGTGAGCCCACGATCCCGCGCCTTCTGCTGGGCGGCCCGTAGGGGCGCGGCCGCGACGTCGACGCCGGTAGCGTCCAGGCCGAGCGCCGCACACAGGAGCACGTGCTCACCGGTGCCACAGCCGACGTCCAGCACCCGACCCCGGAACGCACCGGCATCGGCGAGCACGCGGAACGCCGGCTGGGGACGCCCGAGATCCCAGTGTGGTGTGCTGGCGTACGAGTCCTCCCAGTCCTGCGGGCTCATCGACCCCGGATCGCGGGCGACGGCGAGTTCGAGCCGGCGGACGAGTTCATGCGCGAACTCCGCCGGGTGAGCCACGAAGCCGACGTGGCCGCCCGGCAGTTCGATGACGTTCCGGCCAAGTTGCCCGGCCAGCTCCGTGACGACGTCGTGCGCGGGATACCCACTGCCTTCACGTCCGGCGGCCCACACGATCCGGTCCGCGTGGGCTTTCAGCGCATCGAGGTCGAGTTCGGCGGGCGGGTACTGGCGCAGTTCATGCTCGAACCAGTAGCCAGCGTTGGCTTCGTTGTGGGGAGCGCGGGCCATGACTCGCTGGTCCGAGGCCGGGAAGGTGCGCTCGCGGAAACCGGCGAGCGCGACGTCCACGCCGGACTCCCGGTACACGCCGTAGGTCTCGGTGAAGAAGTCCACCCACCGCTGCCCTCCGGGCAGGTACCGCATGAGGGGTGGTTCGAACGGAACCAGCGTCCCGACCACGGACGGGTGGCGGGCCAGCAGCGCCAGCGCGACGATCGCGCCGGAACTGGCGCCGAACACGGTCGCCGGCTCGTCGCCGAGGTGCTCGACCAGACACCGGACGTCGTCCACGTCCGTCTCGAGTCGACGGTCGTAGTCCTGCGGCCCGTCGAGCCGGCTTCGTGAGAAACCGCGCCGGTCGTAGATCACCACGGTGTAATGCGCCGCCAGGTGCTCGGTCACCGCCCGGAAGACGTCGGCGGCGCCACCGGCGCCCGGGATCATGACCAGCAGCGGGCCGCTGCCATGCGTCTCGTAGTAGAGCCGGGCGCCGGGCACGTGGAGGACGCTCATCTGCGACTCCTGCGCCTGATGGCCTTGACGACCAGCAGCGCCGCAGCGACCACCACGAGCAGCAACAGGGCGACCCCGTGCGCGGCCCCGAGCGAGAGCGCGACCCCGGACGGCAGGGCGAGCACGAGGACGACGATCACCACCTTGACCGCGACGACCAGAGCCACCGAGCGACCCGACCGGTGCCGCAACACGCCAACTTTCTCATGTTCGTTCACGCCGGCAGTTTTTCAATACACTTTGTCTCTGTCAATACAGAGCGTCTACAGATCGGCCCGCTGTACACTTGAGTGGTGCCCCGACTGTGGAACGAGACGATCGAGGCGCACCGCCGAGACGTGCGCGACGCCATCCTGGACACCACGGCAACCCTGGTCGCCGAGGACGGGCTGCGCTCGGCGACGATGTCCCGCATCGCCGAGCAGACCGGCATCGGGCGAGCCACGCTGTACAAGTACTTCCCCGACGTCGAGTCGATCCTCGTCGCCTGGCATGACCGGCACATCGCTCACCACATCGAGCACCTCACCACCGTGCGCGACCAGGCCGGCGATCCCGCGGCGCGACTCGAAGCCGTGCTCGAGGGCTACGCGCTCATCGCACACGAGCGGTCCCGCCAACGACTCGGCGGCGAACTAACCGCGTTCCTACACCGCGACGAACACACCGCGGAACCAAAACGACAGCTCCACAACCTCATCCGCGACGTGCTCACCGACGCCGCCTCAAGCGGCCACGTCCGGGACGACATCACACCCGGCGAGCTCGCCGCCTACTGCCTTCACGCCCTCGCCGCAGCCGGCGACCTGCCATCCAAGGCAGCGGTCCGCCGACTCGTCACGGTCACCCTGACCGGCCTGCGGCCACCCGCCTGACCGATACGGCACAGGGGCCGACGACCTGCGCTTCGCCCGAGTCGACGAGTGGGCACGGCGATCGCCTACCAGGCCCTGTTGTCGCTGAGTACCAGTTCGGTGGCGCAGAGTCGAACGACCTTCGTCGTGCTCAGCCGGCAGGAAACCGCCTTCCTGCAGCCCGGCGACTGACCATTTCACCCTCGTCAACTATCATCGGTAGTAGGAAGTGCTTCGGCGAGTGGAGTGGACCATGTTCGGGCTCGGCGACCTGGAAGACGGTGATGGAGGTGCTGTGGCACACCGACCATCCCGGGCGGGTTCGCGACGTGCTCGACCAGCACTCGCCCGGACGCACACTGGCGTACACGACTGTGATGACGGTGCCGGACAACCTGCATCGCAAGGGATGGGTGCACCGGCACCGGGCTGGCCGCGCCTACCACTACCGGCCGGTGCTGAGCCGGGAGGACGCGACGGTGCGGGGCGCTGCGTGAGGTGCTGGACGCCTCCGGTGACCCCGAAGCGGCGCTGCTGCGGTTCGCCCACTCGACATCGGATCAGGAAGCCGATCTGCGCCGCGCCGCGCTGCACGCGGTCGCGAAGGCGGGCGATGACCGCGCTCGCCAGTTCCCTCCGCGCCGACCAGGTCACGGACACCGCACGGCTCACCGACGGGCTGTCGGCCGCGTTCCTCGGCGCGGCCGGCATCGCCCTCATCGGCGCGATAACCGCCGTCGTGACGTTGCGCCGGCACCGGGCGCCAGGACGAGGCGGTGGCGGCATGACCCGCAACATCGCCCCGCTCACACCCGAGACCGCGCAGGACAAGTCGCGGGAACTGCTCGACGGCATCATCGGCCGGCACGGCTCGGCCGGCGACTTGGTCGCGACGATGGCGCACTCCCCCGCGCTTCTCCAGGGCTATCTGGACCTGTCCAGAGCCATGAAACGGGTGAAGCTGCCCCGGCAGCTCAGCGAGAAGGTGTCCCTCGCCGCACAGGGCTGGATCGGCTGCCAGACCTGCATGGCCGCCCACGTCGC
>NZ_JBJMIE010000605.1:0-2793 GCF_045807065.1 Actinophytocola sp. | reverse complement strand
GTGTACGCGCGGGCGGCGGGCTGACCGGGATAGCGCCCGGCCGGCGGCGCGATCCTCAGCTCGGACTGCCGGCCGGCCTCGCGGTAGCGGACATCGGTGGTGGCGTACTGGTGGTCGCGGTAGCCCAACCCCTCGCCGGCGTCGTCGTACAGCGACGTCCGGCCGGACGCGTGCGGGTACACCGTGAGCGTCAGCGCGTCCGCCGGCTGGCTGGCGACGTTCCGCGCGTCCGCGGCACGCGGCACGACCGCCCCGGCACGCGCGAACACCGGCATCCGGTCCGGCGTGGCGGTCACGGGGACCGCGGCCGGGCCGGCGTACGTCTCGCCGGTGAACACGTCGGTCCACGTGCCGGGCGGGAACCAGACCGTCGACGTCGTGGCCAGCCCCGGCGTGGTGGCGGGGGCGACCAGCAGGTCCGGCCCGAGCAGGTACTGGGTGGGGTGCTGGTAGGCCTCGGCCAGGTCGGGCCACTCCAGGTACAGCGCCCTGGTCATCGGCAACCCGGTGTCGTAGGCCGCCCGGGCCGCCGCGTACAGGTAGGGCACCAGCGACTCGCGCAGCCGCAGGAAGTCCTCGGCGGGGCCGGCGACCGCCGGCGAGTACTCCCACGGCAGGCGGTCACCGTGGTCGGAGTGCAGCCGCAGGACGGGCTGGAACGCGCCGAGCTGCACCCAGCGCAGGTACAGGTCGTCGGGCAGGTGCTGACCGGCGAAGCTGCCGATGTCGTGGCTGACGTAGGAGATGCCGACCGAGCCCTCGGCCGGGGTCATCGCGGCGGCGAAGGCGATCGTGGGCCAGTCCGCCTTGGTGTCGCCGGTGAAGTGGACGGTGCTGCGGTGCTCGCCCCAGGCACCCGACCCGCCGGGCGTGGTGTAGTCCGGGAACGACGCGCCCACCCGGGCGAGGGAGAACCCGCGCAGCCCGCGTGCCTCGGCGTCGCGCTGGTAACGCTCGTTGATCCAGCTGTCCGGGGTCAGCCCGGCGACCCCGACGGTGCTGTCGTCGCAGCAGTAGTCCAGCCACCACTGGCGGACGCCCTGGTCCTCGAACGGCTCGTGCAGCCAGCGCCACGCGTCGTACTGGGCGCGGTCGGTCCAGTCGAACCGGTGCGCGGACGGGGCGAAGCTGCTCGTGGCCGGCGCGAGACCACCGCCGGCGATCGACTGCGCCTGGGCGTAGCGCGGGTCGTCGGCGGAGATCGCGGCGTGCACGTTGAGCACGGTCTGCAGGTGCTGGCCGGCGGTCCAGCTCAGGAAGCCGGGTGGATCGGGGAACAGGTCGGGGTTCCAGTTCCACCCCGCCCAGGTGTTGGGCGCCTTCCAGTCGGTGTCGACCACGAGCGCGTCGAGCGGCACCCGGTTGGCGCGGAAGGCGGGCAGCAGGCTGTCGCGGTAGTCCTGGTCGGTGTAGGCCTGGTACTTGGAGAACCAGGTCCCGAACGCCCACCTGGGCAGCAGCGGGGTGGGCCCGGTCAGCGTGCGCAGGTCACGCAGTGCGCGCTGGTAGTCGTGGCCGTAACCGAACAGGTAACCGTCCTGGTAGGCGCCGGTGCGCGCGGGGCGGGGTGTGACCCAGCCGTCCGGGGTGCGCAGCGCGGTGGCCGTGTCGTCGAGCAGGTACCAGCCGTCGCGGTGCAGCAGACCCTCGTGCAGGTCGATGTCCGACACCGGTCCCGCCTGCTCCGGGTAGTAGTCCAGTCCCCGGTACCAGCCGCCGAGCGCGTCCTCGCGGGCGGGCGAGCCGAACGCGGGGTGCACCTGGACGCGGCGCGTGCCGACCGTCAGCTCCAGCGTGGTGTTGGCTGGCTGGAACCGCCCGGTTCCCTTGCGGTAGCGCAGTTCCAGGGCATCGGTCCGGACTCGCAGCTCGGCACGGGTGTCGACCATGGTGAACCGGCTCGGCCGCGGCGCCCGGGCGGCCGCCACGAACGACGGCCGGTCCTCGAAGTGCCGGTCCTCGGCGTACTCCAACCGCAGCACCGTCGGGCTGAGCACCTGGACGCGAACCGGCCCCGCGGTGACCGTCGCCCCGTGCCGCTGCGCGGCCGCCCCGACATCCGCGTCGTCCGCGCCGGCCGGCGGCGCGGTCGCGAGCGCACCGCCGAGCAGTGCGAGCACCGCACCGAGCGCCGCCAGCGGACGAGCTGCGAACCGACTGCGTGACGCGGTGTTCGGCACGGTGACCGACCCTGCTCCGATGATCTACCGCTGTCAAACCTCGGCCGGCGGTGCGCGGTTGACGGGTCGGGGGTAGGTCCTCCGCGTGGCGGGCCAGGGTGCCGCGTCACGGCATGAGTGCGGCCGACCTCTTCTTCAGCGTCTTCGCCGTGGACTCGACGGACCTGGCCGCGCCCTTGGCGGTTCCGCGCGCCGACTTCGCCGCGTCCTTCGCGCTCCCGCGGGCTGACTTCGCCGCGTCCTTCGCGGTTCCGCGGGCCGACTTCGCCGCGCCCTGCACCGAGGCGGTCGCGCCCTGCACCGTGCCCTGCACCGAGGCGGCTGCCCCCTGGACCGTGCCCTGGACCGAGTCGACCAGGGCGTCGGTCGCGTGCCTGGTCCGCCAGGACAGGGACGGCTTGCCGTGGGTGTCGGCCGCCGCGATGAGGAGACCGCCGATCAGGCCCACGTTCTTCAGGAAGTGGATCCGTTGCGCGGCGCGGTCCGCGGTGTCGTCGTGCTCCCAGAACCGGTGACCGGCCATGGTGGTGGGTGCCAGGCTCGCGGCGAGGACCAACGCCGACAGGCGCGGGAACTTCCCGAGCCCGAGCGCGACGCCGGCGGCCACCTGGGC
>NZ_JBJMIE010000604.1:0-4570 GCF_045807065.1 Actinophytocola sp. | reverse complement strand
CGGGTCGTAGTTCTTGTAGACCCGGTGGCCGAAGCCCATCAGCTTCACGCCCTTTTCCTTGTTCTTCACCCGCTTGACGAAGCTGTCGATGTCGCCGCCGTCGTCGCGGATGCTCTCCAGCATGTTCAGCACCGCGCTGTTCGCGCCGCCGTGCAGCGGGCCGAACAACGCGTTGATGCCGGCCGAGATGCTGGCGAACAGGTTGGCCTCGGACGAGCCGACGAGCCGGACCGTCGACGTCGAGCAGTTCTGCTCGTGGTCGGCGTGCAGGATGAACAGCAGGTCCAGCGCGCGGGCGAGGTCCGGGTCGACCTCGTACGGCTCGGCGGGGAACCCGAACGTCATGCGCAGGAAGTTCTCCACCAGCCCGAGCGAGTTGTCCGGGTACAGGAACGGCTGCCCCACCGACTTCTTGTACGCGTACGCGGCGATCGTCGGCAGCTTGGCCAGCAACCTGATCGTGGAGATCTCGACGTGCTCGGGGTCGAACGGGCGCTGGCTGTCCTGGTAGAAGGTCGACAGGGCGGACACCGCCGACGACAGCACCGGCATCGGGTGCGCGTCGCGCGGGAAGCCGTCGAAGAAGCGCTTCAGGTCCTCGTGCAGCAGCGTGTGCCGGCTGATCTTCGACGTGAAGTCGTCCAGCTGCGCGGGCGTGGGCAGCTCGCCGTAGATCAGCAGATAGCTGACCTCGATGAACGTGGACTTCTCCGCCAGTTGCTCGATCGGGTAACCGCGGTACCGCAGGATGCCGTTGTCGCCGTCGATGAAGCAGATCGCCGACGAGCACGACGCGGTGTTGACGAACCCCGGATCGAGCGTGACGAGCCCGGTGGTCGAAAGCAGCTTGCTGACGTTGATCCCGTCAGCGCCCTCCGAGGCGTGGGCGACGGTCATCTCGTAGTCGCCGCCTGGATAGCGCAGGGCGACGGATTCCGTCGCGCCATTGTTGTTCTGCCCGTCAGGCATGCGTGGTCCCTCTCAACAAAATCGTCTTGTGTTCTTAACGCTAGTGCGGACGGCGCTTGAGCGGTAAGGGCAAAGGGTGTGGGCCACCGCACTTTACGGCTGAACAACCAGCTCAGCAGCGTAAGGTGGCTCGGCTCCGGCCCGCGAAACAGTCACCGCAGCCGCGCGCGCGGCGAAATCGAGTGCTTTACGCCACTCTTCCGCGTCCACCGCCCGTAGCGCGTCCGGTGTCGAGACGCCCGAGGTGTGCAGCCAGTGCAGCAACGCTCCGTGCACGGTGTCACCCGCACCGATGGTGTCGACCACCGTGGTGGGCGGTGTGGGCACCGCCACCTGGTCGCCGGCCGCGGTGTGCACGACGATCCCGTCCGCGCCCCTGGTCAGGACGACCGCGGCCGGGCCCTGCTCGAGCCAGCCCTTGACCGCCTGGTGCGGGTCGCCGTCGGCCAGCCACGCCGCGTCCTCGATGGACAGCTTCAACAGGCCGATGTCCGGCAGCCACGACGCGAACCGCTCGCGGTAGGCCGGCGTCACCAGCGCCGGGCGGATGTTCGGGTCGAGGACGACCAGCCCGTTCCCGGCGGCGTGGTCGCGGAGCAGCTGCTCGTAGTGGGAGGCGCCCGGTTCGAGGGCGAGTGAGAGCGTGCCGAGCGAGACGATCGTGACGTCCTCGGGCAGCGGCCCGGGGTGACGCACTTCACGATCGGCCGTGCCCTGGACGTAGAACGAGTAGCGCGCCGAGCCGTCCGGCCCGATGCCGGCGATCGCCAGCGTGGTCGGCTCCGGTCCACGCTGGACCATGCCGGTGTCCACGCCGGACAGTTGGAGTCGCTGGACCAGCGCCTCCCCAAAGCTGTCCGTCGACAGCCGGGACAGGAACCGGACGGGCCCGCCGAGCCTGCCGACCGTGATCGCGACGTTGTAGGGCCCACCGCCGGGCAGCGGCCGGAGCGCCCCGAGCTCACCGGCCCGCGTTCCCGGAGCCGGCACAAGATCGACGAGGGCCTCACCGCCGACAAGGATCATTTCGTTTCCTCTCCTACCCAACAGTAGGACGCCATACTATTTGGCGTTGGACTCACAAGGTCTTGCGAAGGGGACGGCATGCCTGCCGAACGTCTGCTGCCGAGCGTCGAGGCCGAGGACCTCGTCAAGCTGGCCAGGGAGATAGCACGGGACGAGCTGACGCCGATCGCGTCGTCGTACGAGGAGGAGCACCGGTTCCCGAGGGAGCAGTTCCGGCTGCTGGGGCGCAGCGGCCTGCTCGGGTTGCCGTACCCGGAGCAGTGGGGCGGCGGCGGGTTGCCGTACGAGGTGTACCTGCAGGTGCTCGAGGAGATCGCGACGGCGTGGCTGTCGGTCGGCGTGGGGATGTCGGTGCACGTGATGTCGTGCTTCGCGCTGACCGCGCACGGTGACGACGCGCAACGGGAGCGCTGGCTGCCCGACATGCTGGGCGGCGAGCTGCTGGGCGCGTACGCCCTGTCGGAGCCGCAGGCCGGCTCCGACGCGGCGGCCCTGACGTGTCGCGCGGTCCTCACAGGTGACAAGTATGTGGTCAACGGCGTGAAGGCGTGGATAACCCACGGCGGCGAGGCCGACTTCTACACGACCATGGTCCGCACCTCACCGGACGGCGGCCGGGGCGTCTCGTGCCTGCTGGTCGACGCGTCGACGCCGGGTCTGTCGGCGGCGCCCCCGGAACGCAAGATGGGCCTGACGGCGTCGACGACCACCCAGATGATCTTCGAGGACGCCCTCGTGCCCGCCGACCGCCTCCTGGGCGCACCGGGCGAGGGCCTGCACATCGCGTTGGCGTCCCTGAACTCGGGCCGGCTGGGAATCGCGGCCTGCGCCGTCGGCCTGGCGCAGGCGGCCCTGGACGAGGCGGTGGCCTACGCGCGGGGCCGGTCCCAGTTCGGCCGGCCGATCATGGAGTTCCAGGGCGTGGAGTTCCTGCTGGCGGACATGGCCGCGGCGGTGGAGTCGGCCAGGGCGACGTACCTGGAGGCGGCTCGCCGGCGCGACCGGGGCCTCCCCTTCACCCGGCAGGCATCCATCGCGAAACTCATCGCCACGGACGCGGCGATGAAGGTGACGACGGACGCGGTCCAGGTCCTCGGCGGGGCGGGCTACACGCGCGACTTCCCGGTGGAGCGCTACATGCGAGAGGCGAAGGTGCCCCAGATCTTCGAGGGCACGAACCAGATCCAACGCATGGTCATAGCCCGTGAACTGCGAAAAGCCTGACCCCATCGGCGGGACCAGCGCCGAGGCGGCCGACCAGGCTCAGGACGCGCGCCCGAGGGCCTGGCGGAGGGTGAGGCGGGCGTCCCTGCGGAGCAACGAGTTCTGGTAGATCCTGGCGCCGACCCGGCTCACCAGCACGATCGTGGCCGCGGTCAGGGTCAGGGCCAGGACTACCTGCCACAGGGGAGCCGCCGCCAGTGCGAGTCTGCCGGGCATCAGGATCGGGGACAGGGGCGGGATCAGCGACAGCACGGTCGTGGCCGTGCCCGTCGGGTCCCTGGACAGGACCGCGAAGCCCAGTACGAACGCCAGCACCAGCACCGCGGTCACCGGCATCAGGACCGACTGCACGTCCTCCTGCCGGGAGGCCAGGGCCGCCACCGCCGCGAACACCATGGCGTACAACAGGAAGCCCAGCACGTACCACAGCAGGCCCCACGCCAGGGCCGCCACCGCCGCCCCGAACGACGGCAGCACCGCGACCGCCGCCCCCACCACCAGGCCCACCACGCCGACCACGGCCAACTGCACCAGGCCGACCAGCCCCAACCCGAGGACCCGGCCCGCCAGCAGCTGCCGCGGGCGCACGGCGGCCAGCAGGAACTCCACCACCCCGCTGGACTTCTCCTCCACCACGCCCTGCGCCACCAGCGACCCGTACAGCAGCAGCGCCAGGTAGAGCAGGGCCACGAGCACGAGGGCCATCGGCAGCCGCTCGCTCAGCGAGTTGTCCACAGGGGACAGTGCGCGCACGGCAACGTGCGCCTCGGACACCGTGCGCAGGATGCCGTTCACGTCCAGGCCCGCGGAGTCCTCCAGTGCCGCGAGCTGGCCGCGTAGCACCTGCTGCCGCACGAGTCCATTGAGGACACCGCGCAGCTCGTCGTCCAGGCTCTGGTTCACCAGTACGGTCAGTGCGGCGGGGGCGCCGCTGACCAGCGCGTCCAGTGAGCCGTCGGCGACCTGGTCACGTCCGGCGGCCAGGTCGGTCACCTCGACGGTCCGCACCGCGCGGCCGACCTGCCGGGCCTCCGTCACCAGCTGGTCCGCCACCGCGATCGCCTGGCCCGCCACGCCGATCGTGTCCCGGCGGTCGCCGTCGAACACCGTGCTCCGCATCAGCACGAAACCCGCCAGCACGAGCGCCGAGACGACCGTGGCGATGACGAAGGACCTCGTGCGCAGGCGAGCGTCCAGCTCGCGGCGGCCCACCAGCCAGATGCCCCGGCCCATCAGGCGCCCACCACATCGCGAAACAGGTCCGCCAGGCCGCGCCGCACCCGGCTGAACTCCAGCACCGGTCCCGTGGCCAGTGCGGCCGCCAGCACCGCCTGGTCGTCGGCGCCGTCCG
>NZ_JBJMIE010000603.1:0-9489 GCF_045807065.1 Actinophytocola sp. | reverse complement strand
GCTCGACGTCGCCCTGTCGGGAGCGCCGGCCGGCGCGCCGGTGCTGCTGGTCGCCCACCAGCCGCGGCAGGTCGCCCAGGCCGCGGCGGCCGGCGTCGACCTGCAGGTGTCGGGTCACACCCACGGCGGGCAGATCTGGCCGTTCCACTACCTGGTCCGCGTCGACCAGCCGACCGTCCACGGCCTCACCCGCCACGGCCCGACCCAGCTGTACACGACGCGCGGCGCGGGGTTCTGGGGTCCGCCGCTGCGCGTCTTCGCCCCGAGCGAGATCACGCTGTTGACGTTGCGGGCGAACCCGGCCGTGTAACACGTGCGGCTGCCGGGTAATCGGAAGCGCATGACTGTTCGGTTCGCACAGTGCACGCTGGACGTACGGGATGTCGGGCGCATGGCGCGGTTCTGGTCCGCGGCGCTCGGCTTCGACGTCCGGCACGAGGATGACGGGTCCGCCCACCTGTACCCACCGGCCGGGGCACCCGGGGACGTGCCGTCGATCTGGCTGCAGAACAGCGGCGGCCCCAAGCAGGAGAAGAACCGGTTCCACCCCGACCTGCGGCCGACCGACGGCGACGTCGACAAGGCGGTGGCGCGGCTGCTGGAGCTGGGCGCCCGCCACGCCGACGTCGGCCAGACCGGGGACGAGGGGTTCATCGTGCTCGCCGACCCGGAGGACAACGAGTTCTGCGTGCTCAAGGGGGAACCGCGCGGCTGGACACCGGGCGGCTGGACATCGGGTTAGGCGTCCCGTAGCCGCAGGGCCGCGGCGCCGGCCAGCAACGCCGCCGCGGCCCACAGCGCCAGCACGCCCAAGCCCTGCCACGGGCCGATCGGCTCGCGGTCCAGGTTGATCGTCACCTGGACGGCCAGGCCGGCGGTCATCGGGCTGAGCTCGCGCAGGCGGTCGTGCCAGTCGGGGTCCGCGACCAGGGACGTGACGATCGGCGTCAGGTACAGCAGGCCGAGCACCACGCCGACCGCCGAGGCCGCGTCGCGGACGATCGCGGCCACGCCGACGCTCAGCAGCGCGACCAGGGCCAGGTACAGCACCGACCCCACCGCGGCGCGCAGGACCGGGGGCTGCGACAGCGAGAGTCCACCCGGGATGAGCGCGCCGCCCACCGCCACCGACGTCAGCACGGCCGCCGCGCCGGCCACCACGGCCAGCGCGGCGACCACCGAAGCCTTGGCGGCCAACACGTGCACGCGCCGCGGCACCGCCGTGAGGGTGGTGTGGATCATGCCCGTACCGTACTCGCCGCCCACCGTGGCCACCGCCAGGACCACCACGACCGCCTGACCCAGCGCGACCCCCATCAGAGCCGACTTCGCGGGGTCGCCGCCGGCGGGCATCGCGTCCGCCGCCAGGTAACCCAGCAGCGCGGTGAGTGCCACGACGGCGACCAGCAGCCACGCCGTGCCGGGGACGGTGCGCGCCTTCGTCCACTCCGCGTGCAGCACGCTCACGCGTCCCTCTTCCGCAGGGCCACCGCGGCGAGCACGACGGCGGCCACGGCGTACCCGCACAGCACCGCGAAGCCGCCGGCCGGGGACAGCGGGAAGAAGCCGTCCGCCGGGGTGTAGCTCGCGCTGACCTGCGGGTACTCGCGCACGCTCTGCTGGACCGCGAACGCCGCCGCCGGGGTGACGGCCGTCAGCCACTCGGCCGGGGCGGGCGGCAGCACCGACGCGACCGCCAGCAGGTAGGGCAGCACGATCCCCACGGTCACGGCCGTGACCGTGCCCGCCCCGCGGCGCAGGAGCGTGCCGACCGCGACCGCGAGCACCGCCGCCACCCCGAACAGCAGGCCGGTCCCCACGACCACCCGCACCTCGGTCCACGTCGCGACCGGGTACAGGTAGAAGCCCTTGGCGACCTCGAGCCGCTCGACCAGCGGGATCGCCAGGGCGGACGAGACCACACCGACCACGAAGGACACCCCGCCGACCACGATCGCCTTCGCGGCGAGGAGTTGGCCGCGCCGCGGGTTGGCGGCGAAGCTGGTGCGGACGAGGCCGCGCCGGTACTCGCTCGTGACGAACATCGTGGCGACCACCAGCACGGCGATGAGCCCGGCGAACGCCCCGATCAACGCGTTCTCGACGGTCCTGCCCAGCCCGCCGCCGGACTGGACGACCGGCACGATGTCACCGGTGCCGCTGATGGTGAACCGACCGGCGTCCTCGGTGAACCCGTTCGCCAGCGGGGCCTCCCCGCCGAGCCGCCCGCCCCGCCAGTCGGGCGTCCAGTCGCCTTCGGTCCGCACCTGGTCGAACGTGGTGGTGGCGACGGTGGGACCGCTGTTCTCGGTGACGCTGCGGAACGACTCGTCCCGGTCGACGTGCTGCGGTGACGCTACGAACATGCCGGCCTCGACGCTGCTGCCCAGGTCCACCTCGGCCGTGGCGATCGTGGTCCACATCCGGCCGTCCGGGGACACCGCGCCGGTGAGCCTGTTCCCCGCGCGGGACAACCTCAGCCAGTGGCTGTCCTGGCCGGACCGCGGCCCCGCGACGTCCTCGGTGAAGTCGTACTGCATGCGCACGCCGTGGGCGCCGGTGGTCAGCACCGACGCGTACGCCGAGCCCTCCCTGGTGCTCCGCTTGACGATGACGCCGGCCTTGGCCCACGGTTCGGCGTCCTCGAGGGCGGCGACCCGGGCGGTGATGGCGCCGTCGCCGGTGAGGGTGCGGTGCACGAAGTAGAACGCGTCGAAGGCGGGCGTGCCGTCGGGTCCGGTCGGCGGGTGCTGCCCCGCGCACTTCTCGCCGTGCGGGCCGGCGCAGTGGAAGCCGCCGCCCGCGGGCCCGAGGAGTCCGATGAGGACGGTCAGCGGGATCGCGACGACCATGCCGACGACCCAGCCGCGGACGGTCCGGAACTTGGTCCACTCCGCGTGCACGAGGTGTTTCACGGCTCCACCGCCCGGAAGTCGACCGCCTCGCGGGTGAGCTCCATGTAGGCCTCCTCCAGCGTGGCGCGGTGCGCGCTGACCTCGGTGAACGGCACACCCTCCGCGGTGAGCAGCGCGATGAGGTCGGCGGCGGCGAACCCGTCGACGGTCAGGGTGTCGGCCCCGGTCGCGGCGACGGTCGCGCCGGCCCTCGCCAGGACCGTCATGGCCTGGGTGCGCGCGGTGGTGCGCAGGGTGATCCGGTCCCCGGACGCGGCGGCGATCAGCTCGGCGACCCCGGTGTCCGCGATGACCCTGCCGCGCCCGACGACGACCAGGTGGTCGGCGGTGTCCTGCAGCTCGCTCATCAGGTGGCTGGACACGAGCACGGCCCGGCCCTCCGCCGCCTTCCGCCGCAGGAAGGCCCGCATCCAGATGATGCCCTCGGGGTCCATGCCGTTGAAGGGTTCGTCGAGCATGAGCACGGGCGGGTCACCGAGCAACGCGGCGGCGATGCCGAGGCGTTGGCGCATGCCGAGGGAGAACCCGCCGGCCTTGCGCCGCGCGGCCGGCCCGAGCCCGGTGGTGGTGATGACCTCGTCGACCCTGGCCACGGGCAGGCCCTGGGAGTGCGCCAGCCAGAGCAGGTGGTCGCGCGCCGAGCGGGACGGCTGGAGCGCACCGGCGTCGAGCAGCGAGCCGACGTGCGTGAGCGGCCGGCGCAGCTCCCGGTAGGGCCGCCCCCCGACGAGCGCGTGCCCGGCCTCGGCGGCATCGAGCCCGAGAACGACGCGCATGGTGGTGGACTTCCCGGCCCCGTTGGGCCCGACGAACCCGGTGACCTGCCCCGCCGCGACGGCGAAGGACATCCCGTCGAGCGCGGTGGTCCCCCCGAACCGCTTCCGCAACCCGACGACCTCGATGGTGGCTTCCATGCTGTGGGAGGTTATGGAGTCGAGGGCCCCGCAGTCGTCCCGGCGAGGAGCCATCCTGGGCCTCCCCGACAGGAGTGAAGGACGTCGCTCGTGGGAGTGACGCCAGGGCCGCTGCCAGCGGAGACAATGACCGCCATGCGCGAAGGAGACGGCCACCCGCCGCCGGACGCCCAGCTGCCACCCGGCCAGCTGTCCGCGACCGCGTGGAACCGGTTTTGTCGGTGGCCCCCGATAGGCTGGAAGACGGAGATTCTTGCGGTAGAGGCCGGTGGCTGGGGCCTTCGCGCGGAGTGGGAACGTGTTCGGCTGGGGCGGGTCGTTGTCTTCCTGTTGGGGGTTGGTGCGGTTGGGGAGGCGTTCGGGCGGTCGCTGGGTGCCGAGGTCAATGTCGAGTTCGGGCTCACGCTGTGTCTGCTCGCCGTTGCGGGGACCGTTCCGCTCGGGTTGGTTCGGCCGGGCGCCGCTGCTGTTCTCGTTGTCGCGGCCGGGTTTCTCTCGCTGGCGTTGCTCGAGGTGCTCACCGTCGGGGCGGCCGTGGTGATCGTGGTGGCGCTGGGGCGGGTGGCGGCCCCGTGGGCGCAAGCGCTTGCGGTTCCCTTCGTCGTGCTCGCTCTGGTGCGGCCCTCCGCCATGACCGTGTTGCTCGCCGCGCTCGCGCCCACCGCCGTGTGGGCCGGTGTGGCGATGGCCGCGCGCAAGGAGGCGCTCCTGCACCGGGCCGCGCGGCAGGCCGTGGCCACCACGCTCGTCGAGCACACCGCCCGTGGGGAGCGGGCCAGGATTGCGCGGGAGCTGCACGACGTGGTCGCGCACCACATCTCCATGATCGCCGTGCAGGCCGAGACGGCCCGGCTCACCACGCCCGGGTTGCCCGACCTCGGGGCGCGGCGGTTCGCCGAGATCGGGGACCGGGCGCGGGCCGGGCTCACCGAGATGCGGCGGCTGCTCGGCGTCCTCAGGGAAGGCACCGACGCCGAGCTGAAACCCCAACCGAAGCTCACCCAGCTCGTCGACCTGCTCGACGACGCCCGTCAGTCCGCGGGCGCGCGGCTCATCGTCTCCGGTGCGCCCGTGCCCCTCGATCCCGGCGTCGAGCTGGCCGCCTACCGGATCGTCCAGGAGGCCCTCACCAACGCCCGGCGGCACGCGCCCGGTGCCGCGGTCGACGTCGAGCTCAGGTACGGCGGCGAGTTGCGGGTCAGGGTCCGGGACAACGGGCCGGGGACCGCCACCCCCGCCGGGCACGGGCTCGCCGGGATGCGGGAACGGGCGGCGGCCGTCGGTGGCACGCTGCGGGCGGGGCCGGTCGACGGCATCGGCGGGTTCCTCGTCGAGGCCGTTCTCCCCGTGGCGGACTCGTGATCAGCATCGTCGTCGCCGACGACCACGAGGTGGTGCGGACCGGGTACGCGGCCCTGCTCGACACCCAACCCGACTTCGCCGTCGCCGGGACCGCGACCGACGGGGTGGAGGCGGTCCGGCTCTGCCGGGAGCACCGGCCGGACGTGGTGCTCATGGACGTCCGCATGCCCAACATGGACGGCATCGAGGCCACGCGGCGGGTCAGCGCCGGCGCCCGGGTCCTGATCCTCACCACGTTCGACCTCGACGAGTACGTCTACGACGCGCTCCGCGCGGGCGCCAGCGGGTTCCTGCTCAAGGACGTCACCGCCGAGCGGCTGTTCGACGCGGTGCGCGTCATCGCGGCCGGAGAAGCCCTGCTCGCGCCGACGGTCACGCGCCGGCTCATCGGTGAGTTCGCCCGCCTGCGCCCGCAGCCGCGGCCACCGGAGCTGGCGACGCTCACGCCCCGGGAGACCGAGGTCCTGCGGCTGGTCGCGGAAGGACTGTCCAACCCGGAGATCGCCAGGCGGCTGGTGGTCACCGAGGAGACGGTCAAGACCCACGTCAGCCGCATGCTCGGCAAGCTCGGGCTCCGCGACCGCACCCAGGCCGTCGTCGCCGCCTACGAGTCCGGCCTGGTCCTCCCCCGCGGCCACCTGTCCTGAACCACGTGCACGCCCGTCAGGGCACGGGGGACTGGCCGCCGTCGACCGAGAGCATCACGCCGGTCAGGTAGGAGGCCGCCGGGGACAGGACGAACGCGGCCACGCGGCCGAACTCGTCCGGGTCGCCGTAGCGGCCCAGCGGGATCGCGGCCAGCGACGCCGCCCGCTGCTGCGGGGTCGACCGCTCGTCCAGGTAGGCCATCCGGCCGGTCGCGATCCGGCCGGGCAGCAGGCCGTTCACCCGGATCCCGCGCGGTCCCAGCTCGTTCGCCAGCGACTTGGCGACCATCGCGAGACCCGGGCGCAGGCCGTTGGAGATGCTGAGGTTGGCGATCGGCGCCCGCACCGAGGACGACAGCACGAACGCGATCGACCCGCCCTCCTCCAGTGCGGCGCCGACCGTTCTGGCCAGCCGCACCGCGCCGAGGAACATCGACTCGAACGCGGCCTGCCACTGCTCGTCGGACACCCCCGTGACCGTTCCCGCCGGCGGCCCGCCGGTGCTCAGCAGCAGCCCGTCCACCCGGCCGAACCGCTCCCGCGCGACGTCCAGCAACCGGCCGGGCGTCTCCGGGTCGGCGTTGTCACACGCCACCCCGACCGCGCCCAGCTGACCGGCCGCCGACTCCACCGCGGCGGGTGAGCGACCCGTCAGCACCACCCGCGCACCCTCGCCCACCAGTGCGGACGCCGTCGCGAAGCCGAGTCCCTTGCTCCCGCCGGTCACCAGGTACACGCGGTCCTTCAACTCGAGATCCATACCCCCATGAAACCGTACGAGCGGCGCTGAAACCCAGGTGAAACCCCACTGATCCGCCCGCGCCGCAACCTTTCGGCATGAACCAGAACACGGCAATCGGGGTCACCGGACTCCGCAAGAGCTTCGGGGGGCAGGTCGTCCTCGACGGCGTCGACCTGCACGTCCCCGCCGGCACGATCTTCTCGCTGCTCGGCCCGAACGGCGCCGGCAAGACCACCGTCGTCCGGATCCTCTCCACGCTGATCACCGCCGACGCCGGCACGGTCGGCGTCGCCGGGCACGACCTCGTCACCGACCCGGACGGCGTCCGCACGGCGATCGGCGTGACCGGCCAGTTCTCGGCGGTCGACAAGCTGCTCACCGGCGAGGAGAACCTGCGGCTGATGGGTGAGCTGTACGGGCTGCCCAAGCAGGAGTGCCACCGCCGCGCGGCCGAGCTGCTGGCGCGGTTCGACCTGGTCGAGGCCGGGAAGAAGCCCGCGGCCACCTACTCCGGCGGCATGACCCGCCGCCTGGACCTGGCGATGACGCTGGTCGGCGAGCCGCGGGTGATCTTCCTGGACGAGCCGACCACGGGCCTCGACCCGCGCAGCCGGCACGCCATGTGGGACATCATCCGCGAGTTGGTGGCCGGCGGCGTGACCGTCCTGCTGACCACGCAGTACCTCGAGGAGGCCGACCACCTCGCGGACCGGATCGCGGTGCTCGACCACGGCCACATCGTCGCCGAGGGCACGGCCGCCGAGCTGAAGCGGCGCATCCCGGGCGGCCACGTCCGGCTGCACTTCGCGGACGTCCGGGAGCTGGACACCGCCGCCCGCATCCTGGCGGGCGGAACGCCGGACGCGGAGTCGCTGACGCTGTCCGTCCCCAACGACGGCAGCCGCCGCGCGCTCAAGGCACTGCTCGACCGCCTCGACGACGCCTCGATCGAGACCGAGTCGCTGACCGTCCACACACCCGACCTCGACGACGTCTTCTTCGCCCTGACCGGACACGACACCGACGCACGGGAAGAGCTGAGCCGATGACCGCCATGACCCAGTCCGCGACCATGCTGCGCCGCCACCTGCGCCACCTCGTCCGCTACCCCAGCCTGATCATCGCCACGATCGCCGTCCCGGTGGTCATGCTGCTGCTGTTCTCCTACATCTTCGGCAACACGATCTCCGCCGGTGTCAGCGGCTCGGCCGGGCACCTCGACTACATCGACTACCTGGTCCCGGGCATCCTGCTGATGACCATCGCCTCCGGCGCGCTGCAGACCGCGGTGCAGATCCGGTCGGACATGAACGAGGGCATCGTCGACAGGTTCCGCACCATGCCGATCTCCCGCACCTCCGTGGTCACGGGGCACGTGTTCGGCAGCGTCATCCAGAACGTGGTCACCGTGGTGCTGCTGGTCGGCGTCGGCCTGGCGCTGGGCTTCCGGCCGACGGCGGGGCTCGTCGAGTGGCTCGCGGTCGCCGGGCTCACGGTGCTGGTCTCGTTCGCGATCACCTGGCTCGCCGTCGCGCTCGGCCTGCTCGCGAAGACCGTGGAGGGCGCCAGCAACACCCCGATGGTGCTGTCGTTCTTCCTGCCCTTCGTGTCCACGACGTTCATCCCGCTCGCGTCGCTGCCGGCCGGGATCCGCGGGTTCGCCGAGTACCAGCCGTACACGCCGATCATCGAGACCCTGCGCGGCCTGCTGATCGGCGGCCCGATCGGGCACTACGGCTGGCTCGCGGTCGGCTGGGGCGTGGTCCTGACCGGACTCGGCTACCTGTGGTCGAAAAAACTCTTCAGCCGGCGGGCCTGATCCGCCGTGCCCGCAGCGCGGTGAGGGCCGCGTGTCGCAGGTGGTCCCGGTCCAGGCCGGCGTACTCCGACAACGCGTCGGCGTACGCCGGCCCGTCGGCCTCCTGGACCGCGGCACGCACGTCCTCGACGGTCAGCGTCGGCCGGAAGCCGCGCAGGACCTTGAACTGCTCGGCCAGCGCGACCAGCCGCACCCCCGACCCCACCGCGCCGAGCGCGACGTCGGCCGCGCCGAGCGCGACCAGCGCCGCGCCGGCCAGCTGCTGCTCGATGACGTACACCGGCGGCCGCTCGATCGGGTTGGCCAGCATCCGTTCCAGCCGGCGCGCCAGCTCCGCCATGAGGTCGGCGACCAGCTCCGCCCGGCCGAACCGGGCGTGCGCGCCGACCGCCCCGACCCAGGTCTCCAGTACCCACGGCGGCACGTCGTCCCCGGTGGCAGTCCCGGTCGCACCGTCGGTGGTGTCCTCCGCCGGCGCCGCCAGCACGGCTCGGCGCCACAGGCGCAGGCCCTCATCCACCTCACCGCGGGCCAGCGACAGCTCGGCCCGCGCCGCGAACAGGAACTGGAACGCGGCGTCGTCGGCGTCGGCGTCCGGGTTGCCGGAGTTGTCGGCGGTCGCCCGGCCGAGCCAGTGCGCGGCCTCGTCGAGGCGCCCGAGCTGCAGGTTGGCGATCATCATGCCCCAGTACACGCCGACCATGTCGCGGGGCGCGCCGATCGCGCCGAGGAGCCGGACGGCTTCGGTGAAGGAGGCCAGCGCCTCCTCGCTCCGCTCGGCGCGCAGGGTCAGTTCGCCGATTCGGGAGAGCGACACGATCCACAGCCACGGCGTGGCGCTCGTGCCCCACGCGGCGAGCATCGGGGCACAGCAGTCGATCGCGGCCAACAGGTCGCCGTCCTGCTCGGCGAAGTAGCTCAGCATCATCCCGGCGACCACCGCGACCTCCGCATGCCCGCTCCGGACGAACGCGCGGAGCGCGATGCGGTCGGGCGCGAACACGTCCGGGTGCGCCAGCATGGTCACCATGGCACGCCGCGGGTTGTCGGGTGTCACCCGGGCGAACCGGCGCAGGACGAACAACATGCG
>NZ_JBJMIE010000602.1:0-3667 GCF_045807065.1 Actinophytocola sp. | reverse complement strand
GGGCTGGGGAAGGGGGTTGGTTGGTGAGGCCCGGTTTGGTTGGGGAGTGGTTTGGTTTGGGCGGTTAGCGTGGGTGGTTGGGGTTGGCGACGGGGTTGGGTTGGTGAGGCCCGGTTTGGCTGGGCAGTGGTTTGGTTTGGGCGATCAGCGTCGGTGGTCGGAGTTGGTTACGGGGTTGGGTTGGTGAGGTCGCGTTCGGCGGGGAGGTGGTTGGGTTGGTCTGGTTTGGCGGGGCCGTGGTTGGGTTGGTGGGCGGTCAGGGGTGTGTGGGAGGGGGTTGGTAGCGGGGTTGGGTTGGTGAGGTTTGGTTCGGCTGGGCGGTGGTTTGGTTCGGTGGGCGGCCAGCGTGGGTGGGAGGGGTTGGTACCTGGGTTGGGTTGGCATGGCCGGTTCTGGCGGGCCTTGCTTATCTGGGGGCGGTCAGGGTGTGTGGCAGGTAACAGGCTGGGTTGGCCAGGTCTGGTTGGCGCAGCGTTGGTTTGGCGAACCCGGCTTCGGGTTCCGTCAGGCTTTCAGGGAAGGCCGGCTGTTGAGCCATTCGGCCACCAGGTGTCAATACCCGCGCGCGGATCCTGCTGGTAGGTCCGGTTTGTGTTGTTTTACCTTGCGGAACAACACTTTTGTGCCTGTTGCGCGCACGCTTCGCGACTTAGTGTGCCGCTCATGAGAACCCCTGCATTGGTGGCGGCCGGGCTGGCCGTCATGCTTTTCGCCTCGCCCGCTGCTGCGGCTGCCGGGTCGGTCGGCGCGCCAGGCATCGGCGACTCGTACTACCCGTTGGACGGCAACGGTGGCTATGACGTGTCGCACTACGACATCCGGGTGAGTTACCAGCCGTCGACCGACGTGCTGTCCGGTACGACCACCATTCTCGCGCGGCCGACCGAGGATCTGGCGAGCTTCGACCTCGACTTCCTGTTGAAGGTCTCGTCCGTGCGTATCAACAACGTGCCCGCCGACTTCCGCACGGACGGCGGCGAGCTGACCGTGACGCCGAAGGCGGCGCTGCCGAAGGGTCGCGACGTGACGATCGTCGTGCGGTACACCGATACGCCTGGGCAGTACGAGTTGTACGACTACAACGCGTGGAAGCCCACCTCCACGGGTGTGCTCGCCAACGACGAGCCGCAGATCGCGCCCTGGTGGTATCCCAGCAACGACCACCCGCGTGACAAGGCGACGTTCGACGTGTCGATCGCGGTGCCGCCCGGTGTCGAGGCGATTTCGAACGGTGTGCTCGTCAGCCGTTCGCAGACCGCCCCGCAGTGGGTGCGGTGGAACTGGCGCAGCCTGCACCCGCAGGCGCCGTACCTGACCTACATCGCCGTCGGTCAGTACGAGGTGCGGCAGGCGACCGCGCCCAACGGGGAGCCGTTCATCACCGCCTACGGCGACGATCTCGGCGCCAGTGGTCCGGCCGCCCGGGCGTCGGTGGAGCGGACACCGGAGATCCTGGAGGCCGAGTCGCAGTGGTTCGGGCCCTACCCGTTCGAGGCGCAGGGCGGTGTCGTCGACAGCGGGTTGGGCTTCGCGCTGGAGAACCAGACTCGTCCGGTGTATGACGCCGGCTTCTTCCGCGGCGGCGCGAACACCTCCGTGATCGCGCATGAGAACGCTCACCAGTGGTTCGGCGACTCGGTTTCGGTGAACGACTGGAAGGAGATCTGGCTCAACGAGGGCTTCGCGACCTACGCGGAGTACCTGTGGTCGGACTACCAGGGTGAGGGCACGCCGGCCGAGATCGCGCAGTTCACCTACGACAGCATTCCGGCCGACAACGATTTCTGGCAGGTGCTGCCGGGTGATCCCCGCCCGGAGAACCAGTTCGACAACGCGGTGTACGACCGCGGCGGCATGACGTTGCAGGCACTGCGGACCACGGTCGGCGACGACGCGTTCTTCGAGATCCTGCGTACCTGGGCCAGCGAGCACCGATACAGCACGGGCACGACCGAGGAGTTCATCGCGCTGGCGGAGAGGATCTCGGGTCAGCAGCTCGACGGCCTGTTCACGACCTGGCTCTACACCAAGGGAAAGCCCGCGGTGGGTCCGAACGGCACGGCCGCGGCCGTCGCGCGTGCGGTGCCGGCGAAACCCAGGTCGTACGACCAGATCCAGGAAACCCACCGCCTGCTGGCGGCTGAGGCCAAATAGGAGGCGACCGGGCCGGCCGACCGCGAGAGGTCGGCCGGCCTCCCGGGTGATGACGAACCCCGGCGTCATAGTCGATGCAATAGGTCAACGAATTCGAGAAACATCTTGACGATCTGCAGGCACGATGGCGTGCGACGAGTGGTCGTTTCCGGCGTCGTGCGGACTTACACCGTCCGCGGACCCAACACCCGGCGTGTACCCGCTGCACCCCACATCGGATCAGCTGGCCGGTTCGGCTAGGCGGGACCCGACTCCCCGTCGGCGGTCGCGTTCGAACTCCTCGACAGCGCCGCCAGTTCGTCGATGACCTCCACCGCCTCCACGTAGCGGCCGACCCCGGACAGCGCCTGCTCCAGGTTCCGCAGGGAGGCCACGAGATCCGCCTCGTACCGCCCGCGGTCCTCGGCGAGGAGGCGCCGGCGGATCGCGACGGCCTCCTCCAGCGGTGGCAGGGCGTCCGACGCCCGGCCGAGTTCCTGCAGGACCGCGCCCAGGTTGTTCAAGGCCATCGCGCGGTCGGCGATCCGCTCCGGCGGCAGGCGCCGGGCGAGCACCGACGCCTCCTCGAACGGGGCGAGCGCCGCGTTGAACTGGCCGCGTCGGTGCCGCCAGAAGCCGAGCGAGGTCAGCGCCGCGAACAGGATCGGCTCGAAGCGCACCTGGTCGCCCGGCACCAGCGTGCGGTAGATGTCGATGGCACCCTCGGCCGAGGAGACGGCCTCGTCGAGATGCTTCAGCTCCGCCAGCAGGTGTGCCTTCATCAGCAGCGCGGCCGCCAGGTTCGGCGCGTACCGCAGCGGCTTCGCGTGCACGTGCCTGCGCCCGATGGCGATGGCCTCGTCCAGCGCGGACAGCGCCTCGTCGTGGCGGCCGGCCTCGCTCAGGCGGCGGGTGTAGTCGAGCAGGATCGAGCCGACGTCGAAGTCGTGGCGCGACCAGCGTGACGCCAGCCAGCGGCTGACGCGCAGCATGAACTCGGCGTTGTCGAGGTCGCGGGTGAGCCAGTCCTGCCGTCTTCGCCGCCACCGCCAGCCGCGTCCCATGCGCGTTCCCCCTAACCGGGTAGCAACCCCCGCGTGAACGCGGCCTGCCCGGCGTGCTGCAGGTCGTCGGACACGACGCTGACCAGCCGAACCCCGAGCGTCACCGGCGGGTCCCAGCGCCGGTCGACGACCCGGTCGAGGTCGGCGTCGGTGACGCCGCGAACATACTCCAGCGTCCGTTCGTAGGTCTCGTCGTGGTAGCCGGTGAGCAGCTCCGCGGGCACCCGCACCGCGGCGACCGCGGCCGGGTCGTGGCCGTAGCCGGTGTCCCGCGGGTCGAACGGCAGGCCGAACCGGTCGGCCCACTTCGGCCACACCTGGTCCGTGCCGGCCGCGTCGGCCACGTGGTCGTCCTGGATCCGCGTCAGGTGCCAGACCAGCCAGGCGATGGAGTTCGCCTCGCCCCCAACCCGGTACGCCAGTTGGTCCTCGCTCAGCCCGTCGACGGTGTGGTGGACGATGTTCCGGAT
>NZ_JBJMIE010000601.1:0-29227 GCF_045807065.1 Actinophytocola sp. | reverse complement strand
TTCGGCTTCCGCCTCGGGCGCCCCGGGACGCCGGCCGTACCCCGCACTCCTCGGCTGGCCAGGCATCAGGCACCGTCTCCCGGCGCCGACCACACCACAGTCCCGTTCGCTCGGACTCGGCGGCGAAAGTTGTCCACAGCCCCGCTCGACCAGCGGTTCTGTCCGCCCCCGCCAGTAGAACCCCCGGGATCGGGTGGGGGCTGCCTGCGTTCTGGGCGCGAACCGGGCGAACGGCGGTTTTCGCGGATCAGTGAAGCGGGTGGCGGTGACGGCCAGCCGGTGAGGGCCGGCCGTGCGGTCGCGTACATCAGCCGGCTCCCTGCCCGGGGCCGCCCTGCTGCCCACCCGCCGGCTGCCCACCCGTGGGCTGCCCCGACTGCGCCTGGCCGTCCTGGGTCTGGCCGCCGGGCTGGTTCGTCGTGGTTGCGCCCGTCGGCGGTGGCGTCGGCGTGGGAGCCTGCACCGGCTTCGGCTCGCCCACGAGCACGACGGTGCCGTCCGACTGGACGATCAGGCGTGCCGGATCGCCGGCCGGGACCATGCCCATGGCCTTCGCGCGCTCGGCCAGGGACGCCGCCGACTCCTTCTCCGTCACCTCGCGCTGCAGCTGCGCCGCGCGTTCGGACAGGCGGTCGGCCTCCTGCTTGGCCTGCTCCAGGTGGTAGGAGTCCGCGGCCGCCTGGGTGGACAGCCACAGCGTGGCCGCGACGCCGACCGTGAGCACCACGATGATCAGGACCGCGAACGGCACCCTGCCGGCGCCGCGGTCGAGGTCGTCCTCCACCGGGCGTTCGATCCGCCGGCCCTCGCGCTGGGCGCGGCGGGCGTAGGCGCGCTGGGCCGCCGCCGTGCGGGAGCGGCCAGGGGCAGCCCACCGGCGGGGCTCCGTCTCCGGCACCGCGACGGTGTCGGAAGGGACGGGTCGCTTCCGGGCACGCGTCGACTCGGTCTGGACAGTCATGCCGCCTCCAGAATCCGTTCGGCCGCACGCAACCGGACCGAGGCCGCCCGCGGGTTGTGTTCGATCTCCTGCTCGTCGGCCTGCTCGGCGCCACGAGTCAGCAACCGGAGCTGGGGGCCGTGGCCCGGCAGCTCCACCGGCAGGCCCTCGGGTGTCCGGGACCTGGCCAGCTCGGCGAAAGCCTGCTTGACCAGCCGGTCCTCCAGTGACTGGTAGGACTCGACGACGATCCGCCCGCCGACGCGCAACGCGGACAGGGCGGCGGGCAGCGCCGCACGCAACGCGTCCAGCTCGCCGTTGACCTCGATGCGCAACGCCTGGAAGGTCCGCTTGGCCGGGTGCCCGCCGGTACGCCGCGACGCCGCCGGCACCGCCTCGTACAGCAGCTCCACGAGGCGCCCGCTCGACGTGAACGGCGACTTCGCCCGCTCCCGCACGACCCGGTCGACGATCCGCTTCGCGAACCGCTCCTCGCCGTACACGCGCAGGATCCGGACCAGCTCGCCCGGCGGGTACGTGTTCAGCACCTCGGCGGCGGTCAGCTCGGCCGTCGGGTCCATCCGCATGTCCAGCGGCGCGTCCCGCGCGTAGGCGAACCCGCGGTCGGCCACGTCCAGCTGCATGGAGGACACACCGAGGTCCATGAGCACACCGGCGACCGTGGTCATGCCCAGCCGGGAGAGCACGGAGGGCAGCTCGTCGTAGACGGCGTGCACGAGGTGTACCCGGTCGCCGTATCCGGCCAGCCGCTCCCGCGAGCGCGCCAGGGCGGTAGGGTCCCGGTCCAGGCCGACGAGTACCAGCGCGGGATGGGCCGCGAGCAGGGCTTCGGCATGACCGCCGAGGCCGAGGGTGCAGTCCACGAGGATGGCGTCCGGCACGGACAGCGCCGGCTCGAACAACGCCAGCACCCGCTCGAGCAGCACCGGAACGTGCTCGGGCATGCCAAATCCACCCCCTCTCCCGCTCTCTCCCACCTAGACGTTGAAGCGGATGCCGCCAGGTCCCCGCCCGCTCGTCGCACCTGGCGCCGGGGAAGGTGTGCCAGGGTCGAAAGCGAGCGGAACGGAGGCCTCGCGACACCCGCGCCGTGCCCGTTGTTCCCGTCAGAACACGCCGGGCAGGACCTCCTCCCGTGCCTGGGAGTAGGCGTCCTCGTGTTCGTCCTGGTAGATCTGCCACGCCTGCGCGTCCCAGATCTCCAGGCGGGTGACCGCGCCGATGACCACGCACTCCTTGGTCAGCCCGGCGTAGCGCCGAAGCTCCGGTGCGATCACGACCCGCCCCTGTCCATCGGGACGCTGCTCGTCGGTGCCGGCGAACAGGTACCGCTGGAAGGCGCGAACCGCCTCGTTCGTCAGGGGCGCCGCTGCCACCTTGCGTGCCATCTCCTCGAACTCGGTACGCGGGAAGACGTAAAGACAGTGGTCCTGTCCCTTGGTGACCATCAGCCCACCCGCGAGCGCGTCCCGGAACTTGGCAGGCAGCGTGAGCCGCCCCTTGTCGTCCAGCTTCGGGGTGTGCGTACCGAGGAACATCAGGGTCCGCACCTCCCCACCGGTCCGTGCGGACCAGCCATGGAGCCCCCTTCCGCCCCACTTGCGGCCACCGTACCCCACTTTTCACCACAGTCAACGGCGAATGACACCGCTCACCGGACGCTGGACGGGCATTTGCCCTGGTGAACGCGTGGGGGGCGCGGTGGGGGACGGTGGTGGGACTCCCCCGACCGGGTGCCTGTCGGGGCAGCCGGAAGCTCTCGAAGAGGCAACCGAACGGAGTCACTTGCGTCCAACCAGGGCGCCAGGAGGTTCGACGTGGGGAGATGTGGGGAACCTGGTGGTGCGAGGTGGGGGGAATCCGGCGGTTCGCGCACGCGCGGGGGAACAGGCGTAGAAGATAGGTAAGAGACGACCCTTGTACTCCTCTCTTGTAACAGAGGATCTGGGGCACTTCTCACAGGTTTGACACACTTCGTAGCAGGCTCAATGCCGACGAAGTTCACAGGAGGTCGCGTGACGTCGAGTACCCCGCCATCGGCGCTGTCCGGCAACCCGTACCCGGGCGACCCCTACGCGCAACAGCTCTCGGGTGGTGCGGGCCACCCGACCGTCGAGCACACGCCGAACAACAACCACTTCCGCCAGGCCTCGCCGCTGGACGAGCTGGGCGCCGCCGCGCAGCGGATCGCCGCCAACGTGGAGCGGGTGCTGGTCGGCAAGCCCGAGGTCGTGCGCATCGCGCTCGTCACGCTCCTCGCGGAGGGGCACCTGCTGGTGGAGGACGTGCCCGGCGTGGGCAAGACGTCCCTCGCCAAGGCACTGGCCCGGTCGATCGACTGCACGGTCAGCCGCATCCAGTTCACCCCCGACCTGCTGCCGTCGGACGTCACCGGCGTCTCGATCTTCAACCGGCAGACCAACGAGTTCGAGTTCCGGCCCGGCCCGGTCTTCGCGAACATCGTGGTCGGCGACGAGATCAACCGCGCCTCCCCCAAGACGCAGTCGGCGCTGCTCGAGTGCATGGAGGAGGAGCAGGTCACCGTCGACGGCAAGACCTACCACCTCGAGGCGCCGTTCATGGTCATCGCGACCCAGAACCCGATCGAGATGGAGGGCACCTACGCCCTGCCCGAGGCGCAGCGCGACCGGTTCACCGCCCGGGTGTCGATCGGCTACCCGGACCCGGCCGCCGAGCTGGCCATGGTCGACGAGCACGCCGGCCACAACCCGCTGGGCGACCTGCAGCCGGTGTCGCACGCCGAGCAGGTCAAGAACCTGGTCGAGACCGTCCGCGCGGTCAAGCTCTCCCCCGAAATCCGCCGCTACGCCGTCGAGCTCGTCTCCACGACGCGGCGGCTGCCCGAGATCCGGATCGGCGCGTCGCCGCGGTCCACGCTGCACCTGGTGCGGGCGGCCCGCGCGCAGGCGGCGCTGTCGGGCCGTGACTTCGTCGTCCCCGACGACGTGCACGCGGTGGCCGTGTCCGTGCTGGCGCACCGGCTCGTGCTCACCCCGGAGGCCCAGGCCGGGCGCCGCGCGCCGGCCGACCTGATCCGCGCGCTGGTGCAGCGGGTGCCGGTGCCGCAGCACGGCGGTGCCCCGCGCGGGGCGAGGTAGCCCCCGTGAGCGGAGCGAACCGAGGACATTCACGGCGCCACCGAACCCGCGGAGGGCGCCGGGCCAGCGGAGCCTGCGGAGCATCCCGGCGCCACGGAGCGGGTGAGGGGGCGCCGTGGCGCGGCCGTTGAAGGGTGCGCTGTCGGGCCTGACCACGCGGGGGCGCTGCCTCCTCGCGGCGGGGCTCGCGGCCGCGCTGTGCTCGGTCGTGTTGAACGAGCGGGACCTGCTGCGCGTGTCCGTGTTCGTGGTGGCCCTGCCGATCCTCGTGTGCCTGCTGACCGCCGTCGCGCGCGTCGGCCTGCACGCCCAGCGGCAGATCGTGCCCGTCCGCACCCCTGTCGGGGGGCGGGCCGAGGTGACCCTGCACATCACGTCCACCGGCCGGCTGCCGACGGGTGGGCTGCTGGTGGCCGACGGGGTGCCGTACTCGCTGGGCGGCAGGCCGCGGTTCGTCATCGAGCACCTGCCCCGGCACACCGGCACGCGGCTGCGCTACCACGTGCAGCCGGCCCTGCGCGGCGTCCAACAGCTCGGTCCGCTGAAGGCGACGATCACCGACCCGTTCGGGCTGGCCGAGTTCGAGCGCGAGCTGGCCGGCACGTCGCGGCTGGTCGTGGTGCCGCGCGTGGTGAAGCTGGTCGGCGTGCCGGGCGGGTCGGGGCTCGGCTCCGGCGACGACGGGTCGGTGCGGCTCAACGCCGGCCAGGGCGAGGACGACGCGATCGTGCGGCCGTACCGGCAGGGCGACGACCTGCGGAAGGTGCACTGGCGCTCGACCGCCAAGCGCGACGAGATGATGGTCCGGGTCGAGGAACGCCCGTGGCGTGGCGGTACGACTGTATTGCTCGACCACCGGGCGGCCGCGCACAGCGGCTCGGGCGCCACCTCGAGCCTGGAGTGGGCGGTGTCCTTCGCCGCCAGCGTCTGCCTGCACCTGCACCGCTACGGCCAGCGGATCCGCCTCGTCACCCAGTCCGGCGGGCTGATCGTGCGGGACTCGGGCGACGGCACGCACAACGACAACGCGGTGCTGGACGCGCTGGCCGCGCTGCAGGCCACGCCGGCGCCCTCCCTGGACAGCCACTCGGACCCGGCGGGCGGGCAGGAGCTGATCGCTGTCCTGGGTGCCACCGCACCGGAGGCGCTGTCACAGCTGATCAGCCAGCGGCCGCGGGGCAACCGCAGCCTCGCGGTGCTGCTGGACACGGCGGCGTGGGGCGAGGGCGGTCCGGGCTCCGACCTTGACGGTGCCACCGCGCTGCTGCGCGGCGCCGGCTGGGGCGTGACAGTGGCCCGGCCGAACATCCCGATGACAGCGACGTGGGCCACGCTGTGCCGCACCCACGGCAGCCGCGCGGCCACGGTCATCACCGGTTAGCAGGGGACTCACACCATGGCGACAGTCACACCCACCAGACCTCCGGCTCCCATGCCCGGCCGGCCGTCCGGGCCGCCACCCCCGGCCACCGGCGGCGAGTTGACGTCGGCGCAGTGGTCCATGACCGTCACCCCGATCGTCGCGGCCGTCACCACGCTGTGCGCCTCGCTCGCGCTGTCCGGCGTGATCGAGGGCCTGCGCTGGTGGGGTTACGCGGGCGTGGCGGTCACCGTGGTCGCCGCGATCGGGCTGGGGCTGCGGGCCATCCGCACGCCGGTCCTGCTGGTCGGCCTCGCGCAGCTGTTCGCCATCCTGTGCCTGCTCGTCGCGTTGTTCACCGACAGCGGGATCCTGGGCGTCCTCCCCGGGCCGACCGCGCTCTCCGACCTCGGCACGGTCCTCGCCAACTCGGTCGAGGTCGTGCGGACCGGGGTGCCGCCCGTGCCGGCCACCCAGGCCGTGCTGTGCCTCGTGGTGATCGCGATCGGGCTGGTCGCGGTGCTGGTGGACACGCTGGCGGTGTCCGCCGGCACGCCGGCCGCGTCGGGACTGGTGCTGCTGTGCGTGTACGCGGTGCCGGCGTCGCTCGCCGACGAGATGCTGCCGTGGTGGGCGTTCATCCTCGGCGCGGTGTCGTTCGCGGCGCTGCTGGCGGTGGACGGGGCGCACCGGCACCAGATGTGGCGCAACCGGCCGACCGTCCAGGGCACGAGCGGCGGCTTCGGCGGGCCGGCGGCGCTGGTGTCCGGTGCGGTGGCGATCGCGTTGCTCGCCGGTGCCACCGTGACCTGGATCGGCACGGTCGGCCAACTGCCCGGCGGCAACGACGGCGCCGGCCAGGGCGGGCTGGGGCTGAACCCGTTCACCTCGCTGCGCGGCATGCTCGACCAGGAGGGCAACGTCGAGCTGTTCCGCGTCCACGGCATGGGTGACAACCGCCGCTACCTGCGGGCCATCACCCTGCCGTCCTACGACAAGAGCTTCGGCTGGCGGCGGGACACCAAGGAGATGCCCGCCGGCCGGTCGCTCTGCTGTCCGCTCGACTCGCCCGGCCTGCGTGAGAACCCGCGTGGCCTCCAGACGACGTCCATCCAGGTGGAGGCGGTCCACTCCGCGGACTACTGGGCGGTGCTGGCCGGCAACCCGGTGCGCCTCACCGGCCTGCCCGACGACATGCGCTACGACGAGGACAGCGGCATGGTCTACGGGCCGGAGTCCCGCACCCTGGCGTCCTACACGGAGGACGCGGACCTCACCACGCCGACCTCCGAGGAGCTGGCGGGAGAGGGCCTGTTCACCGGCACCGACCAGATCTCCGACGTCTACCTGCGCAAGGACGGCATCAGCCCCAAGGTGCAGGACCTCGCGAACAGGCTGACCTCCGGCCGGAACACCACGTACGACCGGGTGCTCGCCATCCTGGCCTACTTCGACCCCGCGAACGGCTTCCGGTACGACACGCAGACCGCCGTCGGCAGCGACGAGAGCGGGCTCGAGGACTTCCTGTTCAACAGCAAGGCCGGGTTCTGCGAGCAGTACGCGTCGGCGACGGCGATCCTGCTGCGCGCGGCGAACATCCCGTCCCGGGTCGCGATGGGGTACACGGCCGGCTACCAGAACGGCGACTACCGGACCATCACCACACAGAACGCCCACGCGTGGGTCGAGGTGTTCTTCCCGCACAGCGGCTGGGTGACGTTCGACTCGACGCCGCTGTCCGACGGCACGGCGTACGAACCGCCCTACGCCTCCGGCGGTAGCCCGAGCGGCCCGCAGGACGACCCGAAGGAGCAGAACCCGTCCTCGTCCACGCAGGCCGCGCCCGCCGGGCCGACCACCACGACGCAGAACGGCGACCGGACGCAGGCCGGCGGCGCGGCCGGCGGCAACGCGGAGACCGGCCTGTCCCTGTGGGTGTGGTTGGTGACCGCCGGGCTCGTCGCGGCGGCCGCCGGGGCGACGGTGGCCGCGGCGTCCAGTGGCCGCCGGCCACACAGGCGACGGGTGCTGCTGCCGGTCGCGGTGGTCCTGTGGGGCCTCGTGCTGGTGTGGCTCGCGTCCCTGGTCTCGTGGTGGTTGTCGGCGCTCGTCGTGGTGCTGATGCTGGCGGCCGCGCCGGGCGTCATCAGGGAGCGGCAACGGCTGTCGCACCGCCACCAGGTGCACACCGGTGGCCCGAACGCGGCGACGTCGGCGTGGTCGGAACTGCTGGCCGAGTCCCGTGACCGGGGCATCGAGGTCGGCTCGACGGAGACGGTCCGCACGGCCGCGCGCCGCATGGCCCGCGAGCACTCCCTCGACGACGGCGGCAAACGCGCCCTGCGCACGGTCGTCAGCGAGGTCGAACGCAACTGGTACGGCGGTCAGGAACACCCCGACCCCACCCTGGCCCCGGCCTACGACGACCTGCTGGACGACATCCGCCGCAACTCCCCCCTGGGCTGGCGCGCCCGCCTGATCCCCCGCTCGGTCCTCCGCCGCTAACCCGCGTGTCCAACCCCCAGAACGCGCGTGTCCAACCGGCGGGACTGGTGAGTTCGACAAATCGTGCGTGCCGGATTTGTTGAACTCGCGTGTCCGGTGCGTTGGACACGCGGGTCCGGAGTGTTGGACACGCGGGCTCTGTGCGTTGGACACGCGGGGTCAGGTGGGTTCGGTTGGTGGGGGTGGCGGTGGGGCGGCGAGGTGGCGCTGGGACCAGGCGACGTCGTGCCAGGCGCCGTGCTTCCAGCCGATGCGGCGGTAGACGCCGACCGGTTCGAAGCCCATCGCCTTGTGCAGGCCCTCGCTGGCGTCGTTCGGCAGGGTGATGCCCGCCGCCGCCGTGAGGTAGCCGCGCGCGGTCAGGCGGGCGAACAGCGCCTCGTACAGGGCGCGGCCGGCGCCCGTGCGGCGGCGGCCCACCTCGACGTACACACTGACCTCGCACGACCACCGGTACGCCGCGCGCGCCTTGAACGGGCCGCCGTACGCGTAGCCGAGGACCCGGTCGTCCTCCTCGGCCACCAGCCAGGCGTGGCCGCGCCGCGCCGCCTCGATCCGCGCCGCCATCTCCTCGACCGGCGGCGGCTCGTACTCGAACGTGATCGCCGTGTCCCGCACGTACGGCGCGTAGATCGCCGCGCAGGCCGCCGCGTCCCCCGGCGCCGACGCGTCCCTGATCAACATGTCAAAGATAGTAGGCAGAACGTCCACTATTGTGAAGACGTGACTGACCTCAGCACGGCGATAGCGACCACACTGCAGGCCGCCCGCCAGGCCCGCGGCCTCTCCGGCGGCGCGCTCGCCGACCGCTCCGGCGTCTCCCGGGCCATGATCAGCAAGATCGAGCGCGGCGAGACCCAGCCGACCGCCGTGCTGCTGTCCCGGCTCGCGGCGGCGCTGGGCATGACGCTCTCGGAGCTGGTCGCGCGTGCCGAGCAGGACCAGAAGCGGCTTGCCAGGAAGGACGACCAGCCCACCTGGACCGACCCGGAGACCGGCTACGTCCGCCGCGCGGTCTCCCCGGTGGCCGGCGGGCCGCTCGAACTGGTCCATGTCGAGCTGCCCGCCGGCGCCGAGGTCGCCCAGCCCGCCGAGTCGTACGCGCTGGCGCACCACCAGATCTGGGTCCTGGCCGGCCGGCTGACGTTCCGCGAGGGGGACGTCGAGCACGACCTCGGCCCGGGTGACTGCCTCCAGCTCGGCGCGCCGCAACCCTGCGCGTACGTCAACAGGAGCGACGCGCCGTGCCGGTACCTGGTGGTGCTGGCCAGGCGCTAGACCGCCGGGTAGCGGTTGTAGTCGGGGAAGTTGCCGTACAGCAGCTCGTCCACCGGTCCCTGCGTGACGGCGTGGACCAGGTGCACGCCGCCGACGAACGCGCCCTTCCACGACCCGCCGCGCCCGCCGAAGGGCTCCTCGCGGTCGCCGCGGGAGCGGGGCTTGTTGATGCCGACCTTGAACGCCTGGACGTGCTCGGCCAGGTCGCTCGCCAGGTCCTCGTCGTCACACGCGATGGTCGCCACGAGCGCGCCGTTGGACGCGTTCATCTGCGCCAGCAGCTCGGCCTTGGTGTCCACCACGACGATCGTGTCGACCGGGCCGAACGGCTCCTCGTGCATGAGCCGCGACGCGCCGGGCGGGGCGAGCAGGGTGGTCGGCGCGACGTACGCGGACGTGTCCTGCCCCGGCAGGAACCGGCCCTGGTCGAGCGAGCCGCGGTACAGCGGCACCGCGCCGTGGCGCAGGGCCTCCGCCACCCGCTTGCCCAGGTCCCGCGCCTTGGCGGCGGAGATCAGCGACCCGAAGTCCAGGCTCGGCAGCTCCGCCTTCTCGTCGTCGGCGTCGGCCGCCAGCGGGTGCCCGAACCTGATCGACTGCACGACCGGCAGGTACGTCGCGAGGAACGAGTCCACCAGCTCGCGCTGGACCACGAACCGCGGGTAGGCGGTGCAGCGCTGCTTGGCGTACTCGAAGCCCTTCTTCAGGTGCTTCGCGAGACCGTCCCAGTCGGAGAACTCCCAGATGCCCCAGCAGTTCAGGCCCTCCTGCTCGAGCATGTGCCGCTTGCCGGTGTCGACGAGCTGCGCGGCGACCTTGCCGCCGTTGTCGCGGCCACCGACGAACGCGAGCGCGCCGATCTCCATCGACCGCACCAGCGCGCCGGACAGCTTCGAGCCGTCCCCCGACACCAGCGTGACCGGCAGGCCGGCGTCGTTCATGAGGGCGTGCGCGACGGTGAGGCACACCGCGCCGCCCTGCGTCGGGGTCTTGGCGATCACCGCGTTGCCGGCCAGGAGCTGGACCAGCTCGGCGTGCACCAGCACCGACATGGGGTAGTTCCAGCTCGCGATGTTGCTGACCGGACCCGACAGCGGCGTGCGCTCGAACGGGCGGCCGTGGGCGTCGGTCGCGAGCATCTCGTCGACGTTCTCGAGGTACCAGCGGACGCCGTCCAGCGCGCGGTCCACGTCCGCGCAGGCCAGCTTCCACGGCTTGCCGATCTCCCAGGCGAGCAGCAGCGCGAGGTCGTCGCGGACCTCGGTCATCGCGTCGACCGCCGCCGTGACGCGGGCCTTGCGCTCGGCGAGCGGCACGTCCGCCCACTCGCGGTGCTGCTGGTGCGCGGCCGACACCGCCTTCTGCGCGGTCGGCTCGTCGATCTTCGACAGCTGACCGATCGTGGACTGGTCGACCGGCGAGGTCATCGGGGACCGCTCGCCGCCGTCCTGCCAACGGCCCTCGTACAGGTTCCGCAGGCGGTCACCGGCGAAGCCCTCGGGTGCCACCTGGGCGACCCGTTCCGTCAACCGCGCCCACTGTGCGTGCTCGGGGATGCGCAAAGCCACGACCAAACCTCCATCGCATGGACGAGATCCCGTCAACGATGGTTACCCGTCACGATGGAGAAGTCATAGAGTCTGCGTCGGACGTCACGCCCAGAAAGAGGGCCGGGTGCCCCTGTTGGAGACGCCCGACTCCCCCAGTGGTACCTGGCTACGGCTCGTCTTCGAACCGCTTGCGGAAGCGGTCCTCCATCCGTTGCGAGAACGAGCTTCGGCGCGCCTTGGGCGTGCCTCCACCTTCACCGTTCTCGGCGGCCTCCTCGCCGTCCCCGCCTCGTCGTATGGCGGAGAGCGTGAGCAGCGCACCGAAGAACATGACCAGGAAGCCGAGCAAGCTGACTACGGGAACACCGCCAGGCTTCAGCGGCAGGATGACTCCCAGGACCAGAAGGGCGACACCCAGCACGAACAGCGCGATGCCCTGGAGGCGTCGACGCCGTGAGGGGCGGCGCAGTCGTGCACCCCGCACGCTGGAGGCGAATTTGGGATCCTCGGCGTAAAGCGCACGCTCAATCTGGTCGAGCAGTCGCTGCTCGTGCTCGGAGAGTGGCATCAGTTCCTCCTCCGGCACAGCGGTCGCGAGCGCCGGGCGATACGGGTCATGGCCGCCGGACCCGGCGGGCGCCCCACTGTGGGGGCGTCACCCTCCAGGATACGAGCCGCGAGCCTCCGCGACTACCCGATCCGGAATCATGGTCGTATGCATCAGCAAAACCCGGCCGATCCCGAGTGTGCCACTAGGCCGCTCGGCCCTAGTCAGGTGGGTTGATGGACCCGGCGACCGCCCTTCGGCAGATCGCGTTCCTACTCGAACGTGTAGCCGAGCCCACACACAAGGTACAGGCATTTCGCCGCGCCGCGGCGGTGGTGGACGGACTGGGCGACGGCGAGCTGGCCGCCCGGGTGGCGGCCGGGACCCTCACCGCGCTGCCGTCCATCGGCAGGACGACCGCGGCCGTGATCACCGAGGCGGCCCGCGGCGAGTCCCCCACCTACCTCCAGCGCCTGCTGGCCGGCGGCCTGACGCCGCTGGTCCCCGGCGGCGACGACCTGCGGGCGGCCCTGCGGGGCGACTGCCACACGCACTCCGACTGGTCGGACGGCGGCAGCCCGATCCGGGAGATGGCCGAGACGGCGAAGCTGCTCGGGCACGACTGGATAGTCCTGACCGACCACTCGCCGCGGCTCACGGTCGCCAACGGGTTGTCCGCCGAGCGCCTGCGCCGCCAGCTGGACGTGGTGGCCGAGCTGAACGGCGAACTGGCGCCGTTCCGGATCCTGACCGGCATCGAGGTCGACATTCTCGACGACGGGGCGCTCGACCAGGAGCCGGAACTGCTGGCGCGGCTGGACGTGGTGGTCGGGAGCGTCCACTCCAAGCTGCGGATGCCGCGCCAGGAGATGACCAGGCGCATGCTGGCGGCCGTCGCCGATCCCCACCTGGACATCCTCGGGCACTGCACCGGCCGGCGCGTGCGCGGCCGGCCCCGGCCGGAGTCGGAGTTCGACGCGGAGCAGGTGTTCGCCGCGTGCCGCGAGCACGGGGTGGCCGTAGAGATCAACTCCCGCCCGGACCGGCTCGACCCGCCGCGCCGCCTGCTGAGGATGGCCGTGGAGCTGGGCTGCGTGTTCTCGATCGACAGCGACGCGCACGCGCCGGGCCAGCTGGACTGGCTGCAGTACGGCTGCGCACGTGCCGAGGAGTGCGGCGTGCCAGCCGACCGGGTGGTCAACACCAGGACAGCCGCCGAGATCGTGCGGTGGACGGAGCGCGGCGGAGGTGGCGGGTGAGGGAGCCCGATGACGTGGCGGACGGGGTCCGGGTCGTGGCCGGGGCCAGGCGGATCACCGTGCTGTCCGGCGCCGGTGTGTCGACCGACTCGGGGATCCCGGACTTCCGCGGCCCCAACGGGCTGTGGACCCGCGACCCGACCGCCGAGCGCATGTCGTCGTACAAGGACTACCGCGACGACCCGGCGGTGCGGCGCCGCTCGTGGCAGTCCCGGCTGGCACACCCCGCGTGGACGGCGTCGCCCAACGCCGCGCACGAGGCCCTGGTCTCGCTGGAACGGGCGGGCCGGCTGGTGGCACTGGTGACCCAGAACATCGACGGCCTGCACCAGCGCGCCGGCTCGACGTCGGTCCTGGAACTGCACGGCACGATGCACGAAACGGTGTGCCTGACCTGCGCCGACCGCCGTCCGATGCGCGCGGCGCTCGACCGGGTGGCCGCCGGTGAGGACGACCCGCCGTGCCTGGTGTGCGGCGGCATCCTGAAGTCCGCGACCATCTCCTTCGGGCAGCCGCTGGACACCGACGTGCTGATGGCCGCGCGCGACGCCGCGCTGTCCTGCGACCTGATGCTGGCCGTGGGGAGTTCGCTGTCCGTGCAGCCGGCGGCGGGCCTGGTGGGGCTGGCGGCGCAGGCGGGCGCGACGGTGGTCATCTGCAACGCGTCGGAGACCCCGTACGACGGCGTGGCGTCGGTCGTGCTGCGCGGCCCGCTGAGCGAGGTGCTCCCGGCGCTGGTCAGCTGACGCGGACGCCGGCTTCCTGAAGTGCCTCCTCGACCCGCAGACGCTCGACCTCCCGGTCGACGCCTTCGCTGATCGTGTCCAGCCGGTGCGGCACGTCGACGGCCTGGCAGGCCTGGATCAGCAGGGCGTCGTAGGCCTGCCTGGTGGCCCGGCGACGGACCGCCGGCGTGCCGGCGGGGAACTCGGTGAGCGCCCGGTGCACACGCCGGAGATCGGCGGCGAGCCGCTCGATGGGCGGGCGGTCCGGCTGGGGTCCGCGCCGCTTCCGCAGATGGGCCCCCACGGCGTCAACGGTCCGGGGCAGCCGCAGGAGCAGCCAGAACAACGCGCTGGGCGCGACCACCGCGATCGCGAGCAACACCAGGTTGCCGACCATGGCCCGAGATTCTAGTGCCGCCGCCCAGGATCGGTGGTCACGCTTCTGCCGCCCCGCCCGTCACCGTCGGCGGTTGGACTGGTCCGAGCTGGTGCCAAGGAGCGACGCCGGGCGGATGGCGGCGCCGCCGAACTTGGCTCTGGCCTGGTCGGCGGCCTGGTCCGCGTCGCGCCAGCCGCGTTCCGGGGCGTCGAGCAACAGTTGCTGGCCGCCGGCCGCGCCTTCCTCCAGCTGCTCCATGCGCACGCCGATCAGGCGCACGGCACCCGGTGGGGTCTGCTCGTCCAGCAGCCGGCACGCGGTGCGGAAGATCTCCTGGGTGACGTCCGTGGCCACGGGCAGCGTGCGGGAGCGGGTGATCGTCGTGAAGTCGCCGAAGCGGACCTTGATCGACACCGTGCGGCCCCGGAGGTCGCGGCGGCGCAGCGTGGACGCGGTGCGTTCGGACAGGCGCAACAGCTCCTGCTTGACGACCTCGCGATCCGTCTGGTCGACCTCGAACGTCTCCTCGGCGCCGACCGACTTGTCGACCGACTCGGGCTCCACCGCACGGTCGTCGTGGCCGTTGGCGAGCGTGTGCAGGTGCTCGGCGGCCGCCACGCCGATGGCCCTGCGCAGCCGGGGCAGCGGCATGGCGGCCACGTCGGACACCCGGTTCAGGCCGATCGCCGCCAGGCGCTCGGCCGTCTTCTTGCCCACACCCCACAGCGCGGACACCGGCAGCGGGTGGAGGAACTCCAGGATGTCGGTCCTGGGCACCACCAGCATGCCGTCCGGCTTGGCCAGACCGGAGGCCAGCTTGGCGACGAACTTGGTCGACGCCACCCCCACCGAACAGGTGATCCCCCAGTCGGCCGCCACCCGCACGCGGATCTGCTCGCCGATCTCGCCGGGGGTCATGCGCAGCCGACGCAGCGCGCCGCGCACGTCCAGGAACGCCTCGTCCAGGCTCAGCGGCTCCACCAGCGGGGTGATCTCGCGGAAGATCGCCATCACCCCGGCCGAGGCCTCGGTGTACAGCGAGAACGTCGGCGGCAGGAACACGGCGTGCGGGCACAGCCGGCGGGCGTGCGCGGTGGGCATCGCCGACCGGACGCCGTACGTCCTGGCGAGGTAGTTGGCCGAGCTGACCACCCCGCGCCCACCGATGCCACCGACGACGACCGGCTTGTCCGTCAGCTCGGGGCGCTCGCGGATCTCCACGGACGCGTAGAAGGCGTCCATGTCGACGTGCAGCACCGCGCAGCCGGTGTCATCCGGCCAGGTGCCGTCCTTCGCCTTGTAGCGGTCCACCAAACCGCGCGGCAGCTCCCCGCTCCGACCCATGGGGGGCAGCTAAGCAGATGCCACCGACAATGCCGCGTCGCGTGCCGGCCGCCGGTCGGTCAGCCGCACCGCTGGCACCTCACCGGCGGAGATTCAGTTGTCCCTGACGACGCGTTCGTCGTCGTCGATGTCGTCTGTGTCGGCTGTCTCCTCGTCTGTTGTTCGGATCACCGGGCGTGGTCGTGGGCGGCCGACGGTGCGCAGCACCCGGGCCAGCAGGAGGTTCAGCGCCAGCGCCACCTCGCGGGAGCCCGGTGTGCCCCAGGTGTGGATCGGCACGCAGGCGCCCTGTGCCTGCTGGACGGCCAGGCGGTCCGGCAGCGCGACCGGCATGACCAGGTTGCCGAAGTGCTCTCGCAGCTCCGCGATGCGGTACTGGTGCTCGTAGGACTGCGGCCGCACCCGGTTCACCACCACGCCGAGTGGTGACAGCTCCGGGTTGTGCTCCTCGGCCGCCTGCTCGACCGCCTCGAAGGCCCGTTGCGCGCCGGACACCGCGAAGAGCGTCGGCTCCGTCACCAGCAGCGCGCCCTGCGCGGCCCGCAGTGCCGACTTGGTCAGCCGGCCGAGTGAGGGCGGGCAGTCGAGCAGCACCAGCTGGTAGGGCAGGTCTCCCTCCTCCGCCAGGTGTTTGACCTCGGCGAGCGCTCTGCTGAGTTTCTCGAGCCTCCTCGGGTCGGGGTCCTGGTCGTTGAGCAGCTCGAGGTCCTCGGACCCGACCAGCACGTCGACCTCCTCGCCCCAGCCGCTGCGGGCGATCGCCTCCCGCAGGACCGACGGCCGAGGAGTCTCCAGCACGTCGGCGAGCGTCGCCTTGGTGTCCTCCGGGTCGAGCGTGGCCGTCGCGTTGCACTGCGGGTCCAGGTCCACCACCAGCGTGCGCGTACCTCGCCGCTGCGCGGCCGAGGCCAAGCCGAGGACGATGGTCGTCTTCCCGACGCCACCCTTGAGGCTGAGCACCGCCACCGTTTGCACGCTGTGCACCCTACGGGGCCTACGCTTCCGGTTCATGCGACCGGATGCAGTTCGCCTCGCGCTCGACGCCGAGCTGGCCGCCGCGCGCCACCGCCGCGCCGGCGAACCGCCACGCGTGCTCGACGTCGGTGGAGGTAGCGGCGTGCTCGCGGTGCCGTTCGCGGCCGCCGGCTGCGCGGTGACCGTCGTCGAGCCCAACCCGAACGCGCTCGCGACGCTCTCCCGCCGCGCCGCGGACGCGGGGGTCGGCAACCGGATCACGGCCGTCCAGGCGGACAGCGACGCCCTCGGGCAGGTGGTGCCCACGGGCTCGGCGGACCTCGTGGTCGCGCACGGGCTCCTCGAGGTCGTCGACGACCCGAAGAACACGGTCGCCGCGATGCTCGACGCGGCGGCGCCCGGCGGCGCGGTGTCGGTGCTGGTCGCCAACCGGATGGCGGCGCTCCTGCACCGGGCGATCGCCGGCAGGCTGGACGAGGCCGCCACGCTTGCCCAGGACGGAACAGGACGCCTCCCCACCGAGACCCTGCTGCGCCGCTACGACACGGACGCTCTGCTCGCGTTGCTGACCGACGCCGGTCTGGTGGTGGAGCTGGTGCAGGGGCATGGCGTGCTGAGCGAGCTGGTGCCCGGTTCGGTGTTGCAACAGGACCTGTCGGCGCAGGACGCCCTGGCCGCCTTGGAGCTGCGGCTGGCGCCCGTTCCGCCGCTGCGGGACATCGCCGCTCGCCTCCACGTGCTGGCACGGAAGCCGACGACCGGTAGCTGAGGGTGAGCTGTTGTGTGACTCGAAGGCGGCAGGTCGCAGTGGGGCTTCCTCGGCAGCGGGTGGCGCGGCTAGCTTCCCTGGCGGCGACAGGACCCACTGCGGCTTCTCCGAGAGCGGGTAGCGCAGCTAGCTTCCTCGACGGCAGCAAGACCCACCAGAACAGCTCCGGGGGAACGGGGAGCGCGGCCAGCTTCCCCGGCGGCAGCAAGACCGCCAGAACTTCCCCGGTAGCGGGCGACGCGGCCAGCTTCCTCGACGGCAGCAGGACCCACCAGAACTTCCCCGACAACGGGTAGCGCAGCGAACTTCCTCGACAGCGGCAGGACCACCGGAACTCCCCCGACAACGGGCGGCCCGGCGAGCTTCCTCAGCGGCGGCAGGACCCACCGGAGGGTGGCGCTGGGGGGACTCGTCAGCCGATGCAGATCAGGGACGAGCAGGTGGTCGTCGTGGTGGTGGGGGCCGTGGTGGTCGTCGTGGTGGTGGTTGTTCTGCGGGTCGTGGTCGTGGTGGTGGTCGATGTCCGGGACGCGGTGGTGGAGGTCGTGGTCGTCGTCGGGGTGGTGGTTGACGTGGTGGTTGTGGTCGACGACGAGTCCGACCGCCGCGGCGAGGCGGAGGTGCTGGTGGCGGTGGAACCGGCCGACTGCGAGGCGGGGGGGATCGGCTCCACCGCGCCTAACTCGGAGGGGTCGCGTTCGGGTGGGTCGTGGTCGAGCATGCCGAGGGCGAACAACGTGCAAGCGATCGCACCCACGACGGCGCCCACGGCCAGCCGACCGTGTCCCTGCTGCAGGGTGGACCCCATGTGGTGTCCTTCAGGTGAGTCCAGCGACCACTGGTAGTGATCGAGCAATGTACATCACCCGATCGAGTGGGTCACGTTCGGATCACAGAAGTGATCTTTGCCGTCCGCAAACGGGCCTCGGTGCAGGGCTTCTTCCCGTGCCGGAAGGGGCCTCGGCTCGGCGTTCGTCCGCTCAGGGTGAATGGGCGGTAAATGACTTTGCCGGATCGGCCGATCGCCCGTACTGTCGTTGGTACACGAGAAAGGAGGTGGTCCAAAGGTGTATTCCCATAGGACTCGTGAGGTGGCTGTCCGCTAGGACCACCCGAACCGGACATGGTTTGCCGGCCGCGCAACACGGCCCGACATCGGCTTTGCTGGTGCTGTAGACGCGCGGTGTGGTCGGCGAATACCAGGCAGTCACCCAGCCCCCGGCGCTCTCAGGGACCTAGTCCGCCCCTGGGCCTGCACAAGCAGGAGAAAGCCCGGGGGCTGTTTTATTGTCCGGGACTTCCGAATTCCCTACTCCCCCAGCTCGGCGAGCTTCCGCTCCACCTCCTGCACCGACCGCCACGCCTGGCCCGCTCGCCGCTCGGCGTCCTTCACGGACCTGCTCGCCGAGCCCACACGGCGGCGGGCGTCCTTCTCCGCCGACTCCGCGGCGTCCAGTTCCTCGTAGACCTTGCGCACCCGCTCGGTCGCCTCGTCGGCCGCCTGCTGGGCCGCCTCGAGGATGCGTTCCTCCTCCTTGCGGTCCGCCTCCGCCTCCTTCACCGCGGCGCGGGCGTCCTCCAGCTCCTTCCGGAGCGCCGCCTGTTGGCGTTCCAGGTCCGCCTTCTCGCGGTCCGTGCGCTGGCGACCCTTCCTGGGACGCGCCGCCACGCTCGCCGCCAAGGCGTCGGCCAGGCCGGCTTCGGGCTCGGCGCCGGTGGCCGGCCAGGACCCCACCTCGAGGTCCTTCGCCGAGGTCAGGCGGCCGGCCAGCAGCACCTTGGCGACCTCCGGGTTGGTGATGGCCGTCGTGAAGATGTCCTCCAGCTCGCGGGTGACCGACTCGGTCAGCTGGGTCACCCTGCCCGCCTGCTTCAGCAGCGTGTTGACCAGCCTGGTCCGCTGCTGAGTCAGTGCCCGCAGCTCCGCGCCGGCCAGGTTGGCGTGCGCCTCCCGCAACGCCTCCCCCAGTGACACCACCTGGTCGACGTCCGAGGACGGGTCGCGGGCCAGCTGGTTGGCCACCCACGCCGACGTCGTGGGCTTGGCCAGCTTGTCGATCCGCGCCGCCAGGCGCGCGTTCCCGGCGTCCTTCGCCTGCCTGGACAGTTCCTTGCGGCGCGCGGTGAAGTCCTCGCGGGCACCGGCGTACAACTCGTCGGCGGCGGCGTCCAGCTCCTCGGGCACACCCCCATCCTGCCGCGCACCACCCAGTGGAACGATGCTCGGGTGGTCTACCAGCGGGTCGTGCGACGTGCCTTGTTCCGGATGGGTGGCGGCGACGCCGAGGTCGCGCACGAGCGCACCCTGCGCATGACCGCCCGGCTCGGCGCCCTACCACCCGTCGTCGCGGGGTTGCGGCGGTACTTCGGCGCCGCCGCGCCACGCACCGTGTTCGGCGTCCGGTTCCCCGGACCGGTCGGGCTCGCGGCCGGGATGGACAAGGACGGGCGCGCCCTGCGGGCCTGGCCGGCGTTCGGCTTCGGATTCCTCGAGGTTGGCACGGTGACCCGGCACGCCCAGCCGGGCAACCCACGCCCCCGGCTGTTCCGGCTGCCGGCCAGCGGGGCCGTGATCAACCGGATGGGGTTCAACAACGGCGGCGCCGCCGCGCTGGCGGCCCGACTGCGGGCGTCGGGGCCGCTCCCGGTGCCGCTGGGCGTGAGCATCGGCAAGTCCAAGGTGACGCCGGTCGAGGAGGCCGTCGAGGACTACCGGTCGTCGCTGCGGGAACTGGCGCCGTACGCGGACTACTTCGCGGTGAACGTCAGCTCACCCAACACCCCCGGACTCCGGGGCCTGCAGGACAAGGCGGCACTCGACGAGCTGCTGGGCGCGCTGGACACGACCGTGCCGCTGCTGGTGAAGATCGCGCCGGACCTGACCGAGCACGCCATCGCCGACGTGCTGGAAGTCTGCGCGGCCCACGGCGTCGCCGGCCTGATCGCCACGAACACCACGCTCTCCCGGGACGGGCTCGCGCCCCAGGACGCCCCACGAGCCGCGGAGACCGGCGGCCTGAGCGGTCGGCCCCTCACGGCCAGAGCGCTCGAGGTGGTCACGTTCGTGGCCAAGGAGAGCACCCTGCCGATCATCGGTGTGGGCGGCATCCACTCCGCCGACGACGCGCTGCGCATGCTCGACGTGGGCGCCTCACTCGTGCAGGTCTACACGGGGTTCATCTACGAGGGACCGGGGCTGGTCCGGGCGATCAACCGCGCGGAGGCGGCACGCGGTGGGGACGGCCGGCCTGGTTGAGGACCGGCACCCGATCGGATTCACGTTCTGGCGTCGCCGCCGACGCCGGACGCGTCACCGCTCCCGACGAGCGTCACCCGCACGCCGCCGAACCTGCCAGGCCGCGACCACTTTCGTCGAACTCACCGGTCCGCCGCGTTGGACACGCGGGCAGTGCGCGTTGGACACGCGGTTGTTGGACACGCGGTTACTGGGAGAGTTCGCGGAGGGCTACCGCCAGGCCGGCCAGGCGGTCGGTCGCGTCGGCCAGTTCCTGTTTCGGCCCCGCCGACGAGCTGGCCGCCACGACGCGGCCGGCGGCCGCCAGCAGGCCGCGGTAGCCGGTCAGGCCCTCGTCCAGCTGTTCGCGTAGGCGGCGGACGCCGTCGATCAGGGGGGCGCGTTCCATGGGCGGGGCGTGGTCCCGGGCCAGTTCGACCGCGGTCAGCTGGGCCGCCACCGCCCGTAACGCCAGGGCCGCCTCCGCGGCCGCGCGTTCGGCCTCCTCGACCGACTCCAGCGGCACCGATGCCGGGGTGCCCTGGGTGCCGGACAGCTGCCGCACGAGCTGGGTCAGCGCGTCCTCGGCCTCGGACAGGCGTTGCATCGGCTCGTACGCGGCCGAGCCCTTCGGCGGCAGCGGCGGGCGGACCGCGGCGGTGACCGCCGGCCTGTGTTGCTCGTCGAAGCGTTCGGCGGCGCGCCTGAGCAGGACCATCCGGCGGGCGGAGCGGATCGAGAGGGCGCCGGTGGCGGTCACGCCGGCGACACCGCTCGCGATCATCATCGCGTCCGCGCCGTCGCCGACCATGCCCGAGAACGCCATGGCCACGTAGACGATCAGGAACACGCACAGGATCGCCCACGTCACCGCCCACCGCGACGCCCACAGCCGCTTGCGTTCCAGCCGGCGGCGTTGGCGCTCGATGCGCACGGCGTCGTCGCGGCTGCGCGCCAGCGCCTGCTGGGTACGTTCCATCGCGCCCTGGACGTGGGACATGACGTTGTCGCGCACGTCCGCGTTCAGGTACTTCTGGACCATCTGGGTCAGCTGGTAGATGTCCCGGCCACGCGCCGCCATCGGCAGCCTCCCCTGACTCAACTCGGACAGGCTCAGTTGCTCTGCCCGTTCGCCTTCTGCTCCTGGGCCACGCGCTGGGCGATCTCGCTCTGGATGTTCTGCTGCGCCGAGGCCGGCGTGGCCGAACCGCTGGTGACCTGCGGCGCACTGCCGGCCATGGACGCGCGGATCTGGTCCAGCCGGGAGCGGCCGGCCAGCTCCGTGGTCGACGCCTGAACCTCCAGCATGCGGCCCTGCACCGAGTTCTGCGCCAGCTCCGCGGACCCGAGCGCGGTCGTGTACCGCTTCTCGATCTTGTCGCGGATCTCCTCGAGCGACGGCGTGTTGCCGGGCGCGGCCAGCTCGCTCATCTGGTTGAGCGACTTGGACACCTGCTCCTGCATCTTCGCCTGCTCGAGCTGGCTCAGCAGCTTCGTGCGCTCGGCCAGCTTGTTCTGCAGCATCATGGCGTTGCGCTCGACCGCGCTCTTGGCCTGCGTCGCCGCCTGCAGCGCCTGGTCGTGCAGCGTCTTCAGGTCCTCGATGTCCTGCTCGGCCGTGACGAGCTGGGTCGCGAACGACTCCGCGGCCTGCTCGTACTGCGTCGCCTTGGCCTCGTCACCCTTGGCCCGCGCCTCGTCGGCCAGCACCAGTGCCTGGCGCGCCGACGCCTGCAGCTTCTCGACGTTGCCGAGCTGCCGGTTGAGCTTCATCTCCAGCTGGCGCTGGTTGCCGATCACGGCGGCGGCCTGCTGGGAGAGCGCCTGGTGCTGCCGCTGGCTCTCCTCGATGGCCTGCTGGATCTGCACCTTGGGGTCGGCGTGCTCGTCGATCTTCGACGAGAAGGCCGCCATCAGGTACTTCCAAGCCTTCACGAACGGGTTGGCCATCTCCTCCGCCTGCCTTCTCCGCGCTGGTCGCTTCTCACCGTGTGCCATACCCCGGATCACCGGTTTGTATGGCAACGCCCCGTCATCACTGTGGGTTCCATCGTGTCAGGTGGGCGGTGCTCCTCACCACTGGACCCGGCAGAAATCAGGAACCATTCAGGGATGGCCCTGACCTGCCGGACCGATCTCGGGGTTCGCCGCACCGCGCACCTCGACCAGGCCTTCCCGCAGGCCGTCGAGCCTACCCGCGAGTGCGGCCGTCGCGTCGGAATTGACCGAAAACGCACTGGTGGTGCTCGTGATCAGCTCGGCCAGCTCGTCACGCGCCCGCTCCAGCTCCATGACCGTCGCCTGCATCCTGGCCAGCAGCGCGTCCCGGGACTCCCGCTGCCGGGCCGCGGCACCGAGCCGCGCGTCCACCGCGGCCAGTGACCGCGCCAGGTCGGCGGCCGCCGGGGTGCCCTGAGCCTCGGCGACGGCCACTGTCAGGGTCCGGCGCTCGTCCTCCAGGGACGGCACGGGGATGCCGGCGAGGGCGTGGTCCAGCTCGGCCACCTGACCCGCGGTGATGCGCAGCTCCATGACCACCTGCTCGGCATCCGCCGCCAGCCCGACGAACGCCGGCTGCTCGGCCGTGGTGGCGTTCAACTCACGCAGCACCCGCTCGCCACGCGAGGTCCAGACCTGGGCGGGGCTGCCCATCAGCGGCTGCCGCCCCACCGCGGGGCCGGGTTCGAGCCGTTGGCGGCGCGTACTGCGGATCATCAACGGGACCGTGACGAGCGCCGCGACACCAATCACCACGAGCACGATCACCAGAGCCACCACGGCCCCAGCCTAACCACCCACGACAAAAGAGCCGCCCGGAACGCTTCCGCGTCCGAACGGCCCTGTCACGGCTGAAACCAGCCAGCACGAGTCGACCCCGTTGCCGAGCCATGCTCCACCTCGGCCTCACCCCGCCCGGCCCCCGGCCCCGCCCGGCGCCAGACGGCGGTCACGCCGCGAAGATCGCACCAGCTCCACTCAGCGAGGACTCCATGCGGTGACTGAGCACCGGCTGGAGCCGCAGGTCCGCCAGGTTGTCCCCGACCACCGCGGGGACCAGGCGACCGCCCTCGACCGAACCCACCGACGCGCGTGCTCCGGTCTTGTCCCCGGAAGCTCCCACGTCGCTCCGCTCGGCCTGTGGCGCGGCCTCTGGCAGCTCGACCGACTCGAGTGCTCCGATGTCGGCCGCGACGTTGTGCAGCAGGGCGGACAGCGGTAGGTCCAGCGCCTCGCAGATGGCGGCGAGCAGCTCGCTCGACGCCTCCTTTCGGCCGCGCTCGACCTCGGACAGGTATCCCAGGCTCACCCTGGCGGCTCGGGAGACCTCACGCAGCGTGCGTCGCTGGTTCGTGCGGGCGTGTCGGAGCCGATCACCGATCGCCTCGCGCAACAGCACGGTCATCGCTCGCCTCCCTTCAAGATCATCCGCCGGATCGGGTGGGTCCGGCATGGTGCCCACGTTACCGAGACCTTGCGATCATCGGCAGCGACATCACCGTCCGTACGCCAAGGGCGAACGACCGGCCACACCCAGGTGTTCCCCCAAGTATGACCGCCACACTTGAGCCCGGCGCTAGTCTCGCTGGTCCGCCAGTGCTCTGAGCAGGTCCAACGCCGTCCGGACGGCCGCGGCGCGCACCTGGTGGCGGTTGCCGTCGAACCCGATCGTGCGAACTTCGGCGGCGTCGGGTCCCGACACGCCGATGTGCACGACACCCGGTTCGATACCATCCTGCGGCTCGGGGCCGGCCACTCCCGTGAGCCCGATGCCCCACGTGGACCCGCAGGTCACCCGCGCGCCGTCCGCCAGCTGGGCGGCCACCGCCGGGTACACGGGCCCGTGCTCGGCCAGCAGCTCGCCGTCCACGCCGGCCAGCTCGTGCTTGAGCGACGTCGCGTACACGACCAGCCCGCCGCGGACCACGGCCGACGAGCCGGGCACGCTGGTCAACACCGCCGCGACCAGCCCACCGGTGAGGGACTCGGCGGTCGCGACCGTCTCTCCCCTGTCTCTCAACGCACCGATCAGCCCGGTTAGTCCCTCGACGTCGACGCCGACCGCCTCGGCGAGCGGGTTCCTAGCCACGCGCGGCCCGCAGCCGCAGCGCGCGCACCACGTAGTCGAGGCCGGTGACCACGGTCAGCACCAGCGCGATGCCCATACCCACCCACAGCAGCGGGTCGAGCGCGGCCGGCAGCGGCAGCAGGTACAGCCCGATCGCGATGATCTGGGCGAACGTCTTCACCTTGCCGCCGTAGCTCGCCGCGATCACCCCGTAGCGGATCACCCAGAAGCGCAGCAGCGTCACGCCGACCTCACGGACCGCGATCGTCAGCGTCACCCACCACGGCAGCTCGGCCAGTACGGACAGCCCGAAGAGCGCGGCGCCGGTCAGCGCCTTGTCCGCGATCGGGTCGACGACCTTGCCGAAGTCGGTGACGAGCCCGTACTTGCGGGCCAGGTGGCCGTCGATGTAGTCGGTGATGGAGCCGACGGCGAACACGAGGAACGCCACCATCCGCCACCTGATCGAGTGGCCGTCGGCGGCGAAGAGCGCCAGCAGGAACACCGGCACCAGCACCAGCCTGGTGACGGTCAGGATGTTCGCGATGTTGACGAGCGGTACACGTCGCGGAACGATGCCGCCGGCCGCGCCCAACGCCTCCGGGGTGGTCCCGTCGGCGGGCGTGGCACTCATGACGTCCTCCCGTCCGCTCCGCGGCGCCGGAACGCTCCACCGGCGTGGTGACGGCCAGAACACCGAAGGTTCGCGCCGCGGGCCCCGCTGATCATCCGAGCACCTCTACCGGCCGCACCACCAGGTCGACGCCTTCGGACCCGACCACCTTCCCGACGACGAAGTCACCCACCTCGACCTCGTCGGCGTCGAGCAGCAGGCACTCGCCGTCCACCTCGGGGCCCTGGTGCGCGGCCCGGCCGGCGACCCCGTCCTCGTCGTTGCGCTCGACCAGCACCCGCACCTCGTCGCCGACGCGGTCCTCCGCGCGCTGCGCGGTGAGCTGCTCGACCAGGTCCGACACGCGGGCGACCCGCGCGGCGACCTCGTCGGGATCGAGCTTGCCCGGCAGGGTCTCGGCCTCGGTGCCGTCCTCGTCGGAGTAGCCGAACACGCCAACCACGTCCATCCGTGCCTCGGTGAGGAAGTGCTCCAGCTCGGCCAGCTCCTCCTCGGTCTCGCCGGGGAAGCCGACGATCACGTTGCTGCGGATGCCGGCGTCGGGGGCGAGCGCGCGGATCTGGTCGACCAGCGCGAGGAACGACTCGGTGCCGCCGAAGCGGCGCATCCTGCGCAGCACGGTCGAGCTGGCGTGCTGGAAGGACATGTCGAAGTAGTCGGCGACCCCGTCGGTGCCGGCGATCGCCGCCAGCAGCTGCGGGCGGGTCTCCGCGGGCTGCAGGTAGGACACCCGCACGCGGGCGACGCCCGGCAGCGCGGCGAGGCGTGGGAGCAGCCGGGCGAGCGCGTCCGGGCCGCCGTGCTCGCGGCCGAGGTCCTTGCCGTAGGAGGTGGAGTTCTCACTGACCAGGAACAGCTCGCGCACGCCCTGCTCGGCGAGCCACGCGCCCTCGGCGACGATCTCGTCGGGCGTGCGGGACACGAACGCGCCGCGGAAGGACGGGATGGCGCAGAACGAGCACCGCCGGTCGCAGCCGGACGCGATCTTCAGGGACGCGACCGGGGCGTCGTCGAGGCGCTTGCGCAGCACGCGCGGGCCCCAGCCGTGGCCAGGGACGGACAGGTCGGTGGGCTTGCGCTCCACCGGGGTGATCGGCAGCAGCGTGCGCCGGTCCACGGGCGTGTGCGACGCGACCGGGCGCCCGGCGACGACGTCGTCGAGCCGCGCCCCCAGGTTCGGGTAGTGGTCGAAGCCCAGCACCGCGGCGGCCTCGGGCAGGCTCTCGGCCAGCTCCGCGCCGTACCGCTCCGCCATGCAGCCGACGGCGACCACCTTCGCGCCGGACTCGGCCGCGTCCAGCAGCACGTCGACCGAGTCCTTCTTGGCGGACTCGACGAAGCCGCAGGTGTTCACCACGACCACGTCCGCGCCCTCGGCGTCGTCGCCGACCTCCCAGCCACCCGCGGCGAGGCGGCCGGCCAGCTCCTCGGAGTCGACCTCGTTGCGGGCGCACCCGAGGGTGAGCAGGGCGGCACGGCGCGACGGTGGTGGTGTTGACACGGGGTTCAGAGTAACCGCCGCAGGTGACCAAGCCCGGCCCGATGTGCACGGGACCGGCCGGACGTGGCAGGTTTGGGCGTCGTGAGTGTTGAGCGGGAGCCCGTGGTGGTCCGCAGGGCGCGGGTCACGGACGTGCGTGGGATCAAGACCATCATCGACACCTACGTGGGCAAGGTGCTGCTGGCCAAGGAACTGGTCACCCTGTACGAGGACGTGCAGGAGTTCTGGGTGGCCGAGGTGGGCGGCGAGCTGGTCGGCTGTGGCGGGCTGCACGTGCTGTGGGAGGACCTGGCCGAGATCCGCTCGATCGCGGTGCTGCCGTCCGCGGCCCGGCTGGGCGTCGGCGGCCTGCTGGTCGAGCGCCTGTTGTCGGTGGCGCGGGAGCTGGGGCTGCAGCGGGTGTTCGTGCTGACCTTCGAGACGAAGTTCTTCTCGAGGTTCGGGTTCGTCGAGATCGAGGGCACGCCGGTGACGGCCGAGGTGTACGAGCAGATGCGCCGGTCGGCCGACGAGGGTGTCGCGGAGTTCCTCGACCTGCCCTACGTCAAGCCGAACACGTTGGGGAACTCCCGGATGCTCCTGGAACTCACGGACGCCTGATCGCTACCCGTTCGGTCGCCTCGGCTCAGGCCCTGGACGGGGCCCTCTGGGTCACCGGTACGGCGGGTACTGCCCGGGCTGCGGATACCCCTGCTGGGGATAGCCCGGTTGCGGGTGACCCGGCGGTGGCTGCTGCGGGTAGGCCTGCGGGTAACCGGGCTGCTGGGGGTAACCCTGGGGCGGGTAACCCGCCTGGGGGTACTGCTGCGGGTAGCCGGGCTGTGCGTAACCCGACTGTGGATAACCGACCTGGGGGTAGCCGGCCTGCCACTGCTGGGCCGCCCGCTTCCTGCGGCCGCTCAGGAACACCGCCAGCCAGATCCCGCCGCCGATCACCCCCAGGATGGCCAGCACTTCGAGAATCCCCAGGACGCGCACGGTCCCCCCGTTCGTCGTTCGACTGGGAAGAGCGTAGCGGCCGGCCCAGCTGTGGTGGGCGGGCGGCGGGCCCGCCCACCACACGGGGACTCAGCAGTTGCCCGTCGGGACGCTGCCGGACAGGCGGTCGGCCACCCAGCCGGTGACGGTCGGGCTCATGAGCGCGGCCGTGACGAAGTGCGTGCCGGTGTCGGTGCGCCAGAACGTCACGTTCCCGCCACCGGCGCACCACGCGGCCCGCAGGTCGACGCTCATCCGCGTGGGCAGGATCTCGTCACCGTTGGAGTGGTACAGCAGGACGGGTGCGCGCGGGGTCGTGCCGCCGAGCTTCTGCTCGTTGAGCTTGGCGGCCCATTCCGGCCGGTTGAGCAGGTCCTCGGTCAGGTAGTCGGACAGGTGGTGGCCGGCGTACTTGTCCGACTGCAGCTCGTCGGTGCAGTCGTCGGCGATGTCGGCGACCGCGGCCCGGCCGGTGGCGTTCAGGTACGGGGTCATGTCGAGGTCGGGGTAGGTCATGTCGATGCCGTAGCCCGCGGCGAACACCAGGCCCGCGTTGGGCCCCCCGTCGTCGGCGTCGGCGACCACCTTGAGGTCCGACGGCGGCGCGCCGACCGCGAACGCCTTGATGTTCAGCTCCGGCGCGTAGGTCGGGGCGAGCTGGGCGGCCCAGCCTGCGGCCTGCCCGCCCTGCGAGTAGCCGACGACCGCGGCCTTCGCGTTGCTGGAGAGACCCGTGCCCGGCAGCCGCAGGGCCGCGCGGACGACGTCGAGCGTGGTCTGCCCGGCGGAGCGGCCGGCCATGTAGGTGTGCGGGCCGGGCGTGCCGATGCCCTCGTAGTCGGTCACGGCGACGGCGTAGCCGCGGATGGCGTACTGGTGGATCAGCAGCCCCTCGGTCTCGTCCCCGGCCTCGAGGTGCCGGGACGGCGCGCACTGGTCGCCGAGCCCGTGCGTGCCGGGTGCGTAACCGATGACGGGGGTGTTGGCATTGGCGCCGAACGGCACGATGACCGTCCCGCTGACCGTGATCGGCTGCCCGGTCGTGGACGTCGACCGGTAGGTGATGATCCAGGTGTTCGCGTAGAAGAAGCCGGGCGCACTGATCTTCCGCGCGCTGATGACGTCACCGGCAGCGGCCCGGGGCGCGGCCGCCACGGCCGGGCCCGAGAACGCGACGAGCGCCAGCAGAGCGCACGAAAGCAGGGTGAGCAGGCGGCGAACAGGCATAATCGCTCCTTTGCGATCGGCAGGTTCCGGTTCGCAGACTTGCTACTGGAAGGTAGCTACTCCACAGTAGGCAGCGCGGAGCGGTCCGCATAGGTCCGTTCGGCCTGTTACTCCTCGTCGAAGGTTTCGTCGTCCTCGGTGGTAACCGGACCGCCGCCGCGGATGGTGTACAGGACCGCGTCCAGTTCGTCGGGCTTGACCAGGACGTCGCGGGCCTTGGAGCCTTCCGACGGGCCCACCACGCCTCGGCTCTCCAGGAGGTCCATGAGCCGGCCGGCCTTCGCGAAGCCGACGCGGAGCTTGCGCTGCAGCATGGACGTCGAGCCGAACTGGGAGGTCACGATCAGCTCGGCGGCCTGCAGCAACACGTCCAGGTCGTCGCCGATCTCCTCGTCGATCTCCTTCTTGTCGCCCGCCTTGGCGGCCGTGACGCCGTCGTTGTACTCCGGTTGTGCCTGCTCCTTCACGAACGTGACGATCGAGTTGATCTCCTCGTCGCTCACGTAGGCGCCCTGGACGCGGACCGGCTTCGAGGCGCCCATCGGCAGGTAGAGGCCGTCGCCCATGCCGATCAGCTTCTCCGCACCCGGCTGGTCGAGGATGACCCGCGAGTCCGTCAGCGACGACGTCGCGAACGCCAGCCGGGACGGGACGTTCGTCTTGATCAGGCCGGTGACCACGTCCACCGACGGGCGCTGGGTCGCCAGGACCAGGTGGATGCCGGCGGCGCGGGCCTTCTGGGTGATCCGCACGACCGCGTCCTCGACGTCGCGCGGGGCGGTCATCATCAGGTCGGCCAGCTCGTCGACGATGCA
>NZ_JBJMIE010000600.1:0-6166 GCF_045807065.1 Actinophytocola sp. | reverse complement strand
GCGACCCGGTCGGCACCGAGCAGTCCGACGAGGGCGCGCACGGCGACGCGTTCGACCGCGTGTCCGCCTTCCAGGACGGCTACGACCAGGGCGTGGGCCTGTGCAAGGACATGACCGCGGAGAACCGCACGTTCACCCAGCGCGGGTTCCTGAACCAGGCCGACGCCGCGCGCGGCGGCAACCTGGAGTTCAACTCCCTGCTGACGACCATCACCGAGGACCTCGGCCCGTCCTACGGCACGATCATGACCGGCCTCGGCAAGCAGTGGACCGCGCCGACCGTGCGCACGTCGGCGGACACCCCGGAGTGCAGCAAGGCCGACCAGGGCCCGATCGCGTACTGCTCGGACACCGGCGAGATCGACGTGGCCACCCAGGGTGAGCTGCCGAAGATCCACCGCGACATCGGTGACTTCGCGACGGGCACGCTGGTCGCGTCGCGCTACAGCATGGCGGCGCTCGCGCAGCTGGGGAAGCAGCTGGACGGCGAGGACGCGCAGCGCGCGGTGCTGTGCCTGACCGGTGCGTACACGGGCACGCTGCTCACCAGGAAGGCGGGCTTCACGCTGTCCCCCGGCGACCTCGACGAGGCCATCCAGGTGCTGCTGCGCTACGACTACGCGGGGCGCGACCTGGCCGGCAAGGCCGTGACGACGGGATTCGACCGGGTGTCGCTGTTCCGCCAGGGCGCTCTGCAGGGCGTCAAGTCGTGTGGCCTGTAACAGCTCGCCCGTTCTCCGTACGTACCCCCGATCGGCCCAGTAGGGTGCCCCTCGACCACAAAGGTTCTGGAACGGGAGCAGCTGTGCGAGTGCAGTGGGTGCGGGTGGGTCTCACCCTCGCCGCCGTGGCGGTGTTGGTGGCGCAGGTCGGGGGGTGTGGCCAGAGGACGGTCGCGGGCAGCCCGGCCGCCATGAGCGACATCGACACCAGCGACGCGGGTGGGCTCCCGGTCAGCAACGACGGGCCGACCGGCCCGCGTTCCGGCGCGCCGGACGCCGACCTCAAGGTCGAGGGCACGACCGGCAGCGCGGAGGACAAGCTGGCGACCAACGCCGTCAGCGACCTGTACGACTACTGGGACGAGCAGCTGCCCAAGCTCTTCGACGAGAAGTTCACCCACATCCAGCGCCTGGTGTCCTACGACTCCAGGGGTACCGCCGTGCAGATCTGCGGCGAGTCGACGGCGGGCTTCGTCAACGCGTTCTACTGCGGCGGCAACGGCGAGGACGCGATCGCATGGGACCGCGGCGTGCTGCTGCCCGGCCTGACCAAGCAGTTCGGCGCGATGTCGGTGGTCGGCGTGCTGGCCCACGAGATGGGGCACGCCGTGCAGTTCCGGCTCGGCGAGAAGAGCAGCATGACCCAGACCACGCCGACGATCGTGCGTGAGCAGCAGGCCGACTGCTACATGGGCAACTTCATGCGCTGGGTCGCCGAGGGCAAGTCGAAGCACTTCCAGCTCAACACGGGCAAGGGCCTCAACGACCTCCTCGCGACGGTGTTCTTCATCCGCGACCCCGCCGGGCTCTCCGCCAGGACCGAGGGCGCACACGGCGTGGCGTTCGACCGCGTGTACGCGTTCCAGGAGGGCTTCCGCAACGACCCGAAGCGCTGCGCGTCGATGGACGCCCACGAGATCGACGGCCGCATCGAGGAGAAGGAACGCAACGCCGCCGATGAGAAGGTCGGCGGCCAGGTCGACCCCAGCGACTCGAAGATCCTCGGCCTGCTGCAGGACAGCCTCGACGAGGCGTTCAAGGACAACAACGCCGAGCAGCCGAAGATCACCGCCAACGGCTCGAAGTGCGCGAAGGGATCGTCGACGTCGCCGGCCACGTACTGCCCGGACGAGAACATCGTGGGCATCGACCTCGACGCGCTCAAGAAGATCGCCAAGCCGCCGGCCGAAGGCGCGGAACCCGGGGCCAAGGGTGCCGGCATCGGCGACTTCGCCGCCTTCGCCGAGATCGCGTCCCGGTACTCGATGGCCATCCAGAAGCAGATCGGGGCCAGCCTCGACGACGAGAACGCCGGCCTGCGGACTGCCTGTCTCACCGGGGCATGGACTCGCTTCACCGTCGACAAGGACCCCAACACACAGGACGGGAAGCTCCACCTGGCGGTGGGCGACCTGGACGAGGCAGTGGCCGAGTTGCTGCAGGACGACAGTCTGATCGCGGCGGATATCAGTGGGAAGCAGGTTCAGTCCGGGTTCGCCCGGGTGGAGGCGTTCCAGCGCGGGTATGACGAGGGATCGGGTCCCTGTACCGAGGACTTTGCCTGAGTCTGTGGTGGTTGGTGGTCCTGCCTGAGCCTCTGGTGACTGCTGGTCCTGTCGCCGGTGTGTGGTTGGTGCGCGGCGTGCTGAATGTTGGTGGTGTGCGGTCGCGTGCCGGGTGTTCGGTGGGTGTGGTGGGTGCGCGTCGCGTCCCAGGTGTTCGTGGATGGTGGTGCGCGCCGCGTCCTCGGGTGTCCGGTGGGCTTGGTGGTGTGCGTCGCGTGCCGGGTGTTCGGGTGGTTCGTGGTGCGCGCCTCGTCCCAGGTGTTCGGTGGTGGCGGCGGGATTGTACGGGCGGCGACTCACGCCTCAAGGGCGCCTTCGGCGTCGGGCTCCGCCCGATGACGGCCTAGCGGCCGTCACCCTTGACCCGCGAGCCTCCGCCGCCCTGGGCAGACCCCTCCGGGGGCAGGCTGGCGCCTGCCTGCCTTGCCCCCGCCACCACCACCGAACCGCCTAGCGGGGAGGTCCGCTCCGCCACCCTAGCCACAGGGCTGGATCCGGCTCCGTCACTTTGGCGACAGGGCTTGGGTCGTGATTTGTCACCTTGGCCACGGGGCCTGGGTTCGGCTCAGTCACCTTGGCCACGAATGATTGAGGGCGCGTCTTCGCCAGCTTGGCAGCAGGGCTCCGGCGGCCTCATCACCTTGCCAACCCAGGCTGATCCGCTCGCCCTGAGTCGAGCCATGCCCGGGGTCCGCGCAGCCGTCTCCCACCTGAGCCCGGGGCGGCAGCCCTCCCCCACCAAGTCTCTGCCGCCCCGGTCAAGGGCCGGTCAGAAGAGAGCGCTCGCCAGGTCGCGGCGGGCCTTGGCGACCAGCGGGTCCTCCGCGGGGAAGAGGCCGAACAGTTCCACCAGGTGGGTTCGCACCTTGTCGCGGTCCGGGCCGCTTGTTCGGCGGATCACGTCCAGCAGGCGCTTGAACGCCTCTTCCGGCTGCTGGTTCGCCAGCTCGACGTCCGCTGCCTGTAGTTGGGCGTCTATGTCGTCCGGGGAGGTGTTCGCGCGGGCTATCGCTGATGGGTCGGCTGTCTCCGCCCTCGCCAGGAACTTCACCTGGGCCAGGGCTGCCTTGGCCTGCTCGTTGGCTGGTTCCTCGTCGAGGATTTTCTGGTAGGCCGCGGCTGCCGCGTCGAAGTCGCCCGTTTCGAAGGCTTCTTCGGCGGCTACGAAGCGTGGGTCCTCCGGCTCGGGGACGGGTTCGGCGTCACCGCCGCCCTGTTCGGCCGCGCGGATGCCTGGGAGCCGGTCGCGCAGGGCGTCGAGCAGGGCCGTCAGCCACTGCTTGATCTGGGGCTCTGGCTGTGCGCCCGCGAACGCCTCCACCGGTTGGCCGCCGGCGATGGCCACGACTGTGGGAATCGACTGGACACCGAAGAGCTGTGCGATGCGCGGGTTGGCGTCGACGTCGACGCGCGCCAGGATCCAGGCGCCGTTCGCCGCGTTGGCCAGGCGTTCCAGGACCGGCGACAGCTGCTTGCACGGTCCGCACCAGTCGGCCCACAGGTCGACGATCACCGGCACCTGCAGTGATCGCTCGACGACCTCGGCCTGGAACGTCTCCTCGGTGACGTCGATGATGAACTCGCCTGCTGGCGCTGCGCCGTCAGCCGGGGCGGTGGTGGCGGTGGTGGTCGCCTTCGCCTTGCTGGCTGCCTCGGCGCGGGCCTTCAGGCCCGACAGGTCAACCGCCCCCGACAGGGCGGCCGACAATGCTGCGGTTTGACGTGGGTCTGGCCTTGTCACATATCCATCCTGGCATGGCCGGCCATCGGCGTGTCGCGCTACTCCGCATCCTTGCCCGATCCGCGTGACATCACCGCTCCCGCTCCGCCAGGTGCTGTTCGATCCTGGCCACCTTCGCGGTCAGCTGACCCGTGTGACCTGGCCGGATGTCCGCCTTGAGCACGAGCGACACCCGGGGCGCGGTCGCCGCCAGGACGTCCACCGCCCGCTTCACCACGGCCATCACCTCGTCCCACTCGCCCTCGACGTTGGTGAACATCGCGTTCGTCTCACACGGCAACCCACTCTCGCGGACCACCCGGACCGCCTCCGCGACGGCCGCGCTGACACTGTCCGACTCGCCGCCCGCGGGGGCCACGCTGAACGCCACTAACACGTCGGCTCCTCTCGTCCAACAACACGCTGCGAGGGCACCCTCGCCGGTACCGACTGGTAACTTCAAGCTCCATGAGCCACCGCGCCTTGCCGTTCGATCCGATCGCCCGTGCCGCGGGGATCTGGGAGGACCGGGTCGGACCGTCGACCACCATGGCCGCGGTGACCAGCATCATGCGCGTCCAGCAGGTGCTCCAGTCCGCCGTGGACGCCGCGCTGCGCCCGCACGGCCTGACCTTCGCCCGCTACGAGGCGCTCGTCCTGCTCACGTTCGCCAAGCGCGGCAGCCTCCCCATGCGGGTGATGGGCGAACGGCTGCAGCTGCACCCCACGAGCGTCACCAACATCGTCGACCGCCTCGAGGCCGACGGGCTGGTCAAGCGCGCCCCGCACCCGACCGACCGCCGCACCACGCTCGCCGAGATCACCGAAGCCGGCCGGGAGCGCCGCGAGGCCGCGACGAAGGCGGTCACCGAGATCGACTTCGGGCTGCGCGGCCTCACCGAGCGGCAGACCCAGCAGCTCACCGAGCTGCTGGCCAAGGTCCGCAAGGCAATGGGCGACTTCGAGGACTAGCTGGTCCGCCTCCCCCTGAGGTATCCGCTGATCGGGCGCCGATCTGGCACAAAGCAGAACGGGGCTCTAAGCGTCCTCCCACTGGAAGACCTTCGCGGCGATCAGGCCGACGACCAGGACGAAGCCGGCGAGCACCGCGCACGGCACCACCAGCGCGCTCGCGCCCTGGCCGCGGACCAGGAAGTCCGTGATCCCGTCGTTCATGTGCCGGAGCGGGAAGATCTCCGAGATCGCGCGCATCCACGGCGGCGCCTGGTCGATCGGGAAGAACGTGCCGGACAGGAACGCCATCGGCAGCACCACGATGTTCGCCGCGCCGGTCGCCGCCTCCTCGGTCTTGCAGAACGCGCCGACCAGCATGCCTATCGCGAAGAACGCCAGGATGCCCAGCAGGAACACCGGGATCGCGAGGTACCACGTCCCGGTCAGCTTCAGCCCGAACACCGGCAGCAGCCCGACGCCGATGAACACGAGCGCCTGCGCGATCGCGATGCCGTAGGTCACCACGACCCGCGCGGTCAGCACCGTCGGCACGGACACCGGCGCGAGCCGGATCCGCCGCAGCACCTGCTTGCGGCGCCAGCTCACCAGCGTCAGCGCGGCGCCGAACACCGCCGACACCGCGACGCCCCACGACATGATGCCGGGGGTGATGTACTGGATCGGCTTGAGCGAGGAGTCCTCGACATTGGTCCCGTCGATCGTGTAGCGCTCCGGCTGGCCCGTGGCCTGCTGGTTCATGTGGCTGACCACGCCCTGCACGATGCCGCCGACGACGCTGGCCCGCGTCTGGTCGCTCTGCGCGAACCGGTAGGTGATCCGGTCGCCGTCCTCGGCGACCAGCGCCGGCAGATCGCCGTCCCTGACCTTCCGCACCGCCTCGTCGACGGTCTTGAAGTGGGTCAGCTCCAACGCGCCGGTCTGCTCCAGCCCGGCGATCACCGGGCCGTTGCCGACCACGCCGATCTCGGTCTTCGAGGTGCCCGCGTCGCGGAACAGCAGCCCGAACACGACCAGGAACATCAGCGGGAAGACGAACGTGAAGAACAGCGTCGCCTTGTCCCGGTAGAAGATCTTCACCATCGCCGTGGCGAGGCTCCTGAACGCGGTCATGCCCGGTACTCCCGCCCAGTCAGTTCGAGGAAGACGTCTTCCAGGGTCGCCGTGCGCACCTGCAGCCCGGCCAG
>NZ_JBJMIE010000599.1:0-4159 GCF_045807065.1 Actinophytocola sp. | reverse complement strand
GCGCCCACGTCGGCGGCCTTGGTGAAGATGCCGCCGCCGACACGCATGAACATCGCGATCAGCGCGGCCCCGAAGCCGAAGCCCTCGAGCACCTTCGGCGCGTCACCCGCGTAGACCAGCACGACGATCGCGGCGCCGAACAGGCCGAGGCCCACGGTGCACATGCCGACCACGCCGCCGGTGCGGAACGCGACGCGCATCGCGGTCTCACGGCCGCCCTGCTCGCGCGCGGCCGCCGCGACCCGCAGGTTCGCCTGCGTGGCGAGCCACATGCCGAGGTAGCCGATGGAGAACGAGAACACCGCGCCGACGATGAAGAACAGGGAGCGGCCGATCCGGTCGCTCCACCCGTCGGCGGGAAGGAAGAACAGCACGACGAACACGATCGCGCCGAAGATCGTCAGCGTGTTGCGCTGCCGCTTCAGGTACGCGCCGGCGCCCTCCTGCACGGCCTTGGCGATGTCCTGCATCTTGGCGGTGCCCTGGCCCGCGGCCAGCACCTCCTTGAGCAGCACGTAACCAACGGCCAGGGCGGCGAGAGCGATCACGGCGACCACGACGACGATGCCGCGATCACCGCCGGTCAGCGATGGACCGCCTTCCGCCGCTAGATACTGCCAGGACATCTGTCCTCCTGGGTCTGCCTGACGTGGCGCGTTTCCGCGATCGCCGAGGACCGCCGCAATCGTCCGCAGGGACGGGTGCGCCACCAGGGGGTAATTGCTGGGACCGGCGGAGTCTATTGGTTGGACTGACGGGCTCTGTCGACCGGCCCGCCAAGCTGCGCATTTCCCGGTTTCATGATCGATCCAGAGCATCGATCAAGAATTTTGGGGAATCCGGCCGCGGCGGGTGTGCGGCAACGCATTCCACCCGCCGCCCGGCGCCAGCCGTTCCGTTGTCGGTGCCGTGTGCGACCCTCGCTCCCGTGAGTCGCCACCTGCTCGACCGTGTGCTGGCCGGCGTGCCCCACGGCGAGAACCCCCTGCGGCACGTCCGGGAGCTGCCGGCACGGCCGGCCGCGGAGGTGGACTGGCCGTCATGGGCCCCCGCGGAGCTGGTCGCCGCCTTCGGCTCGTGCGGGGTCTCCCGGCCGTGGGCGCACCAGGTCGAGGCGGCGACCCACGCGTGGGAGGGCCGGCACGTGGTGATCGCCACAGGCACGGCGTCCGGCAAGTCGCTCGCCTACCAGCTCCCGGTGCTGGGCGGGCTGCTGGCGGACCGCCGCGCGACCGCGCTGTACCTGTCGCCGACCAAGGCCCTCGGCGCGGACCAGCTCCGTGCCGTGTCCGCGCTGGCGCTGGACGGCGTTCGCCCGGCGCCGTTCGACGGCGACACGCCCATGCCGGAGCGCGACTGGGCGCGGGCGAACGCGCGCTGGCTGTTCACGAACCCGGACATGCTGCACCGGGGCATCCTGCCGGCGCACGCCCGCTGGGCGACGTTCTTCCGGCGCCTGGCGTACGTGGTGGTGGACGAGTGCCACGGGTACCGGGGCGTGTTCGGCTCACACGTCGCGCTGCTGCTGCGCCGGCTGCGGCGGGTCGCCGCGAAGTATGGCGCCGATCCGGTGTTCGTCCTGGCCTCGGCGACGGTGTCGGACCCGGCGTCGTCGGCGTCCCGGCTGGCCGGGGTCCCGTGCGTCGCGGTGACCGAGGACGCCTCGCCACAGGGCGCGCGCACGGTGGCGTTGTGGGAGCCGCCACTGCTGCCGGAGCTGTCCGGGGAGAACGGCGCGCCCGTCCGGCGGTCGGCCGGCGCCGAGACGGCCCGGATCATGACGGACCTGGTGGTCGAGGGCGCCAGGACGCTGGCGTTCGTCCGATCACGGCGGGGCGCGGAGCTGACGGCGCTGACGGCGCGGCACGCACTGGCCGAAGTGGACCCGTCGCTGCCGGCCCGGGTGGCCGCGTACCGGGCGGGTTTCCTGCCCGAGGAGCGGCGGGCGCTCGAGAGGTCCCTCGCGGACGGGACGTTGCTGGGGGTGGCGAGCACGAACGCGCTGGAGTTGGGCGTGGACATCGCCGGCCTGGACGCCGTGGTGGTGGCCGGGTACCCGGGGACGCTGGCGTCGTTCTGGCAGCAGGCGGGGCGGGCCGGGCGCGCGGGTGACAGCGCGCTGGTGGTGTTCGTGGCGCAGGACAACCCGCTGGACACCTACCTGGTGCACAACCCGTCGGCGATGCTGGACAAGCCGGTGGAGGCGACGGTCATCGACCCCGCCAACCCGTACGTGCTGGCGCCGCAGCTGGCCTGCGCGGCGATGGAGCTGCCGCTGACGGACTCGTGCCTGCCGGCGTTCGGCGGCGCAGTGGCCCGCCGCGTGCTGGAGGACCTGACGGCCGACGGCGTGCTCCGACGACGCCCGACCGGCTGGTACTGGACCTCCCGCGAGCGGCCACACGCCTCCGTGGACATCCGCGGCTCGGGCGGGGACCAGGTCGCGGTGGTCGAGGCGGACTCCGGTCGTCTACTGGGGACGGTCGACCCTGGCGCGGCGTTCACGACCGTCCACTCGGGAGCGGTCTACCTGCACCAGGGCACGTCCTACGTCGTCGACGACCTGGACCTGTCCACCGGCCTGGCCATGGTGCACCGCGAGGACCCGGAGTGGTCGACGTCCCCGCGCGAGCAGGTGGACATCTCCGTGCTGTCGGTGGAGGAAGAGGCCTGCTGGCCCGGGGGCGTCACGGTGAGCCTCGGCGCCGTGGCGGTGACGTCGCACGTGGTGGCGTACCTGCGGAAGCTGCCGTCCGGCCAGGTGCTGGACCAGGTCCCGCTCGACCTGCCGGAACAGACCCTGAACACGAGGGCGGTCTGGTACACGGTGCCGGACGAGCTGCTGGCGGCGGCCGAACTGACCAAGCACGAGGTCCCGGGCGCCCTGCACGCCGCCGAGCACGCGGCGATCGGCCTGCTCCCCCTGTTCGCGACGTGTGACCGCTGGGACATCGGCGGGGTGTCGACGGCCCTGCACCCCGACACGGGCGAGGCGACGGTCTTCGTCCACGATGGACACCCGGGTGGCGCGGGCTTCGCGGACCGGGCCCACGCGGCGCTGGTCCCGTGGCTGACGGCCACGAGGGACGCGATAGCGGCGTGTGAATGCCCGTCCGGGTGCCCGTCGTGCGTGCAGTCACCGAAGTGCGGCAACGGAAACGAACCGCTGAACAAAGAGGGAGCGATAAGAGTCCTGACCACAGTGCTGGGAGCGGTGACGGAATCACCGGAAGAAAGCCGGACCTCCCGCGCGTCGTGAGGACTCGGCAGGATCACTCGGGCTCGGCACTCGAATCGCTCGGTTCGGATCACTCGGGTTCGGGGCAGTAGTTCTGGACGGTGACCTCGGCATCCGGGAACTTCGCGCGGAGCGCGCCCTGGACCTGCTTACCCGTGCTTCCCTTGCGCGCCATCAGGGTCACCGACGCGGGCAGTGTGTCGGGCGTGGCCGTGTCCACGAGGTCGGGCTGATCGGCGAAGATCTCCTTGAACCGCTTGTAGGCCTGTTGCCGGGTTTCCTCGCGCACGCTCTCGAACCGCGGGTCGTCGCGCAGCTGTGCCGCGGCCGCACGCATCACCGGGTCGGGATCGGTCCCGGAGAAGTACACGACCACCTGGCGGCTGCACTTGTCGTACTGCTCGGGGGTCAGCGCGTGGTACCCCGGGGGGTACACCTTCTCGACCTGGCCCGCCCAGATCCACGCCCCGACACCGAAACCCGCGCCGACGGCGACCACGAGCAGAACGGCCACCAGCAACCACGACGGCCGCCGCCCCAACGCGGAACCCGTCGCGGACCCCGTTGCGGCGCCTGCCGCCGCCCACGGAACTGGCACGCCACTCGTCGGCTCGGCAGCTGAGGCCTCACCGGTCCCCGATCGCGAGGCAGGCGTGTCCCACACCGCTGGCCGCGCCTCGCCGGCCGACTGCGACACGCCGCGCTGCGCCAATGCTTGTGGGTCCCCCGGAATCTCTTCAGGTCGCTCCTGGCTCATCGCGCCAGTCTGCCAGTCCCTGGTGCCCAGAATTCGACCTTTGCACTGAGCGGCCATGGTTTGTTCACTTCCGGAGACGCACAGAGCGCCGGGGCGGCCTGTGGACCTGCCCCGGCGCTCTGAGTTAGCCGGGCGCGCGAGAAGCGATCTACCACCGCTCTCGG
>NZ_JBJMIE010000598.1:0-8178 GCF_045807065.1 Actinophytocola sp. | reverse complement strand
GGCCCACGATGTCCACGGCGGTGAACGAGACCGCCTTGCGGAAGGCGCCGAGGTCGATCGGCATGTCGGCGTAGATGTCCCGCTTGCCCAGCTCGACGAACCGGCCGTCGTCGGCCAGTACGTCCAGGCCGAGCGGGATCGCCGCGCCGGTCAGCGAGTTCAGCACGACGTCGACCCCGCGCCCGCCGGTGGCCGCCCGGACCTCGTCGGCCCAGTCGGTCGTGCGTGAATCGAAGACGTGCTCGACGCCCAGCTCACGCAGGTGAGCGCGCTTGGCCTCGGTACCCGCGGTGGCCAGCACGGTCGCACCCGCGTCGCGGGCGACCGCGAGCGCGGCGAGTCCGACGCCACCGGTGGCGGAGTGGATCAGCACCGTCTCCCCGCGCCGGACGCGGGCGACCGACATCAGCGCGTACCAGGCGGTGACCAACGCCATCGGCAGCGCGGCGGCCTGGGCCGCGGTCATCCTCGGTGGGACTGGCGCGGTCAGCCGGGCGTCCACGATGACCTCGTCAGCCATCGCGCCGGCGACGCACGCGACGACGAGTGTGCCGACCTCGACCCCGGCCGCGTTCGAGGCGACGACCTCCCCCGCGCAGTCGAGGCCGAGCAGGTCCCGGTCAGCCGGGTCCGGGTAGACGCCCAGGACTTTCATGGCGTCGAGGAAGTTCAGTGACGCGGCGTCCACTCGGACCCGCACCTCGCCGGGACCAGGCTCGCGCGGCCAGGTCGCCAGTCGGGTGATGGTGTCCAGCCGGCCGGGCTGGCGGACTGCCAGCCGGTAGCCGCGCTCGCGCAGCCGTGGCGCGGTGACCGGTACGCCGCCACGAGATCGTCGGCCAATCCAACGCTGCTCGCCACGCAGCACGACAACGTCCGGACCATCCACATCAGACAGCTCGGCGACCGTGGCCGGCGTGACGACGTCGACGTCGATCAGGCGGGTCCGCAGATGCGGGTACTCCGACTGCAGGACGGTCGCCATGCCGACGTACAGGGCCGCGGCCGGATCGACTGGTGAGCCGTCGGGAGCCGGCCTCGCGTTGCGGGTGAGGAGCACGAACGTCGAGCGGTCGGAGACGGCGTCGCGGACGGCGTCGAGCAGGTCGAGAAGTCCGCCACCGCTCGGCGCGACGAACACGGTGACCGGATCGCCCGTACCCGGCGCTTCGAGGCCGGCGTCGGCGCCAACCAGGGTGAACGGCGGCTTGGGCGGTGTGTCCGTGCGCGGCTCGGGGTCGAACACCCAGCGCAGCACGCGGTCTTCGGGGATGCTCGTGGGCAGGTAGGAGAACCGGAGCCCGTCGACGTTCCCGACCGGTGTGCCGTCGGGCCGGCAGATCAGCAGGTCAACCTCGCCGTCGGCGGCGCGGTGGGCGTGCACCAGCGGCGCGGTGGGCACCTCGGCCAGGTGGACCGACCGCGCCGACACCGGGACCACGGCATCGGCACCAGGCAGTACGGCGAGAGCCACCTGGAGAATACCGTCCCAGAATGCGGCGTTCTCGCCGGTGGGGCCGCTGCCGGGGTGCCGAAGAGTGGCGACCGCGTACGTGTCGTCCACGGTGATGTCGGCGACCCAGCGGAACGCCGGGCCGTAGTCGTGGTGCCGCTCGGCGCACCAGGCGTAGAAGTCCACGGGCGCACCCGGAGCGCGCTCGGGAGCGGCGTCGAGCGTGGCGGGGACCGATGTTCTGGCGGTGGCGTGGGTGATCACCCGGCCGTCGGTCCGCGTGCTCACCGTGACCTGGCCGTTCGGGCGGCGGACCGTCGTGAGCTCGACATCGTCCTCGCCGAGCGTGAGCGCGGCCGAAAACTCCACGTCGTGCAAGGGCACCCGGTCCACACCCGCCCTGAGCAGGGTGAGGTAGCCACCCGCCGGGTACACCACTGTGCCGTGCACCTTGTGATCGGCGAGCCAGGGGTGGGTGGTGAGGGACAGCGTGGTGACGCCGTCGCCCGGGGTGCCGCGGCGCCGGTCCGGGCCGACCCAGTAGCGCTCACGCTGCCAGGGGTATGGCAGTGGGGTGTCGACCGGACGCCGCGCGGGACGCGGACCGACGGCGGGCAGGCCGGACGCGTACGCGTCGGCGAACGCCCTAGTCAGGTCCGCGATGGTGCCGTGGTCGCGGCGCAGGCTGGCCAGCACGGCGGGTGGCTCGTCGTACCGCTCGGCGAGTTGGGTGAGTGCGGCGCCCAACCCCGGATGCGGGCTGATCTCCACCAGGTGGGTCACGGCATCGGCGACGGCCGCGTCCACGGCGTCCGCGAACCGCACGGGATGGCGCAGGTTGCTCGCCCAGTAGTCGGCGTCGAGGTCGTGCCGTATCGAAACGTCCATGGTGGACAGGAAAGGCACCCGGCCATGACCGGGCTTGATGCCGGTCAGTGCGTGCCGGATCTCCGGCAGGATCGGGTCCATCAGCGGGCTGTGCGAGGCGTAGTCGACGTCGACCAGCCGACAGAACACGTCGTCGGCCTCCAGGATTTCCTTCAGCAGCACCACCGAGTCCGCGTCGCCGGACAGCACACAGGAGCGAGGACCGTTGTGCACGGCGGGAGTCACGGTCTCCTCGAACCCGGTCAGCATCGTCCCGAGCGCGTCCCAGCCGAGGTCGACCGCGAGCATCCGGCCACCACCGGCCGCCGCGCGCAGGATCCCGGCGCGCCGGGACACCACGGCGGCGCCGTCGGCCACCGACAGCACCCCGGCCACCGTCGCCGCGGCGATCTCGCCCTGGCTGTGCCCGATGACGACGTCCGGCCGCACGCCAGCCCGCTCCCATGCGGCCGCCAGCGACACCAACATCGCCCACAATGCGGGCTGCACCCGGTCGACCCCACCCAGCGGGCCGTCGAACACCTCGTCCACCGACCACCCGAGAGCGTCGGCACACCGGTCGAGCGACTCGGTGAACGCCGGGTCGACTCCGTAGAGATCGCGGCCCATCCCCACCCACTGGGCACCCTGTCCGGGAAAGACGAACGCGGTCCTGCCCGGAGTCCGCGCGCGACGGGGCTCGCCGGCGGCGGCGATGGCGGCGAGTGGATCGCCGTCGACCAGGACGGGTTGTCGCAGCGGGAAGTGGTCGCGGTGGTGTGCCAGCGTCGCGGCCACCTGACGGCCGTCGGCGCCGCGTTCGATGGTGTCGCGCACGCCGGCGAGGCGCTCGGCCAGGGCGGCCGGGTTGTGCGCGCTCACCGGCAGGACGTACGGTCCCGGCATCGGCACGTCGGCGGGTTGCGGACTCGGGGCGGGCGCGGTGACCACGACGTGCGCGTTGGTGCCGCCCCAACCGAACGAGTTGACGCCGACATGGGCGTCCTCGGACAACGGGACGTCCTCGGTGGCGACGCGAATGCCGAGGCGAGCGAAGTCGATCTCCGGGTTGGGCGGGTCGGCATGCAGCGAGGGTGGTACGGACCGATGCTCCAGTGAGAGCACCGCCTTGATCAGGCCAACGAGACCGGCCGCAGGCTCCAGGTGGCCGATGTTGGTCTTGACCGAGCCGATCGGCAGGCCGGTCGCACGACCGAGGACCTCGCCGATGGCCGACGCCTCGGACAGGTCGCCGCGCCGGGTTCCGGTGCCGTGTGCCTCCACATAGGACAGCTTGGCCAAATCGATCTCGCGGTAGGCCCTGCGGAGCAGGTCCTGTTGGGCCAACGGGTTCGGCGTGACCAGGCTTTCGCCACCGCCGTCGTTGTTGACCGCGCTCGCCACGATGACCGCGCGTACCCGGTCCCCGTCGGTGATCGCGCGGTCCAGCGTCTTCAGGTAGACGGCCGCGACACCTTCGCCACGGACGAAACCGTCCGCGCCCGCGCCGAACGCTCGACACCGCCCGGTGGGTGACAGGCCGCCGAACTGCGTCAGGCCCACCGTCACCTCAGGTGTCAACATCAGGCTGACGCCACCCACCAGTGCGCCGTCGATGTCCCCGCACCGCAACGCCAGACACGCCTGGTGTACCGCCACCAGCGACGACGAACACCCGCATTCGACCGTCATGCTCGGCCCGGTCAGCCCCAGCAGGTAGGACACCCGCGCGGGCCCGACGTCAATGGCGCTCCCGACGAGGCTGTGCTGGGTCACCGGCTGACCGGTCTCCCTGCGCAGCAACTCGTAGTCGTGCCACTCCGCACCGGTGTACACCCCGGTCCGGGTCCCGCGTAGGCCGGCGGCGGGCTGGCCGGCATCCTCCAGCACCCGCCACACCGTTTCGAGCAACAGTCGCTGCTGCGGGTCGACCACCTCGGCTTCGCGCGGGCTGATCCCGAAGAACCCCGAGTCGAAGAGGTCCACGTCGTCGATGAACCCGCCGACTGGCTGCACACCGTGCTCGCCAGGGTCCCACCGACCGGGGGGAACCGCGGTGATGGCGTCGGTGCGCAACGCGAGCAGATGCCAGAATGCGTCAAGGTCCGGCGCCTGCGGAAACCTGCCCGCCATACCGACAATGGCCACCGGACGTAACTCACGCACCCCAGTCACGCTCCTATCTGGCGAGGATTGCCAAGCATGGCATCCTCGAATATCGGCGACTCCCGCTCTCAACGAGTGCTTTCATCGAAATTTCCGACCGGGCGCCATCCGCCGAGCGAGCCGGAAGTCTAACGAACCGCTGTTACCGCCCACTGCCCAGCCGCTGACAGCCGACTGACAGAACCCGCACCTAGCCCCCTCCTGGTAGACGGGAAGTTGACCGTCCAACTGGTTTGTGCGCCGGCCTGACCCACGTGGCATCGAATGCGTGTCAGTCCGCGGTCAGCGGTCGGTCAGCGGCCTGTGGCCGGCTCACATTAGAGTTCGCTTGCTTGAGCAAGATCCAGCATCTAGTGGTGGAGGAGTCATGACCACAGTATTCGCGGCTCAACAGGTGAATGAAATTCGGAAAATAATTCTGGAGCACTTGGAGGTGGATGCAGAAGAGTTGACTGAGCACAGCAAGTTCAAGGAGGACCACGAGGCCGACTCACTACGAATGATGGATGTGGTCGCGGCATTGGAGACCAGGTTCAACATCGAGATCGACGAAGCGCGGCTCGTGCAGATGGTCGATCTACACAGTGTCTGCAAGCTGGTTGCCGAACTGGTCGACCGGTAGGTCCGCGTGACGGCGATCGTTTCGGTATCCAGCCATCTGCCGGGAACAGTATCGCTGGCATCACTGCAGGCCACACTTCGACTGACTGACATCGAGCGTCGCAAGTTCGTGAAGTTCTACGGACTGAAGGACATCTGCCGCTCAGCCGAGTCCGAGCTCGACTCCCTGGTGGCCGTGGCCAACAAACTGGAGTCATTGGCGGGTGCCGAGGATCGGGTTCGCTACGTCGTTCGCGCCAAGACCATGCCGATCTCACACGTCTACCCGGACAACCCGCTCCGCCAGGCGTGCGACGCACTGGGACTGAGCCACGCGACCAGCTTCACGGTGACCGACCACGCGTGTGCCTCCGGGCTGCTCGTCGTGGACATGTGCGGGATGCTCCTCGCCGCGGACGGCGATCCAGACGCACTCGCCCTAGTGCTGCTGGGAGAAAAAGCGTTCACCCACGTCGTGAGCATGATCGCGGACATCGCGGTGATGGGCGAGGGATTCGCGGCGGTACTGGTGCGGGCCGGCGGCGGAGGCCAGAGCGACCAGCTTCTGGGGTACGCCACCCGGACGCACAGCAACGCGGCGGGCTCGCTGGCGATGACTCCTGCGCAGGAGAAGAAGTTCCGGCTGATCTATCACAACGCGCTCGCCGAAGTCGTGCATGCCGCGCTCGACGTGGCAGGCGTGGCGATCACTGACGTCGACCTGCTTCTGCCACACAATATCAACACCGTGTCGTGGCGCCGCACGGCCGCGGAAATCGGGCTGCCGCTGGAGCGGGTCTTCCTCGACAACGTCAAGGCCACCGGCCACTGCTTCTGCGCTGATCCGTTCATCAACTACCGCACGGCGGTCGACCTCGGTCGGCTCAATCCCGGAGACCGCTACGTGATGGTCTCCGTCGGGCTCGGCTCGACGTTCTCCGCGATGGTCTTCCAACACTAGGCGAGTCTACTGTGGACGATGACTTTGTCACTCGGTTGAAGGTCGCGTTGACCGGTGCGACGGACACATCACTGGTCTACCTCGGCAACTTCGAGGTCGAGCGGGACTGGGCCACCGGCGAGCGCTCGCTGCCGAGGGTGTCCACGGCCGTGAGTGAAGCGGTGGTCAACCACATGGACGAGTTCGCCCTGCTGCTCGGCGGCGCCGACGACCACGTGGTGCTCAAGACCGCACCCGACCCGGACTACCTGGCCTACCTGAAAGGCCTCGGGCTGGAGCTGCCGACCGTGCACGTCGCATCGAGGACGGACGCCCAGCGGTCGGTCACCGAGGACGCGCTCGCCGATCCCGACCTGTTGACCGCACTGTCAGAGCTGGCCGGGCAGGGCTGCCGCCTGGTCGCCCACGGCGTGTCCACCGTGGAGGAGAGGTTGGCCGGGGAGACCGGGCTGCCGCTGGCCGCACCGGACTCGTCGACCTGCAAGTCGGTCAACAGCAAGGTGTACAGCCGCGCCGTGACGGACCTGCTCGGCCTGCGCCAACCAGTCGGCTGGGGTTGCGCGACGGCCGAGGAGCTGGCCGCCGCGGTCAGCGAGGCGCGCACGCTGGTGGCCGCCGGCCGGCGGATCGGGATCAAGGAGGCATTCGGCGTCTCCGGCAAGGGCATTGCCGTGATCGACGACGAACGACGGCTCGACCGGCTGCACCGGATGATCCTGCGCGGCGCGGAAGATGACCGGATCTCGTTCGTCATCGAGGAATGGGTGACGAAGGCCGCGGACCTCAACTACCAGTTCACCGTCAGCAAGGACGGCTCCGTCCGGTTCGACTTCGTCAAGGAGGCGATCACCGATCGAAACGTCCACAAGGGACATCGGATGCCGGCGGTGCTGCCCGCCGGCACGCTCGCGGAGATCCGGGAGGTCGCGGAGCTGCTCGGCGGGCGGTTGGCGGCCGATGGGTATTTCGGGGTGGTCGGCGTGGATGCCTTCGTCGATCCGGACGGCGGGCTGTACCCGGTGGTCGAGATCAACGCCCGGCACAACATGTCGACCTACCAGGTGCCGTTGCAGGAGAAGCTGGTGGATCCCACCCAGGTCGCGCTCGCCAGGTACTACCCCGTGTCGCTGAACCGCCCGCTGCCCTTCGGCGAGGTGAGCCGGATGCTGGACGGACTGATGCTGGCGCGTCCCGGCGGAACCGGCCTGGTGGTGAACAACTTCGCGACAGTCAACGCGGGCGCCGGGAGCGGCTCCTTCGTAGGCCGGCTGTACGGCGTGGTGGTCGCCGACACCACCGACCAGTTGGCCGCGATCGACGATCGGATCACCGAGCGGCTCGGAAAGGACTGAGATGGAGTTCCAGGTCCAGGGCATCGACATCAGTGAGCTCGCGGAGGAGTACGGCACCCCGCTGTACGTCTACGACGGCGACGAGCTGACCGGGCGGCTGGCCGGGCTGCGCGAACGGCTACATCCGGACTTGGAGATCTTCTTCTCGTTGAAGAGCAACCCCAACCTGTCGATCTGCGCGCTCCTGAACGGACACGGCGCGCGGGCCGAGGTGTCGTCGATGTCCGAGCTGCTGACGGCCCGCCGCGCCGGGGTCGAGCCACACGACATCATCTTCGTCGGGCCCGGCAAGAGTCGCACCGAGCTCGCGGCCTGCCTCGACGAGGGCATCTACGCGATCATCTGTGAGTCGTTCGGGGAGCTCGACCTGATCGAGGAGATGGCCGAAGCCAGGGCGATGGCCGCACCGGTGGCCCTGCGGGTCAACCCCGCCTTCAGCGTCAAGGGCTCCGGACTGACCATGGGCGGGAAACCCCGCCAGTTCGGCATCGACGAGGAACTTCTGCTCGACGCCGGCGGGCTGACCCTGCGCTACCGACACGTCCGGTTCATGGGCGTGCAGGTGTACATGGGCACCCGCATCCTCGACGAGGAGCCGATCGTGGCGAACATCAGGAAGATTCTCGCGGTCGCGGAGGTGTTGTCCGACCGGCTCGGCTTCGGCCTGGAGATGGTGGACGTCGGCGGCGGACTGGGAGTGGCGTACTTCGACAACGAGCGTGACCTCGATGTCGAACTGCTGGCCGCCCGGTTGAACCCGGTACTCGCCGCATTCCACG
>NZ_JBJMIE010000597.1:0-7858 GCF_045807065.1 Actinophytocola sp. | reverse complement strand
CCTGTGGCCAGGGTGGCGAAACAGACCTCCCCCCAAGGCAGTTCGGTGGTGGTGGCGGGGGCAAGGCAGGCCGGCGCCAGCCTGCCCCCGAAGGGGCCTGCCCAGGGCGGCGGAGGCTCGCGGGTCAAGGGTGACGGCCGCCAGGCCGTCATCGGGCGGAGCCCGACGCCGAAGGCGCCCTTGACGCGTGAGTCGCCGCCCGTACAATCCCGCCACCACCACCGAACACCAAGGACGCAGCGCGCACCACCAACCACCCGAACACCCGGCACGAGGCAGGCGGCACAGAACCCACGGGACACCCAAGGACGCGCACCGCCGCCACCGAACACCGAGGACGAGGCCCGCATCACCAAAGCCACCGAAGTCCCACACACGAGGAGCCCCTCTGAGACACCAACGTCTCAGAGGGGCTCCTCGAAACCTGACGCTCAGGCCACCGGAACGCGCGCCTTCTTCTCCTCAGCGGGCTCCGTATCCCCCGCCCCCGACTCGCTGAGCCCGATCTTCCCGTGCAGCCACCGCAACGGCTTGGGCGACCACCAGGCAGCCCTACCCAGCAACCGCATCCCGGCCGGCACCAACACCCCACGAATCAACGTTGCGTCGATCATGATCGCCAACCCGGCGCCCAACCCGAACATCTGCAGGAAACTCACCCCACCCGTACCGAAGGCGAAGAAGTTCACCGCGATCAACACGGCAGCCGTCGACACGATCCGCCCGGTGTGGGACAGCCCCTCCACCACCGCGGCCCGCCGGTCCAGCCCGAGATCGTGCCCCTCCTTGATCCGGCTCAGCACGAACACCTCGTAGTCCATCGACAACCCGAACGCGATGCAGAACAGCAGCATCAACATGCTCGTGTCCAACGGCATCGGGGTGAAGCCCAGGAAGTCCGAAAGCCATCCGTGCTGGAAGATCAGCACCATCACACCGATCGTCGCCGACAGGCCCAGCACGTTGAACACCAACGCGCGGATCGGCTGCAGCACGCTACCGGTGAACAAGAACAACAGGACGAACGTGGACAGCGCGATCAACCCGGCGGTGAGCGGCAGGCGACTGCCGATCGCGTCCTTGCTGTCCAACAGCACCGCGGCCGGTCCACCCACCAGAATCTGGGCGGGTCCGGTGGTCGAACGAATGGTCTTGACCAACGCCTGCGCACCGTCCGAGCGGGACTCGTCGCGGGTGACCACCGCGAAACGCTGCACCGTCGGCCTGCCCATCGCCGCGTCCGCCGGCGTGGCGCCGGATGTCGCGCCGTTGATGAACGACCCGGCGCTCGAGTCCACCCGGGCCACGTCGGGCAGCCGCGACAGCTCGGCCGCGTACTCGGCCACTCGCGTCGGTGACACCGCGCTCGGCACGATCACCTGGATCGCACTGCTGCTGTCGTCCGGGAAGTGCGCGCGGAGCGTGTCGCCCACCTGCCTGGTCTGGGTGGCGGTCGTCAGCACCCGGTCGTCCGGGGTGCCGAACTCGGCCTTCAGTAGCGGGCTGGCACCGACCAGCAGCACCGCGATCACCGGCAGCGCGCACAGGACCGGGTGGGCGGTCACCACAGCGGCCACCCTGCGCCAGAACGGGGACACCGCACTCGGCGTCTTCTTGAACCACGGCAGGCGGCCCGCGTTCACGCGGTATCCCAACACCGTGAGCAGCGCGGGCAGCACCACGATCGACGTGATCATCGCGATCAGCACCACCGCGATGCCCGAGTACGCGAAGGAACGCAGGAAGTACAGCGGGAACACCGTCAGCACGGCCAGCGCCACCGCCACGGTCAGACCACTGAACACGATGGTCCGGCCGGCCGTCCGCACGGTCCGCACCACCGCGTCCGGCACCGGCCGGCCCGCGGTCAGCTCCTCGCGGAACCGGCTCACCATCAGCAGCGCGTAGTCCACGGCGAGGCCCAGGCTCAGCGCGGTGGTCAGGTTGATCGAGTAGATCGACACGTCCGTCGCCGACGCGATCCCGGACAGGGCCGCGAACGTGCCGAACACCGTGACCGCGCCGATGAGCAGCGGCAGCGACGCGGCGACGAGGCTGCCGAACGCGAAGATCAGCAGGACGAGGATGATCGGCACGGCGATGCCCTCGGCCAGCGCCAGCGACTTGCCGATCTCCACTCCGCTTTCGACGTCCAACATCTTCAGTCCGCCGAACGCCAGCGTGTACGACGTTCGCGGCCCGGTGAGGTACCTGTCGGTGAACTTCTCGGTCGCGTCCTGGTCGTCGTGCACGAGCTTGATCACGATCAGCGCGTGCCTGCCGTCGTCGGAGCGCAGGCCCGGCGCCTTCGTCTCCCAGTAGGACACCGAGGACGAGACCGCGGGGTCGTCCGCGATGCGGCCGGCCAGGTCAGCGGCGGGGGTGCGCACGTCCTCGTCGTCGACCGTGCCCGTGCGCGCGGTGATCATCGCCACGACGTCCACGTCGCCGCCGAACTGGTCGTCGATGACGTTCTGGACCTTCGAGGATTCCGCGGCCGGGTCGGTGAAGCCTCCCGGCTTGAGCTTGCCGAAGGCCGTGAAACCCACCGCGGCAGCGCCGATCAGCACGATCAGGGCCGTGATGAGAATCCCGCGGGAGCGGGTGGCGGCGAAGCGACCGATGGCAGTGAACATGATTACCTACGCCCCTGACAGAAAAACCTGGAGTGAACGAGTGCTTCCACGCTCCCAGTCGCCGTCGTGCTCGGTCAACCGTCGGCCACTCGTTCAGGTGCAAGAGATGAGTGGGATCGGGCGGGAACGTGAATTCGTCATGTCGCGCCGGTGACTAGTTCACGCCGGCGGGCACGTCCTCGACTTCTTCGCTGTGCCTGTGGTGCGCGTGGGAACCGGTGTACTCGTCGAGCCGGAACAGCATCGCGACGACCATCGCCGGGACCATCAGCACGTGCCCGACAACCATGATGGCCATTTCCGAGACGAGTCCGGCCCAGTAGAACGGGTACATGGCGACGAACGGGATGTACATGGCCAGCGACATCTCCAGGATGGCCGGCCAGCCGCAACCGCGGATGCGCATCCACACGGCCATGCCGATCGACATGGTGGTCGCCATGACCAGCGTCATCGGCACCGTGTAGTCGTTGAGGAACGACCAGCCGACGGCGTCGAAGAGCGCCTTGAGCGGCAGGCCGAGCGCGAACATGCCGACGACCATGGCGATCGACATCTCGAGCAGGTGCTGGACGAAGTTCCAGGTCGGACCTTTCACCGCGATTTTCACGCGCGCCACCTCCGGTCGTTTGTCACGTCACGCGGAAAAACCTTATCGCGGGCACGGTAATCGACCGGTAATCGCGCCGGTGCGGCGCACTGGAATCGCACTCGGTGGTAGTGACCGAAAAGCGCGGGATACGGGATCATTGACACATGGTTTTCCCTGGAGAGGTGTGGGGCGCGACAGCCGAGGAACGCGCTGCGAAGCTGCCCTGTGACGACATTTACCCGGACGGGCTGGCGGCCGACCGCGCCGTTTCCGTCGACGCCCCGCCGTCGTTGGTGTGGGCGTGGCTCTGCCAGATCCGCCTGGCGCCCTACAGCTACGACTGGCTCGACAACTTCGGCAAGCGCAGCCCCCGGGAGCGCACGCCGGAGCTGGTCGACCTGGAGGTGGGCCAGCGGTTCATGCGACTGTTCACCCTGGCCTGCTTCGAGCGGGACGACCACGTGACCATCAGCAACAAGAACGTCGCCACGACGTACGCGGTGCGTCCGGAGGGGACGGGCACGCGGCTGGTCGCCCGCACGATCTTCAACGGCCCCAACGCCGTCGGCCGCCCGCTGGGCATGGTCGACTGGATCATGATGCGCAAGCAGCTGCTGAACATCAAGGCCCACGCGGAACGCGAGCACGCGACCATCACCGTCAGCTGACCCGAAACGCCCTCATCACCACACGAGAGAGGCCGCGCGGCTCCCGCCGCGCGGCCTCTCTTGGTGGTAAGGCTAGGAAGCCTTGCCCAGGGCACGCTTGATCAGGTCGTCGACGTCCATGCTGTCGAGGTCGCGTGCCGGCGCCGGTTCCGCCGCGGAACCGGTGTCCACCAGGGACAGCAGGGTGTCGAGGATGCCCGCCTCGCGGAAGCGGTCCACGGGCACCGTGGCAAGGGTGCGGCGCAGCGCGTCCTCGTCCACCTTGGGCGCCTCGGCGGCCGGGTCGGTCAGCAGTGACGCCAGCACGTGCTCCGCCAGTGCCTCCGGGGTCGGGTAGTCGAACACGAGCGTGGCCGGCAGTCGCAGGCCGGTCGCGGTGTTGATCCGGTTGCGCAGCTCGACCGCGGTCAGGGAGTCGAACCCGAGGTCCTTGAACGCCTGCTCGGTGACCGCGTCGGCGGAGCCGTGGGCGAGGACGGTCGCCACCTCGGTGCGCACCAGGTCGAGCACCGCGGGCAGCCGGTCGGCCGGCGGCAGGCCGGTGAGGCGGTCGACCAGCGCGGCGACGTCGGCCTTCGCGGCCCGCCTGGCCGGGACGCGGACCAACCCGCGCAGCACCGGCAGGTCCGTGCCGGACTTGCGCAGCGCCACCGGGTCGAGCTTCACCGGCACGGCCAGCGCGGCGGCCACGCGGGTCGCGCTGTCGAACAACGCCAGCCCTTCCCCGGTGGACAGCGCGCCGAAACCGCTGCGGTTGAGCCGGGCCAGGTCCAGTTCAGACAGCTCGCCGGTCAGGTCGCTGGCCTGCGCCCACAGGCCCCACGCGAGCGACAGCGCCGCCCGGCCCTGTGCCCGGCGGTGTGCCGCCAGCGCGTCCAGCACGCTGTTGGCGGCCGCGTAGTTCGCCTGTCCCGGGCCGCCCAGCAGTCCGGCGACCGAGGAGAACAGGACGAACAACTCGACGTCGCCGACCAGCTCGTGCAGGGTGACCGCGGCGTCGACCTTCGGCGCCAGTACCCGGTCGAGGCGCTCGGGGGTGAGGGTGTCGACGGTGCCGTCGTCGAGCACGCCCGCGGCGTGGACGACGCCGGTCAGCGGGTGCTCGGCGGGGACCGCGTCGAGCACGGCGGCGAGCGCGGCCCGGTCGGTCACGTCACACGCGGCCACGGTGACCGCCGCGCCGAGTCCGGTCAGGTCCTCGGTCAGCGCGGGCACGCCCGGCGCACCCGAGCCACGCCTGCTGAGCAGGAGCAGGTGGCGCACGCCGTGTGTGGTCACGAGGTGGCGGGCGAGCAGCGCGCCGAGGCCGCCGGTGCCGCCGGTGATCAGCACGGTGCCGTCCGGGTTCGGGGTGGGCGCCGGGGCGGTGGGCCGGCCGCGCACGAGACGCGGGACGTACAGCCTGCCGCCGCGGACCGCGACCTGCGCCTCCCCGGTGGCGACGGCCGCGCGCACGGCACTCTCGTCGTCCGTGTCGACCAGCACGAACCGGTTCGGCTGCTCGGACTGGGCGGTCCGGACGAGGCCCCACACCGCGGCGGCGGCCACGTCGGTGACGTCCTCACCGGGCTCGACCGCGACCGCGCCGGTGGTGACCAGCACGAGCCGCTCCGGCCGGTCCTCGGCCAGCCACTCCTGGACGAGCGCCAGCGCCCGGCGGGCGGTCTCCCGTGCGGCGCCGGGGACATCGCCGGCGCCGGCGATGTGTTCGATGACCGCCTCGACGGGCTCGCCCTCCCCCGCGTCGACGCCGACCCAGGTCAGTTCGAACAGGTTGCGTTCCGCCGACCCCGCGACGGCGAGCTGTTCCGGGGTGACCGGCCGGACGGCCAGCGCGCCGACGCGGGCCACGGGTGCGCCGGTGTCGTCCGCCAGGTCGAGGGTGTAGGCGTCGCCGTTCCCGCTGATCTTCACGCGCAGGGTGGTCGCGCCGGTCGCCGTCACCGTGACGTCGTGCCAGGAGAACGGGAGCGCGAGCCGCCGCTGTCCCGTCGCCGCGGCCAGCAGGGCGTGCAGGGACGAGTCGAGCAGTGCCGGGTGCAGGCGGAACCGGCCGGCGTGCGTGGCCTGTGCCTCGTCGAGGGCGACCTCGGCGAAGACGTCCTCGCCGCGCCGCCACACATTCTGGAGGCCCTGGAACGCGGGCCCGTACTCGAGGCCGATGCCGGCCAGCTCGTCGTAGAGGTCCGATGTGGACACGGGGGACGCGCCCGGCGGGGGCCATTCGGTGAGCGCCACGGCCGCGGGGTCGGCGTCGGTCAGCCGGCCGCTGGCGTGCCGGGTCCAGTCCTGACCGTCCTCGGGTCGCGAGTGGACAGTCACGGTCTGGTCCGCGTCGACGGCCACCTGGACGACGACCGCGCCGGTGTCCGGGAGCACGAGCGGCGCCTGGAGGGTCAGCTCCTCGATGCCGTCGCGGTCGACGCGGGCACCGGCGTGCAGTGCCATCTCGACCAGGGCCGCGCCGGGCACGAGCACGGTGCCGGCGACGGCGTGGTCGGCCAGCCACGGGTGGGTCCTGAGCGAGAGCCGACCGGTGAGCAGCACGCCCTCGCTCCCGGCGACGTCGACGACCGCGCCGAGCAGCGGGTGCTCGGCGGCGCCGAGGCCGGCGGCGGTGACGTCGGCGGTGCCGGTGCCGGGCATGAGCCAGTAGTGGCCGTGCTGGAAGGCGTAGGTGGGCAGCGTGACCTGCTTCGCGCCGGCGTAGAAGGCGTGCCAGTCGATGGCGTCGCTCCGCACGGCGAGGGTGGCCAGGGCGGCGGCCATGGTCTGGACCTCGTCGCGGCCCGTGCGCAGGGTGGCGACGAACTCCGCCTCCGCGACGGCTCGCCCCAGCGCGGTGAGCACGCCGTCCGGCCCCAGTTCGACGAACGTCGTCACGCCCTGCTCGACGAGCGCGGTGACGGCGTCGGCGAAGCGGACGGCCGAGCGAACCTGGTTGACCCAGTATTCGGGGTCGGTCCACGTGCCGTCGGGGGTGACGGTGGAGATGACCGGGATCTGCGGCTCCGCGTAGGAGATGCTCTCCGCGACGGTACGGAACTCGTCGAGCATGGGTTCCATCAGGGGCGAGTGGAAGGCGTGGGAGACGGTGAGCTGCTTGGTCTTGCGACCCTGCCCGGCGAAGATCGCGGCAACGGCCCGCACGTCCTCGGCGGCACCGGAGATCACCACCGAATCGGGTCCGTTGATCGCACCGATCCCGACCGTGTCGGTGAGGTGCGGGGTGACCTCGTCCTCACTGGCCTGGACGGCGATCATCGCACCACCCGCCGGCAGAGCCTGCATCAGCCGACCCCGCGCCGTCACCAATCGCGCCGCGTCCTCCAGGGAGAACACACCGGACACATGCGCCGCGGCCAACTCACCGATCGAATGACCCGCCACGAAATCCGGCCTGAGACCCCACGACTCCAGCAGCCTGAAGAGGGCGACCTCGATCGCGAAGAGCGCCGGTTGGGTGTTGCCGGTCTCGTCCAGGCCCTCGCCGGAGGTGATCACCGCACGCAGGCCCGGGTCGAGGTGGACGCAGACCTCGTCGAAGGCCGCCGCGAACGCCGGGAACGTCTCGTACAGTTCCCGCCCCATGCCGGTTCGCTGCGCGCCCTGACCGGTGAAGAGGAAGGCGAGCCTGCCGTCGGAACGACGGCCGGCGGCCAGCTCGGCACCCGAGCCGTTCAGCACCACGCGGTGGTCGAACCTGGCCCGCTTCGTGGCCAGCGTGTACCCGACGTCGGCGGGGTCGAGGTCGACGGTCCGCAGGCGTGCGGCCTGGGCCCGCGCGGCGGCCGCTGTCTTGGCCGACACCAGCCAGGGCGTGATCGGCAGGGCGGGGGTCGCCGGCCGCTCGGCAGGGGCGGGGGGCTCCTCGATGATCACGTGGGCGTTGGTGCCGCCGATGCCGAACGACGAGATGCCGGCCCGCCGCGGGTGGCCGTTCGCCGGCCACTCGACGGGTT
>NZ_JBJMIE010000596.1:0-10149 GCF_045807065.1 Actinophytocola sp. | reverse complement strand
TGCTTAACCGAAGTGATCTTGATCGAATAGTCTCGACCCTGCCTCGTTCGTAGCTCACGGACGGTGACCGACTCGGCCTTCGGAACAGTTTCCCCCGGGCGTGTCGTACACAGGAACCGTGGCTGGTCAGGCCATGCTCGACCGGCCAGTCGAGAGCTAGATGTCGGCCGCGTCGAACTGGGCGGGGCGGCCGCGTTGCGAGCAAGCGTGTTAGAACGTCAAGCTTCTGTGCCGCCGCAGCCACGGTGTGACCTCGATCGCGACGACCTCCCCCTAATCAACGTCCTTAGCTTCCTATGGCGTGCTTAACGGCAGCCTTAGCAACTTCCAGCCCGATATCCTTTGCAGTATCAAGAACCCATTTTCCTCCCTTCTTGAGTGCGGCCTTCAGGGCCTTCTCATTGTTTTTTCCAGCTGCGATCTCCGCTTCCGCAACAGCCGCGATAGCCATATCTTGCTCAGGGGTGTCACTTTTGTCGCGCAGTGCGATACGGAGAGCCCGAAGCTCTGCCTGGAGATCTTGAAGCGATGAGCCAGGGGGTAGCCAAGAGGACATCACAATACCTTGTGCGCCATCCCCTTTGGCTCCCACCGTGTCGCCTGAGCGACTTGTACTAACGTCACCGTGAATCGTTCCATGGAGTTGCACGATTGAGGATTCTCCAGTGGTCACAACATACTTCGGCATCGAAATGTTATCGGTTTCGAGGTCGTACTCATTGTAGTCCTCCAGGGCTACCCAGAAGTCATCTGACGTAATCCTCATTAGACCGACCGGTGTTAGGCAGATATAATAGTTCGAAATTCGACGATCGCACCAGTCGCCGTACCCGTCTCCCGGGAAGGCCAATGCCCAAGGCTCGATCGCGAGAACCTCGATCCAGTCATATCCGATTAGACCACCGTCGTAGCCCTCAATGCGTTCGATGCGGAAAAGTGGCTCCATGGTCGGTTAGTGTAGTTCGCGCAGGGGCCCAACCCCTCCACCTACGACGACCTGTTGACAAATGTCGTCCGGGACACCGTAGCCGGGGTACGGCTCGACCGTCCGGTCGCGAGTCGAGTGTCGGGCATGCCCAGGTTGACAGTCGCCTTGCGGACGGTGCGCATGGCCTCGAGTTTCTGTGCCGCGGCGGCCATGGTGGTCTCGATCGCGGCGACCTCGCCCAGCCAGCCCTGTTCTTTCGCCTCGTCCAGGCGATCGACGAGGTTGGCGTGGATCTCCTCCAGCCGCGGCAATTGGGCTGGGTCAACCCGGAGGAGCGGGCATCTGACACAGGCGCTTTCGTGCGCACAAGGGGATCCATAGTCACGACCGCAGGTTCCCAATGCGACTTTCCGCAGCTCGAAGTGGGCGAGGAACTGGTCCCACTCGGCGGCGGTGAGGTCGCGGTATTCTTCGCTGGGACGTTGGGCGCGGCGGCGGGCGATGAACGCACGGTGGTGGGTGATCACGTCCTCGGGGTAGATGGCGGCGTAGCCCATCGTTGTGTCCACGGTGGAGTGTCCGCAGAGCTTGGCGGCGACGTGCGGCGGCAGGCCAGAGCGGATGGCGTCGGTGACGAAGATCCTTCGGAAGTCGTGGGGCCGCCACTCCAAGGGCTGGTCGGCGGCGGTGATCTGCGCGGCTTGGGAGGTGGCGACGAGGCATTCGCGGATGTAGCTGCGGGTCAGCGGCCGGTCCTCGGTGCCGAACCGCCGTTGGAACAGAAACGGCATCGGCGGGCTCCAGGTCTGTTCGAAGACGTCGTAGGCGGACACTAACGGCAGCGCGGCGTTGCCGGCGCGGACCCGGAAGATGATCGCGGTCAACACTTCCGCCAGTTCCGGGGAGACTAGGAGCAGCCTCTCGGAGTCGGTCTTCGAGGGGGCGACCTGCAACATCGGCACGACCTCGCCGGTCGTGGGCAGCGTGTAGGTAACGAAGCTGTGGTGGGTCAGCTCCAGCATCTCCTCGATGCGGATCCCGGTGTGCCGCAGCACTTCCACGGTCGCCCAGGACCAGAACGCGGCCGACTCCTCGTGGCTGAGGTCGCGGCGCTTGCTGGTGGCCAGATCGAGGGCATAGACGCGGCCGGACTCGCCGACGCGGCAGCGCTCGAACTGCTCGCCGCATGCAGTGAACCGGTCACCAGCAGGGATCGCTTTTGCGATGTTGATGCGTTCCTCGGCGTCCTTGCGTTGCCGGTCGACGGCCTGCGCCAACGCTGGGAGCAGCGGCAGTTGGGTGCGGGTCCGCTGGTCCATCCGGGCTTTGACCCGCGCCTGGACCTTCTTCCGGGTGACCTCGCTTGCCTTGATCGGGCAGGGCGCGACCCAGTGAGCCCATCGGGCGGGGTCGTCGGCGGCCCAGCGGGCGATGTCCTCGTAGAAGGCCCGGACGAAAACCAGTTCGCTGCGGTAGTTGACCCGCGGTCGCATGGGGTTGCCGTCGGCGTCGCGGATGTGGGCCAGCCGCTCTTTCCAGGCTTGTGCGACCTCGGAGGCCAGTCGCAGCGAGTCGATGCCGGGGTGGTGGATCTCCAGGTCGCGCCAGAACAGCCGACAGAGGTTGCGGGCGACCGAGCGCAGCGAGGTGTGGTCGAGCTCAGGGGAACGCTCGGTGAGGTACTCGACGAGCAAGTCGCGAACGGGTCGGCACTGGATGCCGTAGGCGTCGACGATCTGCTCGACGCTGCGTCGGCCGTCCACTCGCAACGCTCGCAGCCGGTCGGGTGCCGTGGCTGACAGCACCCCGGCCTTCTTCAGCAGCGCGTAGAACAATGGACGGCCGGCGCTGCCCCGAAAATGGTGTTCCTGCAACGCTTTGGTCAGCTCGACGCAGTCGCCCACGGTGATGTCGGCGACGCTGCCGCCTTTGCGGATCACGATCCAGGTGAGCTTGTTCAACGCGTCCGACCTGGCGTAGCGGGCGGCGTCGTGGGCATCGCGCTCGACGCGGGCGAAGCCGTCGGGGTCGATGGCCTCGCGGGCCTCGGCCAGCATCAACACCTGGCGCTGCCGCAGCAGCCACCGGTAACCGGGCCGGATAGCCTGTCCAGCCACCAGCATCGTCACGCCGCAGTTCAGCTCGTCGCGGTGGTAGCCCCGAGGCTCGGCGATCCCCTTCAGCGGCAGATCGGCCCAGTCGAAGCCGGCGGCGTCGGCTCCGCTGGCCAGCCAGCGGTCCTGCCAGGTGTCACCGGGCAGCCGCTCCAGCCAGTCCAGCACCTTGCCCAGGCCGCGCCGCCTGGCCTGGTCACGGGCGACGCTCGGCCCCTTACCGGCGAACAGGTGCAGCAGTCTCTCCACCAACGCCTCGCGCGTCTGGCGGGTCTGCCACCAGCTGTGTGCGCCCGGCCGCGGCTCCCATTCGGCCAGCTGTCCGGCGTCAGCAAGGTCTGCTCCGGACGCGACGACGGTGGCGTCGACAGTCGTGCTGCTCACCGTGAGCCTCCCTCGGTGGGCGCGGTGCCGAACAGGGTCGCCAGCACCTCGGGCCGATAGCCCGGCGCCGGCGGCGCTGGCGGCCGTTTCCGTTGAGCACGCTGGCGTTCGTGGTGAGCCAGAACGTTGGCGATGACCTCCTCGGGGGTGGGCGCGGTGTAGATCTCCGTCGTGGTGATGTGCGCGTGACCCAGTACCCACTGGACGTCGGCCAGGGTGAGGTCGGGGTCGCGGACCATCCGCTTGGCCGCCGAGTGCCGCAGGTCGTGGAGAGTCCAGTTCGCCCCCAGAGCGGCATTGGCCTTGGTGAACACCATCCGCGCCGCGTCGTAGGTCAACGGCCGGAACGGCCGCCGCAGCGTCCACCACAACGGCTCGTCCGGCCCCTTCGGCGCCAGGCCCAGGGTCTCCTGCTGGTAGAGCCGCAGCCAGACGAACGCGTCCGCCGAGGCCGGCAGCCGCTGCAAGGCCCGGCTGCCCTTGCGGACCACGCCGATCACCTGCTCCCCGGGCTCCACCAGGCCCTGGCGCACGCCCAGCAATTCGGAGGCACGTGCTCCAGTGGAGATGTAGAACGCGAGCAACGCCCGGTTCCGGTGGCACGTCAGCGCCGCGAACAGCTCGTTGAACGCCTGGTCCGGGATGCTCCGCGGTGCCGGCTTGGGTTCCTTCGGCTGGTACGACGCGCGACGGGACGGCCGGCGGAACGGTCGCATCGGATTGTGGTGGGCGTTGAGATGCTCGCCCTCAACGCCTCGGGTCTTGGGGAACGGGTTGACCAGCGGCCGCCCATGGGCCTCCCGGTGGTACTCGTAGAACGAGCGCACCACCGCACGCGCGTGTCGCCGGGTCCGTGCCGCGTAGTTCTCGCCTTGTGTCGCCTTGCCCGTCACCGGGTTCACCGACCCCGGCGCGGGCGCGTCAGCCCGCCGCTGCCGGGCCGGCTTCTTGCTCATCTTCAACCACAATGCGAAGTCCCGGGCCTCCAACCGACTGGCCAGGAACCAGGGGATCCCCACAGCGCGAAGGAATCTGAACCAGGACAACAGCTCATACGCGTACGAGCGCAGGGACGCCGGGCTCGCGTCGTCGGCGAGCATGTGGCGGAGGAACTCGGTGACCGCCGGTTCCTCGTCGCCGTGTTCGTCGACCAGCCGGAACGGCAGCAGCCGGTCTCCGGTCTCCTCGACCCTCCCGATTCTGGCGACCGTCAGGGCCGCCACATCCCTGACCGCCGTGCCGCGTTCCGCCATCCCAACCTCCACGGGCCGTCTTCTCTGACGGCACGGGATCAGAGCAGAAACGCCTCATCACTCGCAGTGACTCACGAGGCCCGACCTTGCCGAGATCAGGCCGAGTCGTCACTGTCGGTCCACATCGAGGAAGCCCAGGAGATCCCCGAGTTAGTTCGGTCAACGGGACATTCGTTGTCCGAGCCTCCGTCTGGATCCGTCAGCGCGATCGCGGTTGGTCGAGATCATCGCGAACCTTCGCGACCGCATCACCGAGGCCAAGCTCAACGGCTGGCTCGGCGAGGTCGCCGGGCTCGACGCCAGTCTCCAGGCAGCGGCCCGCAAACTGGTCAGCCTGGATCGCATGCGCAACCGCTTGCCACTCGGAACGATCGATCTCGGCATCACACCGGTCATCACCGACCCTCGCTGACGAGCGTCGCCGAACGCCGTCTTTAGGGACGAACGTCTCGGTGGCTTCAGTTGTCCGTGGGGCGCTCCGGCTCGCGTGGTCTCGTGAGTTCGATCGCCTTCACGCTTTCAAGCACGAGGGCCAGGGCGGCGCGCAAGTTGACCGGGCGCCAACCCACGTTGATGTCGAGCGCTGTGGGCACGGCGCCCATGCCGGCGCTGAGGTTCCAGCCGTGGGGTAGGCGCACGAACAGCTTGGGGTTGTGGTCTAGCGGCTTCTTTCGACTGGGCTTGGAGTTGGGACGAACCGACGACTCGCTGTCTTCGATCTTTGGGTCAGGCCCGAGCATCGCTTTCCGAGTCGTGACCACGTCGAACGAGCGCACTCGAACATGCCGTCGCCACGGTCCCCAGACCAACTCCATGACCCCGGCATCATGTGGCTGCGGAGCTTGCACTTGTAGCCAGACGTGTCCTTGCCAGTACCAGGGGAAGTTCGGTGAGAACCTGCCGTCTGAGGTGCGAGTGGCATTCTGGAAGTCCTCGACACGATCGATACCGAGTCGACCGTCCGTCTCGTAGATCATGTCTAGCCGCGCGAGTGCGTGCGCTGCGTTGGGGACGCGACCGCTGGCTTCGAGAGTCTCCAGCATCCTCGTGCTGATGGGACTGTTCGGGTCGTATTCGCTGGCTTTGTCAGCGACGTCGCTTCGGCTCAAGCCGCGTGCGTCGCGAATGGCTCGTACCTGCTCCGGGGTCATCATCAGTTGGCTGACGAGTTGGCCTTCGGCGTCGGTCACGGCGTTCCCCGGTCGCCGGGTGGTCGCCAGTGTTTCGGATTCGAGCGCTCGTGCGGTTGGCACGACCGGCCGCATGACCCCGAAATGCGCAGATACCTGGCTCCAGGTTACGTTGAACCAGCTCGCTGCCCGGCGTATCCCGGCCAACATCGAGTGTGGTTCGGGTCCCTCGTCGGACGCCAATGGCTGGAACATCGGCGCGTGGCCGCCGATGACATCGCGAGCCGCGACCATGGTGAAGCCCAACTCGGTAGCGACCGTCTCCGGAATAACGCCGCGGCCGAAATCGGCCCAGCCTTCGCCGTCGAAGGTCACGGTCAGCGGCGGGTTCGGCAGGCTGGTGGGAGAATGGACGAGTAGGCCCCCGGAGTTGGCCGGGATCGTGAATGTCTTGTTGAACGGTCCGAACTCCAGCACGACTCGCTGATCGACGTTCCTGGGCTGGTTGCGCATCCAGGCCCAGACCGACCCGGTCGGAAGCTTGAAGTTGTGGAACCAGGTCGCATGGGCTGGCAGGGCCGTCACGGAGGCCGCCGTTCGCCACATGCCTTCCATAGCGGCGATCTCGTCCACGGACAAACCGAGCGCCTTCGCCATCGCCGTCACGGCGTACGGGCTCGAGGGAGTTCGTTTGTCATGCTCCCACTGTGATAGGGCCGCAGGCTCCACGCCAATGCGTCGGGCAACCTCGGCGCCGCTCAGACCGCTATACGCGCGCCATGCCTGTAGAACTCGGCCTGGTGTGACGGTCGAAGAGGTTTGGTTCATGACCAGCAGCATGTCGTCCGAGGTCGGGAGGGGCAAGGCGGATCATTAACGGAATTTCCCCGCAGCGTGCGCCCAGCGGTCGGCAACCCGACGATATCTGCAACAGGCCCCGCGGGGGGCGCAGCAATGAACGGGAAACAAGTGAAAAATTCCAACAACAATGGCCAGAAGTCGGTGGCCCAGCGGTTCAAACGCACCATTGGTGTGCTTGTCACGGCCGGTGTGGTAGGCGCAGGCGGGCTGGTAGTGACCGCGCAGGCCGCCGAAGCCGCGCCGGTCTGTCGGGTCACCCAGGGCTTCAACGTGTCCACCGGCGGCTGCGACGGCGACGGCAGCCGCGGGTCGGATCGCCTCGCCATCGTCTGCCGAGTCGTCGGGTCGTACTTCGAGTACAACCGCTACTCCAACTGGCACGGCCGCAGCGAGTGCTGGCAGGAATGGCTCGGTTGTGGCGACCAGGGCCGCGTCCGCGTGACCTGGATTCAGTCCCGATAGTTCCTCACAAGAAAGGCAACAACATGAGCGAGTTGACGGTTCCCGAACCGCGGGGCGTCGGGCGCGCCGAGGGCACGGCCGAGGTCCCCAACCCGCGTGCGCGCCGGCGGCGGATCGGCGGCGTCATCCTGATGCTGACCGGGCTGCTCGTCTCGGCGGGCGTGTTCGCCGCGCCCGCCTCGGCGAACACGCCGTCGGACTGGTCGAAGAACATCTCCGGCATCGAGGTTGGCTGGACGCATGACCACGCCTGGGTGATCGCCAGCTACGGCACCATCATCAAGGTCGGCGCCGGTGCCGTCGCCGGTGCGCTGTGCGGTGCCGCTTCGGGCGAGCCGGGCTTCCCGAACCCGGTCAGCATGCTGTGCGCCCGCACCGTCCGACAGATCGTCGGAGACCTCGTAGCCGGCCACCCCGCCCTCACCAACCACGGCATCTGGATCGCCCGCTACGTGATCGGCCGGACCGGCACCACCAGCGGGACCTGGTAACCATCCACGACACCGGCGGAACCGGTGGCGGACTCAGAGTCAGACCGCCACCGGTTCCGCCGGTTCGTTGTTCAGGTGATGCGACCAGGCAAGCACTTGGCCCGCCTATTGGGTTCCGGCTGTGCTGGATGGTGCGGAACAGAGCGAGTTCGGCGCGGGCTTGCTGCCGCAAGAACTCGTCGACGAGTTCGAGAAGCCCCGGCGCGGTGATCGCGCCCAGAAGACGCGGCCTTCGCCGGCGTCTTCTGGGGTTGTCAAGGGCTGTGCCGAGGTACAGGGAATCTTTCTGGCGGATCATGCCGTCCTCAGGTGTCGGTGCACGCACCCCCGACTGGGACGGCACCCGCCCTTCGGTTGCGCGGCCTTTGGCTGCCGTCTCGACGTGATCGGACGCACAATCGCGTGCGCGAAGATCGTGATCGCCATAAGCGACCACCTCGAACCCAAGGACCCTGTCCAGCAGCGTGAACCCGGACATCTCCGCAGGAATCAGGACCTGCGCAGTGTGATGAGAGCGAGCAGCGCAGCAGAGAGCTCAAGCGGACCGGTGGCGGTGTCCTTCAGGCCGCCGGAAACGAACCGGACGACGAGATAGGCGAGCACGAGCAAAACGGCGTCGGGGCGATGACGAGCACGAACACCACGGTCGCGGGGCTCCGTTCCAGATAGAACACCGCGTACCGCTCATCGATGTTCGCAATGGTGGAACCGAGCGCCGACTCGGACAGGTTCTGACCACGTCGAGGTGTGTTACTGTGTACGACTTGCCTCAAGGTGGCGAGAGCCGCAGCGTGGGACGGCTGCGGGCCATGCATCGACCCTAGAGGCATCTGGCGTTCGTGGATCAGTGCTCCCCATCTTCGTAACGAAACACGCCTCTGTGTCGACTGGCGGACTGCGGCATTGCCGGCTTTGCGCGGTCCAGTCTCGGAGGGAATGTGTCGTATAGAAGGACCTCGGGCGACCCTGTTCTGAGTGGAGACGTGGTCGATGAAGGCGAGGTGCTCGGCTTCGGTTATGTGCGGGCGGGGAGTCCAAGATCAGCATGCGATCGGCTGCTGCTGGTTGGAGACGGGTCGTTGGATGAGCCTCCCGCCCGTCTCGTGCCGGACAATGCCGAGTCCGTGCGGGTTCTAGCGGCGGCGCCGATGGACCGGATTCCGGACGAACGGGTTCACCGAGCCGTTGAGTTGGACTCCGGGCTTCCTGCGATGGTGACTGAGACACTTGCCCAACCTGGTTCTCCATGGTGCGAGGTCGCGGGGCCGCTCATCGAGCAGGTAAGGGCATCTCGGCACCTGGTCTGGTTGGCGGGTGGGTTCGCCCGTGACGTGCTCGGGGGTGCGGCTGCCGATGTGAACGACCTCGACTTGGCGGGCACCATGCCCCCGGGGAGGTTCACAGAGTTGACGAAACGGATTCGCAGACGCGCCGGGCTGGAGTTCCGCCCCAAGGTGTCGCCGAATACCCTCGTATGCTCAGCAGAGCCCCCAAGCGGCGGTGATCGCCTCTACGAGTACCGGACTCTCAAATTAGCGGGTCTCCGGTTTCCGGCGTCGGGCAGCGATCTTGACACTGATGCATGCTGCCGGGACTTCACAGTCAACAGCTTGTACTACGACCCGGTCGACGACATCGTGATTGACCCTACTGGGCGTGGCTGGGAGGACTTGAACGCCAGACCCCGCCGGCTGACCTCACGCAATCAGAGCGAGGATCTAGCAGACTGGGCACATGTTGTGATGCGTGCTGTCAAGTTCGCTGCGCGCTGGGCAGGAACGATCGGAATCAACGTTGACGAGTTGCGGGTCCAACTAGCCGCGCTTCCAGCCGACCTGCGAGCAAAGCTGTCGCGGTCCGCATGGGAGCGGCTTGTCCGAAAGCACGGCGAGACGTTCGAAGACGTCGGCATGGAACAACAGCTTGAGGTGGCCGAGACATTGGGGCCCGTCGCGGTCGAGTTGTTCAAGCAGATGCTGGCGGTGCGGTCATGAACGCGGGACATCGCCCCCTCAGCGACTGGGTTGGCCGTATCGATCGCGCACCTCCCACCGATGTGGGTCTGATCAACGATGGCAACGAGCGTCTCGATGCCCGCAGCCTGCCGATGTTCGAGAGCGGTTGGTTGCGGCGGATCGCGGTGCTCGACGGTGCTCCCGCGCTGGCGCTGCACGATCCATCGGATAACGTGACCTACGTCGAACTCGATGATTTCGGCGCGCCACTGGTCATCACTGAACAGGGCGCAGCGCTCATCAACCGCATCGAAGAGTCGTGGCCGCGCGCCGATCTCGACCACGCAGACCTGGCAGTCGTTGCGGAGCTTTCCCGAGAAATTCGCTACCTGCTGCTGCGCCGACTGGACAACGAGAGCTCGCCACCACCGGAACTGTTCCACACATTGCCCTGGGAACCAGTCGTTGAACTAGCCAATGCGGTTCGGACCCTCCTTGACGGAGGCCCAGCACCAGATCTGTCAACAGAAGCTACAGATCTGGGTCACTGGGTAACACCGGCAGCGGCGTC
>NZ_JBJMIE010000595.1:0-19630 GCF_045807065.1 Actinophytocola sp. | reverse complement strand
GCGTAGGTGGCTGTGGTGACCCACCCGTACGCGAGGTGGGGCACGACGTCGGACACCCAGTCCGACAGCGACCACTCCCGCGGGTTCGACACCCCGATCGCCGCCATCGGCGCGGCCGACGCGGCGATCGCGCCCACGGTGGCGAGGGCGCCGGCCACGGTGGTGGACGGCCGCCATCCGGCGGCACGGGCCGCGCCGTACCCGGCGCCCACGACCAGACCCGACAGGATGCCGAGCAGCGCACCGGCGCCCGAGACGCGGTTCTCCCGCCCCTCGGCCGGGATGGTGACCTCCGCGAGGTCGGCCAGCCGTTCGACGCTCTGCTCCGGGGTCTGGCTCGCCGGCCGGCCGCGGAGCACCATGTCCAGGTAGGTGACGGCGTGCAGTGCCGTGGTGCCCGCCGCGCCGGCGGCCACACCACGCAGGACGGCTCGCATCATGACTCCTCCTGCCGGTCGCGGTCGTCGTGGCCTTCGTCGGCGCGCTGGCGCAACACCTGCTCACGTGCGCCGCTGTCGGGTTCCTGTGCCAGGCCGCGGTAGATCATGTCCGCCTTCTCGTCGGGCAGGTGCGGCGCGAGGAGCGGGACGTGGGCGTCGACGACCGCCTCGACCACGACCGGGCGGTCGGCCGCGAACGCGTCGGTCCAGGCCTTGTCGACGGCGTCGGGCGAGTCGACGCGGATGCCGCGCAGGCCGAGCAGCTCGGCGTAGCCCGCGTACGGGAAGTCGGGCACCCGCTGGGAGGCCGGGAACCGGGGGTCGCCCTCCATCTCCCGCTGCTCCCAGGTGACCTCGTTGAGGTCGCGGTTGTGCAGCACCAGCACCACGAACCTCGGGTCGGACCAGGACCGCCACCGGTCGGCCACGGTGATCAGCTCGAGCAGCCCGTTCATCTGCATCGCGCCGTCCCCGACCAGCGCCACGACCGGCCGGTCCGGCGCGTCCAGCTTGGCCGCGAGCCCGTAGGGCATGGCACAGCCCATCGCCGCCAGGTAGCTCGACACGTGCGCCGGCGCACCGGACGGCAGCCGCAGGTGCCGGGCGTACCAGTAGGTCGCCGACCCCACGTCCACCGCGACCCGCACGTCCGCGGGCAGGTGGCCGGACAGCTGCCGCACGACCAGCTCCGGGCTGAGCGGCTCGGCGGCGAGCCCCGCTCGCCGCTCGGCCAGCTCGTGCCAGCGGGTCACGCTCTGCCGCACGCGGTCCTGCCAGGTCCGGTCGGGGTTGCGCGGCAGGTGGGTCAGCAGGCCCGCGAGGGTCTCGCGCGCGTCCCCGACCAGCGCCACCTCCACCGGGTACTTCGCGCCGACCACCCGGGCCTCGATGTCGATCTGCACGGCCCTGGCCTGCCCGGGCTTCGGGTAGAACTCGGTCCACGGGTCGTTGCAGCCCACGATCAGCAGCGTGTCGCAGCCCGCCATCAGCTCCGCGCTCGCGGTCGTGCCCAGGTGCCCCATGACCCCGGTGTGCCACGGCGCGCCCTCGTCGAGCACCGGCTTGCCCACCAGCGACACGGTCACCCCCGCGCCCAGCCGCTCCACGACCGCCTCGACCTCGCGCACCGCGCCCGCGGCGCCCCGGCCGACCAGCAACGCCACCCGCCGGCCCTTCTCCAGGACCTCGGCGGCCCGACGCAGGTCCTGCCGCGGCGCCACGATCGTCGGGTGGCCGACCACGGCCGAGGACGGCACCACGCCGTGGGTGTGCGGCGGCTCGTCGACCGCGTCGACGCGCTGCACGTCGTGCGGGAGGATCAGGCAGGTCGGCGTGCTGGTGGCGATCGCGGTCCGCATCGCGTTGTCCAGCAACAGCGGCAGCTGCTCCGGCGCGAACACCGTCTGCAGGTACTGACCGCAGACGTCCTTGAACAACGCGTGCAGGTCGACCTCCTGCAGGTACCCGCTGCCCAACGCCGTCGACACGACCTGCCCCACGATCGCGACCACGGGGCGCCGGTCCAGCTTGGCGTCGTACAACCCGGCCAGCAGGTGGATCGCGCCCGGCCCCTGGGTGGCCAGGCACACCCCCGGCTGCCCGCTGTACTTCGCGTGCCCCGACGCCATGAACGCGGCCATCTCCTCGTGCCGCGCCTGGACGAACTCCGGCTCACCGTCGGCGCGGTGCAACGCGGCGAGGATGGGGTCGATCCCGTCCCCGGCGTAGCCGAACACCCGCGGCACACCCCAGTCCCGCAACCGGGACACCAACGCGTCAGCGACCGTGCCGGTCACGCGGTCACCTCCAGCACCGTCTCGAGCCAGCCCTCGTCGCGGCGGTCGAACGCCTCGTAGGCCTCGACCTCGTCCACCCGGATGTCCCCGATCCCGTGCCACACCACTGCTTTCATGAGCCCTCCTCAGGCCGCCCGTCCCGGCGGCTTTCCCGGCGCCGGCGCCGACAAACGCGGCGCCGGTGGTCACCCCGTGCGCCTGCCTCAGGCCGCGCCCAGCCACTCCGGGGTGGGCATCCGGTGGTGCCGGCACCAGTCGAGCTGGTCCGTCGTCCACCCCAGGATGATCATGACGGCGTCGACCACCGCCGGTGGTGGGGCGAGCAGCGCCAGGTGAACCTGCTCGTCGGCGTCCGCCGGGTGGCCGTTGACGCGGGCCAGGAACGCGCGGACCGCGGGGGCCAGGCTGTCGATGTCGATGGGTGACTCGTCCTCGTCCGCCAGGTCCAGGCTGATCAACTCGGTGCCGTCCAGCGGCTCCATCCGGCGCAGGGCCAGAGCCGCGTTCAGCTCGATCAGCTCGGTCAGGACGCAACGCAGCCGGTCCCGCGGCTCGGGGTCGGCGGCGATGCGCGAGCGGAGGTATCCCGCCGCCCTCGCCCACCCGCGGCGCCGGACCGTGGTGACCACGGTGGCGACGATGGTGCGCGCGGCCTGCCGGTCGGACATGAGTGTCATGGAGGCGGCTTACCCCGCAACACTTCCGGCACACGTGCACGTCCGGGCACCGCGTGCGCGACCTGGTTCGCGGGGTCCGAACTCGGTGCGCCCGCCGATCCGTCCGTCCGACACAATGACGACGGCGGTCGGCGTCGATCCCGGCGTTGAGTGATGATGGACATCCGCGGGAGCGCCGGACGGAGGCTGCCGACGGCACAGCGCGGAGGTGGCGAGGCGGTGGACGGCGAACGCCATCAGCGGCTGTGGCGGCTGGTCACCGACCGGGCCCACGGCAGCGACTTCGCCGGCTGGGCAGAGGTGGTCTGCGCGGTCGCGGTCGACCAGACGGACGTCGACGGGGCGGCGATCTCGTTGCGGACCTCGGCGCGTGCCCAGGAACTGGCCGCGGCCAGCGACCCGTGGGCGCGGCGTCTCGAGGAGCTGCAGTACACCGTCGGCGAGGGCCCCGGGGTGGAGGCGTTCACCACGGCCGGCCCGGTACTCGTCGCCGACCTGCCCGACGCCGGATCGCGGTGGCCCGGTTTCGTGGACACGGCCACCGTCGACGGGCTCGCCGCGGTGTTCGCCCTGCCGTTGCAGGAGGGAGCCATCCAGCTGGGCACGCTCGACCTGTACCGGCGCCGGCCGGGTGCCCTGTCGACCGAGGCACTGGCCGACGTGGCCGTCCTGGCCGACCTCGCCACCGGCGCGCTGCTGACCGACGCCACACCGGACGCGGCGACATCGTGGGCGGGCGGGGAGGCCCCGGGGCACTACGACGACGTCAACGTGGCCACCGGCATGCTCGCCGCCGAACTGCGGATCACCGTCGACGACGCGTTCCTGCGGCTGCGGGCGCACGCCTTCAGCACCGGCCACCCGCTGCTCGACGTCGCACGCGCGGTGCTCAACCGCCAGCTCCGGGCCGACACCTTCCAGGAGTGAGCCCACCGCCCCCGGCAGGAATGCCGGCACCGACCGTATGCTGACCGGGTGCCCACCGCGCAGGACCGCGACAGCGACGGCGTCAGTGACGCCGTCGCCGCCATCACCGCGCGGCTCGCGGCGCGCCATGACGGTCTGACCGTCCTGCGGGCCGTCACCGACGCCTGCGCTTCCGCGCTCGCCGCCGACGCGACCGGTGTGATCATCGCCGACCCCCGTGGCGGGTTCGAGCTCATCGCCGCCTCCGACGAACACGCGCGGTTCGTCGAGCTGCTGCAGACGCAGACCCAGGAAGGGCCCTGCCTGGACTGCATCACCGGCAACGTCGAGGTCACCGCCACCGACCTCGACACCGACGCCGACCGGTGGCCCCGGTTCGCGCCCGCGGCGACGGGGGCCGGGTTCCGGTCGATGTACGCCTACCCGATGCGGTTGATGAACCGCGTGGTGGGTGGTCTCAACATGTTCTACACCTCGCGCACCGACCTGTCGCAGTCCCGGCGCAGGCTCGCCCAGGCACTCGCCGACCTCGCCGTCCTCGGCCTCACGCAGGAACGGGACCAGCGGCGGGTCGAACGGCTCGCGGAGCAGACGCTCACCACCCTCAACGACCGCGCGCACCTCGGCCACGCGGTCGGCATCATCGCGGGCACGCTGGGCGTCACCCCCGAGGCCGCGCGTGCCATGCTCGCCGACCACAGCGCGGCCACCGGCCGATCGCTGCGCGAGCTGTCCCACGCGGTCACGAGCGGCGCCCTCGCGCCCGCCGGCCTGCACGACGCGCCGGCCACCGGCCGCGGCTGACCCCGGATCGCACCGGTCACCGGGGTAGCGTGAAGAGAGGTCCGGCCGAGGAGGCTGCTCTCGTGCCACTGCCCGACCGACATCGCCGGGAGGAGTCCGCGCGCCGACTCCTGGACCGGCTGCGACTGCGGACCGCCCTGAACGAAGGAGTCGGGATCCTGCAGGTCTGGAACGTCTGCGAACAGCAACAGGCCCGCGACCAACTCCTCGCCGACAACGGCGCCGCCGGGCAGGACGCCGAAGCCGACCGGATGATCGCGGCCATCGACGCCGTCGCCGAGGACAGAGCGGACCCGGACGCCAACTGGGACTGACCCGCCCTCGTCCTGGTCGAGGCGCCGGCGGGCGTCCGGGGTGCGGCCGGCTACGTCCACGGCCGGTAGCGCGCCGCCTCGGCGGCGTGCGCCGCTCGCGGCACCGGCCAATGCCGCCTTCGGCGTGCCAGCGTGTGCCCGCTGGGGCAGGACCGCCTTCCGAGCGGTCTCCCCCGGGCGGCCACGGGTCGGGCCCGAGCGGTACTCACCAACCGCTCGCGGCCGTGCCGGTCGGGACGAGCACGAACCCGCTCCTGGGTCGCGCCGGGACTCGTCGCAGCGAGATGGTCAGGTCCTGTTCGGGCACCTCGAAGTCCAGGCGTGCCAGGCACACCGCGAGGGTCCGCAGGATCGACACGGTCAGGGGTTCGCCGGGACAGCGGTGGTTGGTGTGCGGGTCACCGGCGCCCTGGGGCACCAGCTCGAACGGCCCGATGTCGCGGCCGAGGAAGCGTTCCGGCCGGAACACCCACGGGTCACCCCACAGCTCCTCGTCGTGGTTGTGGCCCCACAGGTCGAGCAGCACCATCGCGTGCTCGGGGATGCGCTCACCGCGCCATTCCAGGTCCCGCACCGCGCGGCCGCCGATGAACGGGGCGAACGGGTAGAAGCGCCGCAGCTCGTGCGCGAACGCCTCGGCGACGTCGCGGTCCCCGTCGCGCAACCGCTGCCGGTACCGCGGCCAGCGGTGCAGCGCGTGGCCGGCGTAGGCGACGAACCAGCACACCGCCACGGTCGGGCGGATGACGTTCAGCAGTTCGACCGCCGCCAGCCGGGGCGACAGCTCCTCGCCGTCGACCTCCCGGTGCCGGCTGACGACCTCGAGCGCGCAACCCGGCCGCACGTCGAGCACGCCGTCACGCACCCGCGTCACCAGCCGCGAGAGCCACGCCTCCCGCCGGCCGCGCGCGGCACGGGCCCGCCAGTGCCGGGGACCGGGTGTCGCGAAACCGTCGACCATCGCCACGAGGTCCCGCGCCACCGCCGGCACCTCGTCGTCGCTGATCGGGACACCGGCCCACCGGCACACGGCACGGGTGATCACGCGGGCGGCCTCGTCGAACAGCACCACCGGCTCTCCCGGCTTCCACGAGGCCACCGCGTCATGCCACGACTTCTCGACATCGTCGGCCAGCGCCCGCGCGGTCTCCCTGGTCACGACCGCGAGGAAGATGCCCTTGCGGCCGCGGTGCGTCTCGCCGTCGAGCGTGTGCACCGCGTGCCGACCGAACAACGTGTTCTGCACCGGCCACGGGATGGCGGTGTGCCGCCGCACGTGCTCCTCGTCGTAGAAGAACCGGGCCGCGTCCGGGCCGCACAGGCCGACCGCACGCTGGCCCAGCACCCGGCTCCGCGCCACCCCGGACGCCGACCGCGCCCGCCGCGCCGGCAGCCAGCCGTACCCCTCGAGCAACACCGACACCGAACTGTCAACCACAGGTGGAAATCGCATGCGGGACGGGGTGCCCCGCCGCGACTCCGGCAAACAGCAGGGGTTTTAGCCGCGGGACAGCACGGCGACGTCGAGTGCCAGTGGGCGGAAATCGTTGTGCCGGCTCAGCCGTGCCCGCCGGCAGGAGGCGAGGGACCTCGGCTCGCGCTGGGTTTCGCGTGCTGGGGAGCGACGGCCCGCGCGGTGAAACGTCAGCTGCGCCGCAGGTGCCGGTTGTCGCGCACGTGGGCCAGAATGGCGGCGGCGAGGTCGGGTAGCGGAAGTACAGCTTGGACCAGTCCGGTGTCGGCGGCCGCGGCAGGCATGCCGCCGTATGCCGAACTGGCCTGGTCCTGGGCGAAGACGGTGCCGCCGTAGTGGGCGACGGCACGGATGCCGGCTTGGGCGTCGGTGCCTCTGCCGGTGAGCACCACGGCGAGTGCTCGGGGTCCACACGTGACGGCCAAGGTCGCGAGCAGCAGGTCGGCGGAGGGACGTGCGGGAGGAATCGCTCCGGAGTCGATCAGACCGATCCGTGCCGGGGCGCTGATCAGGACGTGCCGACCTGGCGGTGCCACGAGGACGTGCCCCGGGGTGAGGGTGTCGTTCTCGCGGGCGAGGGTGACGGTGAGCGCGGTGCTCCTGTCGAGCAGGGCGGTCAGGTGGTTGGTGTGGTCGGGCTGCTGGTGCTGGACGACGACGACCGCGGCCGGCAGGTCGGCCGGCAGCGGCGACAGCACCTGGCACAGGGCGTTGAGGCCACCCGCGGACGTGACCAGGGCTACGACGGGGAAACCCGGCACGTCGGCGGTGCTGTGGTTCGACACGGGCCGTGCCCGGCTAGTTGACGGTCGGGGTCCGCGCGGTCCGGAGAAGTTCCCACAGCTCCCCGGCAGCGCCGGCACCACAGTACGTATCGCCGTTGGCCATGACCGAAGACCCGTCTCGAAACCGCGAACGATTCCGCGTCGGTGACACCGTCGCGGACGGTCCGCCGGGCTGATGGGCCGAGTTGTCCACGACCATCCGATACTACGCCCCGACCTGGTCCAATGATCCCTGCCGACCGCCCGTGCCGCTCGCCGGCGCCCGCAGCGCGGGGAACGGCACCTCCCCTCGACGACTCAGCTCAGTCCGGCGGCGTCGGCGGTCAACGTGACCTGGCGGACGTCCGGGTTGCAGGGGAACAGGATCAGCTCGTCGCAGCCCGCTGCCGTGAAGGCGGCGACGGCATCCGCCACCTTCTGCCGCGTGGTGAGCGCGGCGCCGATGATCCGGGTGGCGAAGTCGCCGAGGAAGCCGTAGTAGTCCCCCAGGTACCGGCGCGCGTGCTCCTCGGCGTCCGCGCCCAGGCTCACGTACGCGATGGCGACCAGGCGGGGCTCGCCGTCGCGGCCGGCCGTGCGCCATGCCTGCCGGGCCTGGTCCGCGCCGGCGGCGAACGCGTCTGGACCGCCGGCGCCCAGGACCCAGCCCGCGCCGAACGCGGCCATCCGGCGGAACGCGGCGGGCGAGCCACCACCGATCAGCAGCGGCGGACCACCTGGTCGCACCGGGGCCGGCCCGATCGCCCCGGCATAGCCCCTCGGCTCCCCCGCCCACACGGCCCGCATCTCGGCGAGCTGCGCGTCGAAGGCCTTCCCCCGCCGGCCGTACGGCGACGCCGTCGCCTCGAAGTCGTCCTGGCGCCCGCCGACCGCGATACCGACCGTCAGCCGGCCGCCGGCGATACTGTCCACCGTGGCCAGTTGCTTGGCCAGCAGGGCGCCGTTGCCCCGGTACGGACCGATCAGGACCGCGGTGGTCAACCCGATGCGCTCGGTCACCGCGGCCGCGGCCGCCAGCGTCGGCACGGTCTCCAGGTTGCCGTACACGAGGCGGTCGAGCGTGCCAAGCGTCGAGAAGCCGGCCTGTTCGGCGGCCGTGGCCCAGTCCAGAACCAGGCGTCCGGGGATGCCGGGGATGGTGGAGGGCAGTCCGATGCTGATGTCCATGAAAAGTTGCAACAAACTCCGGCCGGTTACTATTCGCGGTCCAGCAGGCGGGCCTGGTCACCAGCACCACCAGCCGTTACGCCCGGCCGGACCACGGTTCAACCGGCCGGTCGCGTGGTCGCCGCCCCCAGGACGAGAGGACGGACCACCGACGGCATCCCGCGCCACTGGTTGTCGGTCACCCACTCGATGTCGAACCGTTCGGTGACGAGGTCGAGCGTGTCGCGGTCGCACCGGCAGCCCTGTGCGAACACCGCCCACGGGCCGGCGTACCGGGTCTGGCGGCGGGCCAGCTTCGGGTCGCCGGCCCGCACGTGCTCGCAGAACAGCAACCGGCCGCCGGGCCGGAGCACGCGCGCGATCTCGGCCAGTACCGGTTCGACCTCGGCGACCGTGCACAGCACGAGCGTCGACACGACGGTGTCCACGCTGCCGTCCGCGACCGGGAGCGCGTCGGCGCCCGCCTGGACGACCCGCATCGGGGCGTGGCCCGCCGCGCGGCGGCGCACGCGCCGGAACATGGCCGGCACGGGTTCGGTGAGGATGACCTCCTCCGCAGCGGGTGGGTAGTGCGGGACGTTGAGCCCGGTGCCCGCCCCGATCTCGACCACCCGGCCCCGTGCCCGGCCAACCAGTTCCGCCCGGTGGTCACGCATGCCCAGCCGTTCGCCGCGACGCAGGAACGGCTCGTACAGCACCGCCCCGAACCGGGTCCACGGGCCGTCTCCATGTGGTGTGGTCATTCACCCTCCTAGGTGTTGCCTAGGAGTGGAACAGTCGCCGTCCGCCACCCGCGTCGCCCGGATGAGCCATTTCCACGATGGCGGAATCCGGCCATGCGCGTGCGGGAGGCGGCTTAGACTCCGTCGATGTCGACCACCCAACAGGTGATTCGCTTCACCGACGCCGGCGGCCGCCGGCTCGCGTGGGGCAGCGCCGGCACCGGGCCGCCGTTGGTGCTCGGTGGTTGGTGGTGCGGCCACCTGGAGATGGACTGGCGCAACCCGCTGTTCCGGCAGTTCCTCGACCTGCTCACCGAGCGGTTCACGGTGATCAGGTACGACCGGCCGGGCAGCGGCCTGTCCGACCGGGCCGGACCGCCGGCCACCTCCCTCGCCGAGGAGGTCGCGGCGCTGGCCGCCGTCATCGACGAGGTCGGTGACCGGGTGTGCCTGTTCGGCGGCTCGTCGGGTTCCTGTGTGGCCGCGGCCTACGCCGCGACGCATCCGCGGCGCGTGGACCGGCTCGTGTTGTACGGCGGCTACGCCAACGGCACCGACATCGCCGGCGCCGAGGCCCGCGAGTCGATCCTGGCCGCGGTGGCCCGGCACTGGGGCGTGGGCTCCCGGTTGCTGGCCGACGTCTTCCTACCGGAAGCGACCGCGGCGGAACGCGATGAGCTGGTGAGGCTCCAACAGGCGTGTATGACGAAGGAAAACGCCGCGGCCTCACTCGCTGCGGTGTACACAATGGACGTACGGGAACACCTGGCCGCGATCACGGCCCCCACCCTGGTCGTGCATCGCCGCGAGGACCGGGCGATCCCGTTCGGCCTGGGCCAGGACGTCGCGGCCCGTGTCCGCGGCGCCACCTTCGTCGCTGTCGACGGGATGGACCATTTCCCGTGGCGGGGGGACATGGTGGCGGTCGCGCGGGCCATCCTGTCGTTCCTCACCGGCGAACAGCCGACCGAGAGGCGCGCGGCACCCGCGTCACCGGCGCTGCCCGCCCTGCCCGCACTGTCCACTCGGGAGATCGAGGTCCTGCGCCTTGTCGCACAGGGCATGAGCGACCAGGAGATCGCGCGACAGCTCGTGCTGAGTGTCCACACGGTACACCGCCACGTGGCGAACGTCCGGCAGAAGCTCGACGTGCCGTCCCGCACGGCGGCCGCGGCGCGGGCCGCGAGAGCCGGCCTCATCTGACCGGTGGCGGGAACCGGGGGTGGCGCCCACCCGTCGGTACCGTGACCGCACCGAGCATCGGGAGTCCGGAGTGTCACGTACCGCTGTCGCCGTCCTGTCCAGTCTCGTGGCGCTCGGCGCGTTCACGCCGGCCGGCGCCGGGGCGACGACGGCCGTGCGCTACGGCGCGCCCGTCGCGGTCGCCGGGATCGGCGAGGAGGGGTACTCCGGCGACGGGCTGCCGGCCACCGAGGCCCGCATCAGCGGCTCGGGCGGTATCGCGGTCGCGCCCGACGGCACCCTCTACCTCGCCGACCAGTGGAGCGGCCGGGTCAGGGCAGTGCGCCGCGACGGCGTGATCGACACCGTGCCGGGTGGCCGCGCCCTCCGATCCCCCGCGACCGACGGGCCGGAAGGCGACGGCATCCAGTACAGCCCGAGCGACCGGCCCTACGACGTCGCGGTCGGGCCGGACGGCGCGCTCTACGTCATCGGCCACGACTCTCTGCGCAGGCTCGCGCCCGACGGAACCGCCACGAAGATCCTCGACGCGTCGGACACGCGGGTCGACGACCCGTCGGACCTGGCGGTCGCCGGCGGCGACCTCTACCTCGCCGGCCGGGACCGGGTCGTGCGGATCCCGCCGAGCGGCGCGGTCACGGTACTCGCCGGTGGCGGCCCGACCGACCCGTCCGCCGCCGAGGGCCGCCCGGCGACCGAGGTCCGGCTCCTCGGCGACGCCACCGGCATCGCCGCCACCGAGAGCGGCACGGTCTACCTCATCGCGCCGAGGGAGCGGTCCGACGAGAACTACCGCGCGCTGTACCGGATCGACCGGGACGGCACGCTGCACCTCGTCGCGGGCGCCGGGGAACCCGGGTTCGCCGGCGACGGCGGCCCCGCGGTGAAGGCGCGGCTGAGCGGCGACCTCGGCGGGGTGGCCGTGGCCGGCGACACCGTCTACGTGTACGACCGCGGCAACGGCGTCGTCCGCGTCATCGACCGCGACGGCGACATCGACACGATCTCCCCGCCGGCCACCGGGTCCGGCGGCGGCCTGGCCGTCGGCCCCGGCGGCGACCTGTATCTCAAGGCAGGCGCGCGCGTGTACCGGCTGCCCCACGAGGCGGGCAGGCCCAAGCCGGCGAGGGTCCGTACGCCCGACTACCCCACCCGGTACTCCGGTGACGAGCCGGGCACCGTGCACACCGTCGCGGGCTCCGGCGCCGAGGAGGACCTCACCGCCGACCTGCCGCCCGGCGACCAGCACAGCCGGCTCCGCCTGGCGGTCGCACCGAACGGCGACCGGTACTACGCGGACGCGGCACGGCACGTCGTCGTGCGGGTCACCGAGGGCGGCGCGGAATCGGTGGTCGCCGGCACCGGCGAGCCCGGCTTCTCCGGCGACGGCGGACCGGCGAGGGCGGCCGCGCTGCACACCCCGACCGGGGTGGCGGTGGGCCCGGACGGCAGTGTCTACATCGCCGACTCCGGCAACGAGCGGCTGCGCAGGATCGACCCGTCCGGGGTGCTCACCACGGTCGCCGGCGACGGTCAGGCGGGCACCCCGGGCGGCTCTTTCGGCGAGACGGTCGCGGTCACCGGCGACGGTGGGCCCGCGACCGCCGCGACCGTGACACCCGTCGACGTGGCGGTCGCCGGGGACGGCACCCTCTACGTCGCCGAGGACGACGACAAGCGGATCAGCCGGATCACCCCGGACGGCGTGATCACCACGTTCGTCGGCGGCGGTCGCCGGTGGATGGACGACGCCGACGGGCACCCCGCGAGTGAGGCGGACCTCTTCCAGCCGCGGGCCGTGACGCTGGGCCGGGACGGGAGCGTGTACTTCATCGACAACGGCGCCGCGATCACCAACCCCGCGGTGCGGGTGGTCGACCCGGCCGGCATCGTGCGCACAGTCGCCGGCGATGCCTACCGCTCCGAGTCGGAGGCCGGCTTCGGCGGCGACGGCGGACCGGGCACCAGGGCGGAGCTGAACAACCCGGTGGACATCGACGCGGCCCCGGACGGCGTGCTGTACATCGCGGACAGCTTCAACAACCGGGTGCGCGCGCTCGACCCGGCCGGCACGATCACGACGTTCGCCGGCACCGGCGAGCGCACCGACAGCGGCGACGGCGGCGCCCCGGCGAAGGCCGCGGTGGAGGAGCCGCAGTCCGTGGCGGTCGGCGCCGACGGGTCCGTTGCGGTGATCAACGGCCCCGGCGACCGGATCCGCGTGTTCGACGCCGGCCACGTCACCACCGACGAGATCGACGCACCGGCGGCGAAGCGGCGCGAACGGGCGACGGACACCGCGATCGACGCGCGCGGGCTCGCCGTCGACCACGACGGCCGGCTGCTCGTGACGCACGCGGCGGGTGTGTACGCCGTGGACGGGCGCGGAATGGTCACCACGGCGCTCGACGACCGGCGGTTCGCGAACGCGGCGCAGGTCGAGGTCGGTCCGGACGGTTCGCGGTACGTGGTGACGCGGACCCTGGTGACCCGGGTGCCCGTCGACGGCGCCCCGGTGGTCGTCGCCGGTGGGGGGCCGCTGACGGGCGACGTGCACGGCAGGCCGGCGACGCTCGCGTCCCTGGAGCGGGTCGTGGACGTGGCGATCAGCCCGTCCGGCCGGCTGTACGTGGCGCTGCCCGACGTCGTGTACCGGGTCGGCGAGGACGGCACGCTGGCGCGGGTGTTTCGCGGCGGCGAGGTGAGCGCCGTCGCGGTGGGCCCCGGCGAGGACCTGTACGTGGCGGCCGCCGAGGATCAGGACCACGATCAGGACCACGACCGCGTGTACCGCGTTGCGCCGGACGGGACCCGCACCCTGGTCGCGGGCGGCGGCGAGAACACCGGCGACGGCGAGGACGCCACCGACGTGTCGCTGTTCGGCGCGTCGGACGTGGTGGTGGACGCCGTCGGGAACGTCTACGTCGGCACGTTCGACGGAGTCCGCCGGATCGACCCGGACGGCGTCGTCACGACGGTCGCGGAGAACCCGTCGGTGGACGGGACACGCACGCTGCTGGGGCCGCTGGCCGTGGACCGGGCCGGGAACGTGTACTTCGTGGACCGCACGCACCACGACGTGCAGGTGGTCGTGCGACCGGGTGAGCTCCGCGGCCCGTTCCCGTGGGGCACGGTCGTCTGGCTGACGCTCGGCGTGGTGGTGCTGCTCGGCGCCGCGTATTTGGGCCGCCGCTGGTGGCTGCACCAGCCGGCGCCGACGACCCGCGAGCCGACGACACCCGCCACCGAAGAACCGCGGGCGCGGGAGTAGTCCCGGCTCGGTGCTCACCCGGACCGCGGAGTTCTTCCCGCCCTGAGGGGGGTGAGCCGGGACCGGAGTCCCGGCTCACCCGGGGACCGGCGTGCTCAGCCGCCGACGCCGGCGCCGCGCGGGGGCGCGGTCGTCCGGTGGGTGGTGGCCTGCCGGTGCTGGAAGTACAGGATCAGGGCCGAGATGCCGTAGAACAGGCTGAAGAGCCCGAACACGGTGGCCAGTGAGAGGGCGCCGATGTCGGGCCGGATGAACAGCACCACCCCGAGGCCGATCGACACGAGCCCGGTCAGTCCCCACATCGCCCGCTCGCCCGTGGTCTCGCGGTGCTGGAAGGCCATGGCGACCTCGGTGACGCCGGTGACGACCGCCCATGCCGCGACCCAGATCGTCAGCACCAGCGCCGTGATCCCGGGCCAGGCGATGGCGATCACGCCCGCGACGAGCGAGAGCACCGCCAGCAGCAAGTAGCCGACGACCGGGCCGACGCGGTCGCTGCTGAACGCACGCATCGTGTCCGCGGCCGCCGCGACGAAGGCGTAGACGGCGAACAGCAGCACCACCGCGCCGACCGTGACACCCGGCCACGCCACCGAGACGATTCCGATCACGACGGCCAACAGTCCTCGCCACAACAGAGCAGATGAGTACGACATAGCGGAATTGTCCTGCCGCACGCGGTAACGAATCGACGGCCAGCGCGGCGGATCTGACGGTTCGGTGACGTGCCGCCCCGCGGTGTCGCGCGCCGGCGGTGGTGCGGCCTAGCGTCGCGGCATGCGAGTGTTGGTCACCGGCGGCGCCGGTTTCATCGGCTCCCACGTGGCGGAGGCGCTGTCGGAGCGCGGTCACGACACGGTTCTCGTGGACAACCTGCTGCCCAAGGCGCACGGCGAGGCCACCGCGTTCGCGGGGGTGGTCGGCGACGTCCGGGACCCGTCGTTGCTGGCCGGGTTGTTGAGCGGGATCGACGTCGTCTGTCACCAGGCCGCGGTGGTGGGGCACGGCGTCTCACCGGCCGACGGGCCGGAGTACGTGCTGCACAACGACTACGGCACCGCGGTCCTGCTGGCGGCCATGCACGAGGCGGGTGTCGCTCGCCTGGTGCTGGCGTCGTCGATGGTGGTGTACGGCGAGGGCCGCTACGAGTGCCCGGTGCACGGCGTGGTCCGTCCCGGGCCGCGCAGCCAGTCCGCTGTCGACAGTGGACGGTACGACCCCCCGTGCCCGTCCTGCGGCGCGGCGCTGTCGCCGGGCCTGGTGCCCGAGGACGCGCCGCTGGAACCGAGGAGCACCTACGCGGCGACCAAGGCGGCGCAGGAGTTCCTGGCCTCGGCGTGGGCGAGGCAGACAGGTGGCCGGGTCTGGGCGTTGCGGTACCACAACGTGTACGGCCCGCGGATGCCGAGGGACACGCCGTACGCCGGGGTCGCGTCGCTGTTCCGCTCGGCGCTGGCACGCGGTGCCGCCCCCACCGTGCTGGAGGACGGCAACCAGCGCAGGGACTTCGTCCATGTACGGGACGTGGCGCTGGCCAACGCACTGGCGGCGGAAACCCCGGCAGCGCGCGGGTCCCTCGTCCCGGTGAACATCTGCTCCGGCACACCGCACACCGTCGGCGAACTGGCCGCCGAACTCGCGAAGGCGTGCGGCGGCCCGGCTCCCCGCGTGGTGGGCGGCAGCCGGCCGGGCGACGTCCGACACGTGGTCGCCGACCCCCGCGCGGCCCGCGAGAAGTTGGGCTTCACGGCGACCACCTCCTTCGCGACGGGCATCGCCGAGTTCGCGACCGCCCCGCTACGCGCCCCGGCCGCGGTGACGTGACGCCTGCGGGCCTCACACCACCGCCAACGGAGACGCACCTCGAAGCGGCAACCCGGCCGTGGCAGTTCGCCCGGATCCATCCCCAGCGGCAGCACCGAATTCACGACCACCCGGCTGCGCGCCTCGGCCGCAGTGACGTGACGCAGACCGACCTCACACCACCGCCAACGGGAGCCGCACCTCAAAGCGCAACCCGACCGTGGCAATTCGCCCGGATCCATCCCCAGCGGCATCACCGAGTTCACGACCACCCGGCTGCGCGCCTGGGCGCGGCCCGGCTGGCGTGCGCCGGGCAGGGCCACGATGGACAGGGCGGTGAAGAGCCCGCGCAGTGGCCGCCCAGCGGCAGCCCCGGTTTGCCCGGCACGCCCGTGCGATGCGCCCACCGACCTCACACCACCGCCAACGGGAGCCGGACCTCGAAGCGGCAACCCGGCCCGTGGTTGTGGGCCTGGATCCGGCCGCGGTGGGCCTCGACCAGTCCTTTGGCGATCGCGAGGCCGAGGCCGCCGCCCGCCTGTTCCTCGTCGAACGGTGCGGGTGTCCGGGCGGCGCTCCCGCGGAACGCCACGTCGAACACCCGGGCCAGCTCGGCGTCCGGGATGCCGCCGCAGCCGTCGTCCACCGCGAGCACGGCGTCCGGGCCGTCGACGCCGATCTGCACCGCCACGGTGCCGTCCGGTGGGGTGTGGCGGATGGCGTTCGAGACGAGGTTGCCCACCACGCGGGCCAGTTCCGGGTCGGAGCCGAGCACGACCGGTGCGGTCGGCGCGTCGGTCAGCACCCGCACGTGTTTGCGCTTCGCCACCGGCGCCTGTGCCGCGAGGACGTCGCTGACCACCTCGCGGAGCGCGACCTGTGACATGGTCAGGCGCAGCGCGCCGGCGGTGATCCGCGACAGCTCGAACAGGTCGTCGACCATACCGGCCAGGCGCCTGCTCTCGCCGCTGATGCGGTTCGCGTAGCCGGCGACCTCCGCCGGCGAGGACACGACCCCGTCGGCGAGTGCCTCGGCCATCGCGCGGATGCCGGCGAGCGGGGTGCGCAGGTCGTGGCTGATCCACGCCACCAGCTCCCGCCGCGACGCCTCCACCGCGCGCTCCCGCTCCCGGGCCTCCCGCTCCCACACGCTGCGCCGCGCGATCGCCCGTCCCAGCAGCACCACCACCGGCAGCGTCACGACCAACACCAGCAGGCACACCAGGGCCATCGTGGTGAGCGTGGTGTCGAACATGAACCCGCTGACGCCGAGGACACCCGTCAGCACGGCCACCATCGGCACGACGACCAGCACGGTCATGGTCGTGGTCAGCGAGCCGCGGCGGACCCCGTACAGCAGCGCCGAGCCCAGCGCGACCACCGGCAGCACGAGCACGAGCGCCACCGGCAGGATGTGCAGGGCGTGCTCGACCATCGTGCCGAAGGACTCGTCCGGGTTGATGACGCCCTGCGCCTGGTCACGCACGGTCATACCGGTAGCCCACTCCCCAGACCGTCGCGATGCGGATCGGCTTCGCGGGCGTCGTCTCGATCTTCTCGCGCAACCGGCGCACGTGGACGGTCACCGTCGACTGGTCGCCGAAGTCCCAGCCCCACACCTTCTCCAGCAGCTGCTCCCGGGTGAACACCGCACCGGGATGCGCCAGGAAGAACGCCAGCAGGTCGAACTCCCGTGTCGTCAGCGACAGGTCGTCACCACCGCGGGTGGCCCGGCGCGCGGCCACGTCGAGCCGCAGGTCGCCGTCGGCCAGCTCGCCGGACGCCGGCGACGAGAGCGAGCGCCGCAGCACCGAGGACACCCGCAGCGCCAGCTCACGCGGGCTGAACGGCTTGGTCACGTAGTCGTCGGCGCCGAGCGACAGGCCGGCGATCCGGTTCTCCTCCTCGCCGAGCGCGGTCAGCATCACCACCGGCACGGCACTGGTCGCCCGCAGCCGCCGGCACACCTCCAACCCGTCGACGTCCGGCAGCATCAGGTCCAACACCACCAGGTCCGGCCGGAGCCGGGCGGCCAACGCGAGCGCCTCCTCACCGGTGCCGGCCAGCGCGACCTGGTGCCCGGCCAACTCGAGGTACCGGCGCACCACGTCCCGCACGGTCAGGTCGTCGTCCACGACGAGCACCTTCGACCGGCCCATTCCCCACCTCACCAAGTCGTCAACAGCACGTGCTGGACCACGAGCGCCGTCCCGGCCTGCGCCGCGAGCCACCATCGCCGCGACACCGGCGGCAGCGACACGACCGCGAGCACCAGCCACACCGCGAACGGTAGCCAAATCCGCTCGACCTCGGCCTTCGACAGGCCCGAGAGGGTGGCGGTGAGCACCGCGAGCACCGCGCCGCGCACCAGCGCGCCGACCGGCTCGGCCGGCCGGCGCAGCCCGGTCAGGAAGTCGGTGCGGCGCAGCCCGGCGACCACCGCCGGCCCGATCGCCAGGACCAGGCAGGCGAGGTCCGCCCACACCCAGTACCAGTAGGGCCGGTGGGCGGCGATGCCCTGGTGGTACCGCTCCACCACGAGGCGGTACCCGTCGAGCCACCAGAACCCGGCCAGCGCGAACACCCCGGCCACCGCCAGCGCCCCCGGTACCGCGTAGCACAGCGCCCGCCAGTTCCGCGTCACCAGCACGACGGCCAGCGCGATCGGCGCCATCAGCAGCAACCCGTAGGACAGGAAGATCCCGAAGCCCAGCACCACGCCGCCGGCCACGCACAGCACCCGCCCACCCCGGCTCGCCCCGACCGCGAACAACGCGACACCGCTCGCCGTGACGCCCGTGAACAACGCGTCGGCGGACACCCCCAGCCAGACCGCGCCCGGCAGCAACGCGACGAACGGCACCGCCGCCCGGGCCAGGTCCGCGCGGCCCAGGGCGGCGACCGTCACCGGCACGGCGACCGTCGCCGCCGCGCCCGCGAGCACGCACACCACCCCCGCCGCGCCGCCGCCGGAAAGCCCGAGCCGGTCCAGCCAGACGAACACGAGCGTCGCGCCCGGTGGGTGGCCGGCCACGTGCGTCGGCCACGAGGCCGGCTGGAAGTCGAGGATCCGCGCGGAGAACGTCGACAGGAACCACGGTATGTCGGTGATCCGGTGGACGACGCCGAGGTACTCGCCGCCGGCGGCAAGCTGGTGGGCGACGCCGCGGTGCCAGCCGTCGACCAGCGCCAGCGCGAAGATCCACGCGACCGACGTCAGGTAGCCGGCGGCGAGCAGCACGCGCCAGCGCAGGCGTACGGCGAGGGCCGGGCCCCACAGCACGGTGGCGGCGGCGATCATCACCGCGAACAGGCTGCCGGGCCCGACCCTGGGGTAGAGGTCCGCGAGCACCGGGTACTCGCCGAAGCGCGGTGCCGCCCGCGGGTTCAGGGCGGCGCCGTAGTTGCGGGCGCCGGTCAGGAAACCGACGGCGGTGGCCAGCAGCACGAAGCCGATCGCGGCCGCACCGACGAGCAGGTCGGTGCGGGCCGTCTTGCTGGCAGGCGGGGACACGACCACGAGTGGACCGTAGGGCAGGCGAACGCGCCGCCGCGCGGCGCAAGCGGATCCGTCACAGCCCCGTAAGATTCGCCCCGCCGTCACAGTTCGGTAAGCAGCGCAAGGCTTTCCGGGGGTCGCCACGCACGCCTAGCTTTCCAGGCATGGACGCAGTCGACGTGGTTCTCCCCTGTCTCGACGAGGCCGCCGCACTCCCCGGTGTGCTGGCCTCGCTGCCCGCGGGCTACCGGGCGATCGTGGTGGACAACGGATCCACCGACGGCTCGCCGGCGGTCGCCGCCGCGCACGGCGCGACGGTCGTGCACGAAGCACGCCGGGGCTACGGCGCGGCCGTCCACACCGGACTGTCGCACGCGCGCACCGACATCGTGTGCTTCCTCGACGCGGACGGCTCGCTCGACCCGGCCGAACTGGCGCCGCTGGTGGCAGCCGTCGACGCCGGCGCGCACCTGGCCGTGGGCCGCCGCGTGCCGGTCGCGCGCGGTGTGTGGCCGTGGCACGCCCGCGCCGGGAACCACGTGCTGGCGAGGTTGTTGCGGCGACGCGGGCTGGCGGTGTCGGACATCGCCCCGGCACGCGCGGTGCGCCGCGCCGACCTGGTGGCGCTCGGCGTGCGGGACCGCGCGTTCGGCTACCCGCTCGAACTGCTGCTGCGTGCGGCCGCCGCGGGCTGGACGGTGGTCGAGCACGACGTCGCGTACCACCCGAGGGCGGTGGGGACGCGTTC
>NZ_JBJMIE010000594.1:0-10711 GCF_045807065.1 Actinophytocola sp. | reverse complement strand
TGCGCGGTCGCGAGACGGGCGCCGGTAGCAGGTGTGATGCCCGCGGATGCTCGCAGGCCTGCAAGCATCCCCGGGAGGTCCGGACCGCGCGGACGGGGCCCCGGTCGGATGTCGCAGGTGGCCACCTTGCTTTCCTGGATGAAGACGTTGGGGTCGGCGACGACTCCGAACAGGTCGTTCACGACGTCGCCGCGCACGAGGCCGGAGTAGCCCCAGTGGTAGGGCATCCACACCTGGTGCACGACCCGGTCGGCCAGCCGCAGCGGTGTCATCCGGTCGGTGACGAACACCCGGGCGTCCACGGCGGCCCTGCTGGTGATCACGTGCGCCCAGCCGAGGTGCGCGAGGCCGCGCTCGGCCGCCAGCTCCGGGGAGACCTCCACGAACAGCTCCGGCTGCAGCTCGGCCAGGTAGGGCAGCTGCCTGCTCATCCCGCCCGCCGTGTGGTGCTCGGTCAGCCGGGCGGCGGTGAACACGTACGGGAAGACCTCGTCGTGTTCGGCCGAGGGCGACGGGTTGGCCGGGTTGTCCGGCCGGTCGTACACCTTCCGCACCGGGTTGCTCTGCTGGCCGTAGAGCCGGTTGCGCACCGGCGACTCGTGTGGCTCGTAGTGCGTCGGCAGCGGCCCGTCCGCGAGCCCGCTCGGCGCGAACAGCCACGCCTTGCCGTCGGCCTGCATGATGAACGGGTCGTCGCCGTGGATGGCCTCGGGGCCGACCGCGCCCTCGCGCGGCCGGTAGTCCGGTGGCTTGGTCTTCTCGAAGTCCGGCACGTCGTCGCCGGTCCACTCGCCCTTGTCGGCGTCCCACCAGACGAGCTTCTTGCGCTCGCTCCACGGGCGGCCCTGCGGGTCGGCCGAGGCGCGGTTGTAGAGCACGCGGCGGTTGGCCGGCCACGTCCAGCCCCACTCCGGCTCGTAGGCGTCCTGCTCGTGGTGCGGCTTGCGCCGCCTGGCCTGGTTCACCCCGTCGGCGTACACGCCGCTGTAGATCCAGCAGCCGGCCGCGGTGCTGCCGTCGGCCTTGAGCTCGGTGTAGGCGCTGACGGGCCTCCCGGTCGCGAGGTTGGTCCCGTTGATGCGGCGCAGCACGTCCTCGGGGGACGGCTCGTCGCCCTCCATCGCGTAGTCCCAGGCCAGGTCGAGCACGGGCCGGTCCCGCTCGTCGGTCGAGCCGGCCAGCCGCTCCTTGAGCATCCTGCCGAGGTGGTAGAAGAACCACAGGTCCGAGCGCTGGTCACCGCGCGGCTCCACGGCCTTGTCGCGCCACTGCAGCATCCGCTGGGTCTGGGTGAACGTGCCGGACTTCTCCACGTGCGAGGACGCGGGGAAGAAGAAGACCTCGGTCCGGCAGGTTCGCGGCGTGAGCTCGCCGGTCTCCACCTCGGGGCCGTCCTTCCAGAACGTCGCGCTCTCGATCATGACGAGGTCGCGCACCACGAGCCAGTCCAGGTTGGCCATCCCGCGCCGCTGCAGCTTGCCGTGCGCCGAGCCGACCGCGGGGTTCTGCCCGAGGAGGAAGTAGCCGGACACCGTGCCGTCGACCATGTCCATCGCGGTCTGGTAGGTGCCATGGTCGCCGTTGATGCGGGGCAGGTTGTCGAAGCAGTAGTCGTTGTCCGGTGTGGCCGCCTCGCCCCAGTACTCCTTCATCAGCGACACGAAGTAGGCGTCGGCGTTGTACCAGAACCCCTTCTGGCACGTGCCCTGGATGCTCTCCAGGTAGTCGGCCAGCGTCGCGTGCGAGGTGTCGGGCATCGGCAGGTAGCCGGGCAGCAGGTTGAACAGCGTCGGGATGTCGGTCGAGCCCTGGATGTTCGCGTGGCCGCGCAGCGCGTAGACCCCGCCGCCGGGGCGGCCGATGTTGCCGAGCAGCAGTTGGATGATGGCGCCGGCGCGGATGTTCTGCGGCCCGGTGGTGTGCTGGGTCCAGCCGACGCTGTAGACGAGCGCGCCGGTGCGCTCCCGGCCGGAGTTCGACGTCCACGCCGCACACACCCGCTGGAACCGCTCGACCGGCACACCGCAGATCTCCGCGACGGCCTCGGGGGTGTAGCGGGCGTAGTGGCGCTTGAGGATCTGGAAGACGCAGCGGGGGTGTCGCAGCGTCGGGTCGTTCGCGATCTCACCGGCGCCGGTCTCCAGCACCGGGCCGCCGGAACCGTGCTGGTAGGACGACGACTGCTCCTTGGTTCGGTCACCCTCCCGCGTCTCGGGGGCGAGGCTCTCGTAGTGCCAGCTCGCGCTGTCGTAGGACCGGGTCGCCGGGTCGAAGCCGCTGAACAGGCCGTCGAGGTCCTCGGTGTCGACGAAGCGCTCGTCGATCAGGAATGACGCGTTCGTGTACGCGACCACGTACTCCCGGAACTCGAGGTCGTTGGACAGGATGTGGTTGATCACCCCGCCGAGGAACGCGATGTCCGTGCCGGCGCGCAACGGGACGTGCAGGTCCGCGAGCGCGCTGGTCCGCGTGAACCGGGGGTCGATGTGGATGACCTCGGCGCCGTTCGCCTTGGCCTCCATCACCCACTGGAAGCCGACCGGGTGCGCCTCGGCCATGTTCGACCCCATGATCACGACACAGTCGGAGTTCGAGAGGTCCTGCTGGTAGTCCGTCGCGCCGCCGCGACCGAAGGAGGCTCCCAGACCGGGAACCGTGGCGGAGTGTCAAATACGGGCCTGGTTCTCGATCTGCACCGCGCCCATGGCCGTGAAGAGCTTCTTGATCAGGTAGTTCTCTTCGTTGTCCAGCGTCGCACCGCCCAACCCGGCGATGCCCATGGTGCGGTGCAGCCTGTTGCCGTGCTCGTCGTGGTCCTGCCACCCCTTGCGCCGCGCGTCGAGCACCCGGTCCGCGACCATCTCCATGGCCTTGTCCAGGCTGATGCGCTGCCAGTCCTCGGCGTAGGGCGCCCGGTAGAGGACGTGCTGCTCACGCTGCGGCCCGGTGACGAGCTGCTTGCTCGCCGACCCCTTCGGACAGAGCCGCCCGCGCGAGATCGGCGAGTCGGGGTTGCCCTCGATCTGCACGACCTGCTCGTCCTTGACGTACACCTTCTGCGCGCAGCCGACCGCGCAGTAGGGACAGACGGTGTCGACCACCCGGTCCACGGTGCCGGTCCGCGCGGTCAGCTCGAGGGTCTTCCTGGACTCGGCGGCCACCCCCCGCCCCAGTCGGTCGGCACCGGTGAGCTGCCGGTAGACCGGCCACGACCGAACCCAGTCGCCGACTCCCATCCCAGGGCACCTCCACGCTGATCTTCGCGCATCGGTCTACCCCACGTCACCCCCTTGAAACCACCAAGCACGTACGGTCTCGGTGACCAGCCATGTCCGGCGTGCAAGCGATGCGATGAGCGCCGGAACGGACGCGCACGGTGATCTCCTCACTCATCCGGGTGGTTTCAGTCCGCATTACTTGGCATTCGCGGGCGCGGGAGTTGAGATCGGAGCCTGATCGCAGAGGCGGGAGATGAGGTCGTGGACAGGACTCGTCATCTTCGCCGCCTGGGTGTCGCCGTGGTTTCCGGGGCGGGACTCGCCATGGTGACGAGCGGCGTGCTCGTCTCCGCCGCCTCGGTGCCCGCCGTGGACTCAGCCGCGGCGACGGCGACTGCCACACCGACCACCACGCCACGGGCGACGAGCACCACCCCGCCGGCCACGGCTACCCGGTCGACGATGCCCCCCACGACCACCACGACCACACCGCCCGTCACCGCCGCGGTGACCGGGGCCGGCTGCGGCGACGCGCAGTTCACCACGTCCGCGGCGGACGACGGGTGGAGCGACGGCGACTACTACGTCCAGAACAACATGTGGAACGCCTCTGGCTACGACGTGACGCAGGCCCTGACCGCGTGCTCCTACCGCGACTGGTCGGTCACGACGACCGCGGACGACAGCGCTGGTGACGGCGCGGTGAAGACCTACCCGAACGTGCACAGGGACTACCACGACTGGGACACGGGCAAGGAGCCGGCGCTCAGCGCCTACCCCACGCTGACGTCGACGTTCGCCGCGACGAGTCCGCACACGGGGATCTACGACGTCGCCTACGACATCTGGCTCAACGGGGTGCCCGGCAACCGCGAGGTCATGATCTGGACCGAGAACTCCCGGCAGTCCCCCGCCGGCTCCCGGGTGGCCGGCGCCCTGCCGTTCAGCGGCACGACGTGGGACCTGTACGCGACGGGCGACAACGAGTACCTGGCCTTCGTGCCGGCCCGACCGCTGACGTCGGGCACCCTGGACCTGCGGGCGTTCCTGGACTACCTGGTCGGCAACGGCCGCGTGCCGGCGGACTCCACCCTCGGCCAGGTCTGTTACGGCGTGGAGATCGTCTCGACCGACGGCAAACCGGTCACCTTCGAGGTCACGGACTTCTCGATAACGGACTAGACCGGCCTGGTTCGGGTGCCGCCGCAGCCGATCTCGCTCGCGGTCGCGGTCGTGCCGCCTGCCGTGGCGGTGGCCACCAGGCGTAGGTAGCGGGTCGGTGGGGCGTGGAAACGGGCACGCTTGAGCGTGTTGTCCGGGGCCCACGAGCCCCGCGCCACCTCGTGGAAGTGCCGGCCGTCGGCGCTCGCCTCGATGCGGTAGGCGGTGATGTCGCCCTCGGTCAGGTAGTCGAACGCGTACGCGGTGGCCGTGTCCTGCCGGGGGAGGTAGGTCAGCGTGTCGACGCCCCGGTAGACCCGGCCCAGGTCCAGGGTGATCGACTGTGGCAGCGGGCCGGCCGACCACAGCGTCTGGTCGGCCTGTCCGTTCCAGCCGAAGTCGCTGTGACCGTCCACGGCCAGGGCCGCGTTCCCGCCGCCGGCCGCCGCGACCGGGGTGAGCGGGTGGCGCACCTGGTCGGGCTGGGCGGGCAGCGGCGGGCGGCCGCGGTTGGGCGACCACCGCGTGCCGACCTGCCGCAGCGTCTCCACCACGGTCGCGTCCAGCAGGCCCTGCGGGTTCGGCGGGCAGTTCAGGATGAACGTGCAGTACCTCGGTTCGAGCACGGCCAGGTGTCCGTCGACGACCTGTTCCGGGGTGAGCACGGCGCCGGGGGTCGCGGGGTGCCAGAACCAGCCGGCCGGTGAGATGGTCTGCCCCTGGCTCGCCGCATAGGTGTTGTCCGGCGGGCAGAACACGCCGCCCTTGGGCTCCTCGACGAACAGCAGGTCGGTGTCCCACGGCTCGGAGAGCCCGTTCAGGTCCAGGACCAGGCAGTCCGGCTGCAGGGCCGCCACGTGCTCCCGGATCTCGCCGAAGGGCACCACCTGGTGGCCGAGGCGCGGATGCCACGCCCAGCCGTCGAAGATCAGCAGCGGGATGCGCCCGTACCGGGTGAGCAGCTCGGTGAGCTGGCCCTTGACCAGCTCCAGGTCGATCGGGGCGTCCTCGTCCCACACCGCCGGGCCGACCCCGTTGGTGCGGTCCCAGATGGAGAAGTACAGGCAGGGCACCACGTTCCTCGCGCGGAACGCGTCGACGTACTCCCGCACCACGTCGTGCCGGTACCCGCTGCTCATCACGCTGTAGTCGGTGTAGCGCGTCGGCCACAGGCAGAACCCGTCGTGGTGCTTGGCGGTGAGCACCGCGAAGCGCATGCCCGCCGCCACGGCCGCGTCGGCCCACTGCCCGCAGTCCAGGGCGGTCGGGTTGAACGACGCCGGGTCCTGGTTCGGGTCCACCCACTCCTGGTTGTGGAAGGTGCCCATGTTGAAGTGCAGGAACATGCCGAAACGCCAGTCCACGAACCGCTTCTGCAGCTCGTAGCGGTTGCCGCGGGACGCAGCGGAAGCGCCGGCGGGCACCGGGAGCGCCGCGGCAGTGGCGAGGGCACCGGCGGCCGCCAGGAAACCACGGCGCGGCAGCTGAACGGGGACACGTCGCTTCGTCATCGAGGCACGCTCCATCGGGGCCGGGTCGAAGCCGCCGTCGAAACCTCTGTCGATACCGACTGTCGAAGCGCTTCGACGCCGCTGATAACGAGAATGTTACAGCCGGTCGGCCCCGGTGAACAGGGCCGGTCAGCCGGGGATCAGCACGAAGCCGCTCGTGGGCCTGGCCGGCACGCGGCGCAGCGAGATCGCCAGGTCCTGCTCCGGCACCGTGTAGTCGAGGCGGGCCAGGCGCACCGCGAGGGTCCGCAGTATCGCCACCACCGCGGACTCGCCCGGGCAGCGGTGGTTCGTGTACACGTCACCCATGCCCTGTGCGGCCAGTTCGAACGGCCCGACCTCACGGCCCAGGAACCGCTCCGGCCGGAACGCGTAGGGGTCGCCCCACAGCTCCTCGTCGTGGTTGTGGCCCCACAGGTCCAGCAGCACCATCGCGCCCCGCGGGATGTGCTCGCCGCGGTAGGTCAGGTCCCGCACGGCCCGGCCGCCGATGAACGGCGCGAACGGGTAGAACCGCCGCAGCTCGTGCGCGAACGCGTTGGCGAACCCGACGGCCCCGCTGGCCAGCCGCTGCCGGTGCGCCGGCCACCGGTGCAGGGCGTGGCCGGCGTACGCGACGAACCAGCAGACCGCGACCGCCGGGCGGATGACGTTGAGCAGCTCGACCGCCGCGAGCCGGGGCGAGAGCTCCTCGCCGTCCAACTCCCGGTGGCTGCTGACGATCTCGAGCGCGGAACCGCCGGTGGGGGTGGTCGCCCCGTCGCGGACGCCCGCCACCAGCCGGCCGAGCCACGCCTCGCGCCGGCCCCGGGCGGCGCGGGCCTTCCAGTGCCGGGGCCCGGGTGTGGCGAAGCCGTCGACCATCGCCACCAGGTCCCGTGCCACGGCCGGCACGTCCGTCTCGGGCAGCGGGACGCCGGCCCACCGGCACATTCCCCGGGTGATGATCCGCGCGGTCTCGTCGAACAGCACCAGCGGCCGGCCCGGCTGCCAGGACGCCACGGCGTCGTCCCACGCCGCCGCGACGTGCCCGGCGACCTCGTCCGCGGCCGGGGTCACGGCCTTGAGGAAGATGCTCTTGCGGCAGCGGTGCGCCTCGCCGTCGAGCGTGTGCACCGCGTGCCGGCCGAAGAGGGTGTTCTGCACCGGCCACGGGATGGCCGTGTGCCGCTTGACGTGGTCCTCGTCGTAGAAGAACCGGGCCGCGTCCTCGCCGCACAGCCCGACCGCCGGCTGGCCCAGCACCCGCGTCCGCGCCACCCCGGACGCGGACCGGGCCCGGCGGGCGGGCAACCAGCCGTAACCCTCGGCCAACACGGACAACGAGCTGTCGACCACACCACGGGGACGTCGCATGTGCACGGGAGTGCCCTGAGTGGACCCGGCAAAACCCGACGACCGGGTGGACCGAGTCACCCAGAGTGACGGGCGCCGGCTCGCACTGCGAACGTCGATCGATCACGGCTGGAAGGCGACGGCGAGGCGGCCGAACTCCAGGCAGGGTCAGCGGAGCGCGACGGTGAGCAGGGCGACCGCGTCGGTGACGGCGGTGAGGCCGTGACGTTGGGGTGGGACGGCGACGAGTTGGCCGGCGGCCAGGACCCACTCCTGGTTGCGGGTGTGCAACCTCGCGGTACCTCTCAGCAGCTGCAGCGTGGCGGCCGTCGGCGCGTCGTGTTCGGACATCTCCGCGCCCGCGGAGAGTGCGATCAGCGTCGCCCGTTGGGCGGTGCCGGACACCAGGGTTCTGGCGGCGCGCTTCGAGTGGTGACCGCGGGCCTCCTCGAGCAGTTCGGCGGCGAGCGACTCCACCGAGACTATGCCGTTCTCCGTCATCGCATCTGCTCCCATCCGCGCCGGGGCGCCCGAGGTCTCGTAGACCATATCGGGGCCGGCTCGGTATCGCCCAGAAGTGCCACGGCCGCGGCGATGTTGGCGCTGTGGCCGCTGAACGACGCCGTCACGTCCAGCAGCCCAACCGGGATGCCGGTCAGGTACAGGTCGCCGGCGAGGTCGAGCAGCTTGTGCCTCGCCGGCTCGTCGGGGAACCGCGGCGTGTTCGCGTAGCCGTCGCGGGTCAGGAGCACGACCGACGACTCGTCCAGGCCGCGGCCCAACCCCTGGGCACGCATGGCGGGCACCTGGTCGGCCACCGCGATCGTGCGTGCCGGGGCGACCTCGGTCGGGTAGTCGCGCGGGAGCCGGCAGGTGAAGGTCCGCGCGCCGGTGCCGTGCCGGAAGGTGTACGACCACACCCCGGTCCCCGCCCGGACGCTGATCGAACTGTCCGCCGTCCCGGCCACGACCTCCCCGCGCGGCAAGGGCGGGACGACGTCCGCCTCACCGAGTGGCTGGGTGCGCAGCGCGGCGACGTACCCGGCGGCACTGCCGTCGAGTGCGGGCAGCTCCGGATAGGACAGTTCGACCTCGGCGTCGGTGATCTCCAGCCCGGCGAACGCGCTCATCAGGTGCTCGACGGTGCCCACGGCGCCCAGCGTCGTGTGCCAGCGGGTGTCCGTGACCGCCGCGGGGGCGGCGGCGACGCGTGAATCCCCGCAGCGGAAGGCGATCCCGGTGTCGGCGGGGTGGACCCGCACCGTGACGGGGCGACCGGAGTGGAGACCGAGGCCGGTGAACGTCACCGGCGCCGACACGGTCCGGCGGCGGGTCATTCCGCCAGCAGCCGTTCCAGCTCCCGGATCCGGTCGCGCAGCCGGGGCAGCTCCGCCAGCACGGCCGAGATCCGCAGGCCGTCCGGGCGGGCCGGGAAACCGTGGTGCACAACGGGTTCGGTGAGATCGCGGCCCGCCGCCGCGCGGGCCGCCAGGGTCACGCCGTCGGCAAGCGAGATGTGGTCGGTCACGCCGCTCTGCCCGCCCAGCGTCACGCGTCGCCCGAGGACGGCGCTCCCGGCGACCCCGGCCTGGCCGCAGATCAGCGAATCCGCGCCCACGGTCGCGTTGTGCCCGATCTGGACGAGGTTGTCGACCTTGACCCCGGGCCCCACCGTGGTCGCGCCGCTGGTCGCCCGGTCGATCGCCGAACCCGCGCCGATCTCGACGTCGTCGCCGATGCGGACCCCGCCGACGTGCTCGACCTTGACCTGCCGCACGCCGTCCCACGCGAACCCGAAACCGTCGGCCCCGAGCACGGCGTGGGCGTGCACCACGCACCGGGCGCCGAGGCGCACGTCCTGGTACAGCACGACATGCGGGTACAGCACGGTCTCCGGCCCGACCACGCAGTCCTCGCCGACGTAGCAGAACGGGAAAACCCGTGCCCCCGCGGCGATCCGGGCGCCGCGGGCCACCACCGCGTACGGCCCGACCGAGGCGCCGGGGGCCACGCCCGCCGCCGGATCGACCACGGCGGTCGGGTGCACGCCGTCGGCCAGGGGAAGCGGGCGCCGGCACATCGCCAGGAAACGCATGAACGCGGCCTGGGGTCGCTCGGCGTGCAGGCACGGCCGGTCGACCGCCAGCCCGGGCGGCACGATCAACGCACCCACCGCGTGCCGGGCCGCCACGCGCGCGTGCTTCGGCCCGGTGCAGTACGCGAGACCCCGCGGATCGTCGGAGTCGTGCGGGACCGGCCGCGCCACCACGAAGTCGGGTGACGCGCCGACCACCGCCCCGAGCAGTGGCGCCAGCTCGGCCAGGGTCCACATCAGGCCACCTCCCGTGCCTTGTCGAACGCGCTGATCCCCCGCCGGGACGGCACGTCGAGGAACTCCGCGAGCTGCCCCACGAGCCCCGCGCGGTCCTCCAGCGGCAGGCCGGCACGCAGCCGGTTGTAGGCCGCCCGCAGCTCCCGGCGGTCGGCGGCCGAGAAGCCGGCCCGCCGCAGGCCCACGACGTTCAGCGCCCGGTGGGTCGCCGGGTTGCCGTCGACCGCGCAGAACGGCAGCACGTCCCGCGTCACCTTGGCCAGTGCGCCGACCATCGCCCGCGTACCGATCCGCACGTGCTGGTGCACCGCGGTCATCCCGCCGATCACCGCGTCGGACCCGACCGTGACGTGTCCGGCGAGCGCCGTCCGCTGCGCCACCACGACCCGGTCGCCGACGTCAGCGTCGTGGCTGATGTGCACCTGCCCCATGATCAGGCAGGAGGCACCGATCCTCGTGGGCACGTCCGGCCTGGTGGCCCGGTGCACGATCGCGGCCTCCCTGATCACCGTGCGCGGCCCGACCGACAGCCACGTGATGCCACCGGCGAACGACAGGTCCTGCGGATCACCGCCGACCACGGCATGCGCGTCGATCCGCACACCGGGCGCCAACCGGACGTACGGGTGCACCACCGCGTACGGCCCGATCACCACGTCGTCCGCGACGACCGCGTCCCAGGACACGACGGCGGTCGGATGAATACGAGACACAAGCACTACCCCCTGGCCGCCCATCCTGGCACAGCGGCACCCCACCGCGGGCCGTTCTCGTCCACTCCGGACCGCGGTCCGGGCCGCGACCGTGGCGGGCGACCGCACCGCTTGAAGCACGGCGGCCAGGGGTAATCACCCCGCCATGAGCGACACCACGCCCCGCAACCCGGATCCGCCGCAGCCGCCGGACACGCCGCAGCCGCCGGACCTCGACATCCCGATCCCGAAGCCCGACCCGGAGAAGCCGCCGGCCGAGGAGGACGTGCGCGACGAGGCCGGCACGGTCGAGCCACCGGACTGAGCCCACCCGACCGAGGCAGCCCGACCGAGGCAGCCCGACCGAGGCAGCCCGACCGAGGCAGCCCGACCGAGGCAGCCCGACCGAGGCAGCCCGACCGAGGCAGCCCGACCGAGGCAGCCCGACCGAGGCAGCCCGAC
>NZ_JBJMIE010000593.1:0-4252 GCF_045807065.1 Actinophytocola sp. | reverse complement strand
GTCGGCCGGTCGAGCTCGGCGGGCCCCGCATCCGCACGCTCCTCGCGGTGCTGACGGCCAACGCGGGCCGGGTGACCGGTGTCGGTGCCCTCGCCAGCGCGCTCTGGGGGGCGGCGAGTCCGCCACACGCACACCGGACGGTGCTGACCTACCTGTCGCGGTTGCGCCGCGCGTTGCTGCCGGCGGCGACCGCGCTGGGTGGGCGGGAGCTGCTCGAGACGCATCCGGCCGGCTACGCGTTGCGCCTGCCGGCGCACCTGGTCGACACCCAGCGGTTCGAGCGTCTCGTGGTGGAGGGACGCGCCGCGCTGGCGGGGTCACGGCCGGAGATCGCCGCCGAGTCGTTGTCGCTCGCGCTGGCACTGTGGCGGGGTGAGGCGTACGAGGAGTTCGCCGGCGTCCCGGCGTTGCGGTCGGAGGCGACACGACTGCGGGAGCTGCGGCTGTCCGCCATGGCGGACCGCGTCGACGCCGAGCTCGCGACCGGCGCCGGCGGGACGCTGATCGACGAGCTGACCGGGCTGACCGAGCTGTACCCCGGGCACGATCGGTGGTGGGCGCAGCTGATGGTCGCGCTGTACCGGGCCGGCCGGCAGGCGGACGCGTCCACCGTGTTCGGGCGGGCCCGCGCGGTGCTCGTCGAGCGGTTCGGCCTGGACCCGTCGCCCCGGCTGGTCGAGACGCACCGGCAGGTGCTGGACAACGACGTCCGGCTCATGCACCAAGGGACGCGGTGAGTCCTCGCCACTCTTCCGCCGGCCGGAAACGGGCAAAGGAATATCGACCAGTCAAAGCACTCGCGAAATGTCGAATCCGCCCAAACTTTGCCACAGCAGCATGAACACGGCGGGAATGTTCGTACCGCTCCATCGCGGAGCGGAACAGCGATAGCGTGCACCGGAGAAAACGCGAACCGCAGAAGTACACCCGGGAGTTCCGGTGGACCCGAAACAGATCGTCGACTCCTACACGCAGGACGTCTCGGCCCTCGCCGCGCGTGCGACCGAGGCCAGGGAGCGGATCCGGCACCTGGCCGGCACGGCGTCCAGTCAGGACGGCGCGGTGACCGTCACGGTCAACGGGGGCGGTGCGCTGCAGAGCCTGTCGTTCGGGCCGGCCGCCGACCGGGTTCCGCGCGAGCGGCTGGCCGAGGTGGTGATGGCGACCGCCCGGCGGGCACAGGCGCAGGCGTCCCAGCAGATCCTCGCGATCATGACCCCGCTGGTCGGCGAGGACAGCGACGCGATGCGGTTCGTCGAGGAGCAGATCCCGCCGGCGCATCTGCCGGAGGAAACGGCGGAAGCGGAACTGTCGGACAACCCGGGCGGGCAGGCGCTCAACGAGGAGTACCTCGCCGAGCCGCCGCCACCGAACCGGCCGGAAGTACCACCGAACCGGCCGGAACCGCCGCCCGTCCGCCGCCGTCCGATGGCGGACGAGGACGAGAGCTTCGGTATGGACAGTCCACTGTCCCGTGAGGAGGACTGGTGATGGCACCACCGGATGGCGACGGGTTCCAGCTGGACCCGGCCGAGTTGCAGACTCACGAGACCCAGGTGCGCGACCTCATGTCCAACGTCGACGGCGCGACCCGCTCGGCGCTCCAGCCCATCGACATCAACGCGTTCGGGTTGATCGGCTCGACCTGGTCGTGGGCACTGCACTACTGGACCGACGGCGCCGACAAGGCGATCTCCGCGTCGGTCACCGCCGGCAACCACATCGCCGACCAGCTCAAGGCGATGCGTGAGAGCACCGTCCAGATCGACCGGACCCACGCGGACACGTTCGACAACATCAACCGGGGAGAGGGTCGATGACCGAGGGCAACCCCCTGCTCGCCGAGTCGGAGGGGCAGGCGAACCCCAACCCGATCACCCACCCGCTGTCCAACTTCACCATCGCGCCGACCGACCTCGAACACGGCGGGCTGACCAAGTCGACCGAGGGCGCCGGGCTGTTCAACGACGTCGCGTCCACCATCCAGGACGGCGCCACCGGCAACTGGGGCGGCTTCGCGATGGACCTCGCCGCCGACGGCCTCGACGGCCTCGGGATGGCCATGGACCCCCTCGGCAGCCTCGCCGGGGCCGGCATCGGCTGGCTGATCGAGCACGTCAGCTTCCTCAAGAAGCCGTTGGACTGGCTCGCCGGCGACCCGGAGGCGGTCACCGCCAAGGCGCAGACGCTGCAGAACGTCGCCGAGCACCTGCGGTCCAGCGCCGAGAACTACGTCAACTCGGTGGGCACCCTGCAGAAGACCCAGGGCCAGGCCGCCGACGGCTACCGCCAGGCGGCGCAGAACTACCAGCAGGCGGTGAACGGCCTCGCCGCCCACGTCGACGGCGCCACCCAGGCGATGCACACCGCGGCGATGATCGTCGGCACCACGCGCAGCATCGTCCGCGACTCGATCTCCCAGTTCGTCGGCGACGCCATCGTCAAGTTCATCGCCGCGAGCGCGCTGGCCCCGGTCACCTTCGGGGGCAGCGAGGCCGTGTTCATCGCCGACGAGGTCGCCGAGGGCGCCTCGCTGGCGGCCAGCAACGCCGGCAAGGTGAGCAAGGTCGTGCGGGAGACCGAGCAGCTGGCCAAGGGCGCGAAGAAGTCCGAGACCGCCCTGCGCGACGCCGGCGAGGGCTTCGAGCGGGCGGCGGGTCGCGAGGCCGGCAAGGTCGACGACTTCAACACGAGGGCGGCCGCGCACACCGAGCGGGTGCACGAGCATGGCGCACGCTCCCAGGACCAGCTGGGGCAGGAGGCCGCGCACAACGAGCGGGCGGTCGACAACGAGCAGAACCTGGGCGCCAACCGCGACGCGCTCGGCCGCAACCAGAACGAGCTGGACCGGTCGCTGCGAGACCACGACCGCGGCGGGACACGGCGGCTCAACCGGGAGCGCGAACCGCTCAAGGACGAGAACCGCGCGCTCAACCAGGAGGACCGGGCACTGAACCGGGAGCGCCACGACCTCGAACAGAGCCACAACCAACTGCGCCACGAGGGCAACGACATCAACCACGACTCCGGCCAGCTGGCCCACGAACGCGAGGAGATCATCGACGGCCGCGTGGAGGACTTCCACGACCACGGCATCGGCCCGGCCGGCAACCTGCACCGCTGGGTCGAGGACCACCCGGCGGCGGGCGTGGCCGAGCACGTCATCGACGCCGGTAAGGAGGCCGGGATGAACGTGGTCACCAACGAGGGCACCCGCACGGCCGGCATCCAGTACGAGTACGAGGAGAAGCTGGAAGAACAGGGCGAGATCCCCGACGGCAGCTTCGTCGAGGAGCGGGTTCCCGCTGACCGCGGCTCGGGGGAGTGACGCCCCGAACCGGCGAACCCCATCACCAGATCCGGGACCGTTCTCGGTGGCCGCGGTGCTCGGGTGCCGGGGGTGGCTGAGGTGCGTGGGGTGCTTGGGTGCCCGGAATAGCCGAGGCGCGAGACGGCCGAGTTGCCCGAGTTGGCCATGGGGGCCGAGACGGCCGCGTTGGCCAAGACGGCGAGGTGGTCGAGGCGGCCAGGACGGCCGAGATAGCCGAGGCCGAGTTGGCCAAGGTGGGCAAGGAGGCCGGCATCGCCGCCAGGTGTGAGGTGCGCCGGGGAGAGGGCTGCTGGCCGGTAGTTTCGTGAAGGAGGAGCGGTCCTGCTGATGATGGCTCGGGCGGCGATCGCGCCGGCGACCTGGATCGTTGAGTCGAGGAACATCCCCGGAGCGGAGTGAGGAGGCGGTCGGCGTGGCGAGGAGCTGGCGTGAAGAAGGAGCGGGACGTGCTGCCGGGCGGTGCCTTCGTCGCGGGGGAGCGGGTTTGCGCTGATGTCGGCTCCCGATAGCGATGCCCGCGTCGGTGACCTGCCGCCCGGGCCGGGACTGGCTCGCCGGTGGTCGGTGGGGCTGCCCTGCGTGCTCGGCGGGATGGTGCTGCCGATGGCGCTCGCCGATGTCGTGGCGGTCTGGCACAACTGGCTGACCCGGCCCGCCACCGCGTTGTCGGAGGTGATCGCCGACTTCACCCCGGCCGTGGCGCTCTGGAGTGGGTTGGCCCTGCTCGCCGGTCTGGTCGCGGTGCTGGTCGACCGGCGGGAGGTGTTGGCCTGGCCGAGGATCGGCCTGCTGGTCGCCGCGCCGTCCCTGGTCGCCATGGGGGTCGTCGGGGCCGTGTCGGGGCTGCGGTCCGCGAACCACTGGCACCTCCTGCTGCTGCTCGACGTCCCCCTCGCGGCACTGCTCGGCGCCGGTGGCTTC
>NZ_JBJMIE010000592.1:0-12167 GCF_045807065.1 Actinophytocola sp. | reverse complement strand
CCCCTGTGGCTATGGGCTGTCACCGCAGTCGGCCTGACCGCCATCATCTGCGCCGACTTCTACATCGTCTCGCGCAACCCGCACCACCCCACGCTCAAGGAGTGCGTGCTGTGGATCACGGCCTACGTGGGGCTCGCCATCCTCTTCGGGCTCGCCATACTGCTGTTCAAGGGCCCCAGGTACGGCGGTGAGCTGTTCGCGGGCTGGATCACCGAGTACTCGCTGTCCGTGGACAACCTGTTCGTCACCATGCTGATCATGGTGAGCTTCGCGGTGCGGCGGGAGCACCAGCAGAAGGTGCTGTCGGTCGGCATCGTGATCGCGTTGGTACTGCGGGTGATCGTGGTCGCGTTGGGTTCCGCGGCGATCGCCAGGTTCGACTGGCTGTTCTACCTCTTCGGCGCGTTCCTGCTCTACACCGCCGTCCAGCTCGCGATCAGCGGTGACGAGGAAGAGGAGGAGTTCAAGGAGAACGTGATGCTCCGCGCCGCCAAGAAGGTCCTGCCGGCGACGGAGAAGTACGACGGCGCGAGGCTCACCACGCGCGTGAACGGGAAGGTCCTGTTCACCCCGATGCTCATCGTGATGATCGCGATCGGCACCACCAACCTGCTGTTCGCGGTCGACTCGATCCCGGCCATCTTCGGGCTCACGAAGGAGCCCTACCTGGTGCTGACGGCCAACGCGTTCGCGCTGATGGGCCTGCGGCAGCTGTACTTCATCATCGGCGGGCTCATCGAGAGGCTCGTGTACCTGTCGTACGGGCTGGCCGTGGTGCTCGGCTTCATCGGCTTCAAGCTGGTCGTGGAGACACTGCACCACCAGGGCGTCTCGTGGGCCCCGGAGATCCCGATCCTGTGGTCGCTCGGCGTGATCATCGGCGTGCTCGTGCTGACCGCGGTCATCAGCCTGTGGAAGGGCGGCCGCGACCGCGACAAGGAGCTGGACGAGGTCACCGGGGCGGAGGAACAACCGGTTCCGAACGGCGATCCCGCCTGAAGGACCCGGTGGGGCCGGCCCGCGCGGACCGCGGGCCGGCCCCACCGGCCCCGCGCGCACTGGCCTGACCTCATGGTGAAGTCGGCGTGTGGCCGTTAGGGTCTGGCGGGGCTGGGCCATACGGACCGTGGCCCAGCCCCGCTGAGTTCCTTATCCCGCGTCCCGGTTCCCGCCTCTCTCAACCACCGCACCGGGTTCCCCCATGCCGGGGTTCTAGACGGAGGTGGGCGTCACACTCCCCATGGCCTGCTCACGCAGGTACTGCTCCACCTCGCGGGCAGCACTGCTGGACCCGGGCCACGTCGACGCGACCGGGGTTGGTCGAGCGAGCAGGAGAGCCCGCTGCGGTGGGGGAGACTCAGCCCTTGTTGGGCGTCCGCCGACGGCGGCGCGCGGGCAGCTCGATGACCTGTTCCTGGTCACCCTCGGCGTCGCGCTGTTCGAGGTAGGACTTCCGCGTCCGCTCGGTGTGTTCCTTCATGATCTGGGCGGCGGCCTCGGCGTCCCGGTTCTCGATCGCGTCGATCACCCTCGCGTGCTCCTGCCAGGACTGCTTGCCGCGCTGGCGGGCGATCGGCGTGTAGTACCAGCGCACCCGGCGGTCCACCTGGGTCGCGAAGTCGAGCAGCACCTTGTTCCCGGACAGCTCCGTCACACACCGGTGCACGGCCGCGTTGAGGGCCACGGCTCGGTCGATGTCGTCCTCGGCCACGGCGTCCAGGCCCTGCCTGTTCAGGTCCCGCAGCTGCGCGATGCCCTCCTCGTCGGCGTGCAGCGCCGCCAACCGCGCCGACTCGCTCTCGAGGAGCGAGCGAACGGCGAGCAGCTGGTCGGCCTCGTCCGGCGTCGGTGCGTGCACGAAGGCGCCGTAGCCGGGGCGCAGGTCCACCCAGCCCTCGTTGTTCAGCCACTGCAGTGCCTCGCGCACCGGCTGCCGGGAGACCCCGAGCATCTGCGCCAGCTCGCTCTCCACCAGGTGCTGGCCGGGCGCCAGCCGCCGTGAGATGATCAGCTCCTGCATGGCCTGGTAGACGTGCTCACGCAGGGGTACCGGCCGATCGATCCGGCGAGCAGCCAGTTCCTTCGGCAACTCCTGCATGGTGTCTCCAACGAGAGTTAGTACGGTCTTGCCATGTGCGCGACAGGTTGTTGTCGACTGCCTACAGCATACAGTCGCGCCGTGTCCGTCCTGGGGCACCCGTGAGCGCCTTCACAGTCAGTGATGGCAGTCACACGTCCAATAGATACCGTGGATGAAGCGCAGATCACAACGGGACACGGCGGTTTCTCAAGATTGTCAAGTATTCACCGACATACACAGTCAACTCCCAGGTCCGGCATCCCCGCCTACCGGACGTTCGCGGCCATTTCCCTGGACAGGGCCAGCGCCGCGGTGCGGACGGCCGGCGCGAGGCGTTCCAGGTCCAGGCGGTGGGCCGAACCCGCGATGGACAGGGCCGCGACGACCCGGCGGCGGTGGTCGTGCACGGGGGCGGCCACCGCGACCACGCCGGTCTCGGACTCCTCGCGGTTGATGCCGTAGCCGCGCTCCAGCGTGCGTGCCAGGTCCTGCCGCAGCAGCCCCGGCATGATGATCGTCCTGGCGGTCAGGCGGTGGAGCCCGGAGTCGACAACCCGCCGCAGGTAGGCCGGCGGACCCAGCGCCAGGAACACCTTCCCGCTGGCCGTGCAGTGGGCCGGCAGCCGGCCGCCGACGCGCGACACGATGGGCATGGAGCGGCGGCCCGTGACCTTCTCCAGGAACAAGGTGTCCGTCGAGTCGAAGACCGTGAGGTGGATGTTCTCGTGGGTCGCCTCGTACAGGTCCTCCAGGTACGGCAGGGCGGCCTCCCGCAGGCTCCGCTGCCGGGGCACCCGCTGGCCCAGCACGAACAGCGTCATCCCCAGCCGGTAGCCGCTCTCCGTGCGCTCCAGCCCACCCCACGCCACCAGCTCCGCGACCAGCCGGTGCGCGGTCGGCTTCGGCAGCCCGGTCCGCGCGGACAGCTGCGCCAGCGTCAACTCGACGTCCGCCGCGCCGAACGCGCCCAGCAGCAGCAACCCACGAGCCAGGACCGACTTCGGCGGCGGTGTGGCCATGGTCCGATCCTGGTCGCGGGTGCCCATCAGCGCAACGGCACATCCACCAGGAGGGGTGCGGTCAGCGACCCGGCCGACGCGACCAGCACCCGCAGGTCCGCGTCGCTGGTCACCCGCCGCGCGGCGACGCGGAAGAACTCCGCCGCCTTCGTCCAGTCCAGCCGCCCCAGCTCGATCCCGGGGTGCGGGCCGGGACCGTAGAACTCGCCGAGCGTGTCCTTCAGCGTGCGGTACTCGCCGTTGTTCATCACCAGGAACAGCACGGGAACCCGGTACCGGGCGGCACTCCACAGGCCCTGCAGGCCGAACATCGCGCACCCGTCGCCCAGCACGGCCACGACCGGGCGGTCCTGCGCCATGCGCGTCCCCACGGCCCCGCCGAAGCCCCAGCCGAGGCCGCCGCCGACCGTGTGCGCGAACGAGCCCGGCCGGTCGAGCCGCAGCAGTGGCCGCAGCAGGACGCCGACCGTGATGGCCTCGTCGAGCACCACCGCGTCCGGCGGCAGCCCGTCGGCGATCGCCCGCGCCGCGACGACCGGTTCGAGCGGCACGCCCACCGCGTCCGGCACGTCCACCGTGGCCGGCATGTCCACGGTGGACGGCACGTCCACCGTCGCCGGCACGTCTCGGGTCGTCGCCCCGCCCGCCCGACTCGACCGCTCGACGGACCCGGTCCGCGCGACCAGCTCGGCGAGCGACGCCTTCACGTCGCCGACCAGGCCCAGCGCCACGGGGAAGTTCCGGCCCGGCTCGGCCGGGTCCTCGTCGAGCTGCACGACCCGGGTGCCGGGCGGGATGGGTGAGCCGGGCGTGTAGTGGTGCGGGGAGAAGGCGTGCGCGCCGACGACGAAGACCACGTCGTGACCGGCCAACGACTCCCGGACCGCCGCGTTCCGTGGCGCGATCATGCCCGCGTGCAACGGATGGCTGAATGGAAAGTTCAGCCGATCGTGCATCGGATGGTGGAAGACGGTCGCGTCGAGCCGTTCGGCCAGTGCGACCAGCTCGGCCACCGCGTCGTCCCGCCCGACACCGTCACCCGCCACGATCGCGGGCCGCTCGGCGCTCGCGAGGAGCCGGGCCGCCTCCGCCAGCCCGGCGGCCGGCCCACGCGGCGGGACCGGTGCCCGCGGGGGCACCTCGACCTCGACGTCCTCCCGCAGCAGGTCCATGGGGATACCGACGAACACGGGACCGGCCGGCGGCCGGGCGGCCAGCGCGAACGCCCGCCGCAGCACGACCGGCAGGTCCCGCGCGTGCTGCACCTCCACCGCCTGCTTGGTCGCCGACTGGGCGATGCCGACGAGGTCCCCACCCAGCATCGGGTCCTCGAGCAGGTGCCTGCGGTCCTGCTGTCCCGCCGTGACCACCAGGGGAGTGCGTGACCGCCGCGCGTTGAGCAGGCCGATCAGGCCGTTGGCGAGCCCGGCCGCGACGTGCAGGTTCACGAACGCCGGCCGCCCGGTGACGCGCGCGTACCCGTCGGCCATGGCGACCGCGGACGCCTCCTGCACGGCCAGCACGTACTCGAGGTCCGGCGTCCTCGCCAACGCGTCCAGCAACGGCAGCTCGGTCGTGCCGGGGTTGCCGAAGATCTTCGTCACGCCCTCGTCGCGGAGGATCTCGAGCAGCGCCTCGATAGGAGTCATGCGAGCTCTCCAGCCAGGTTGTCGGCGATCATCGCGGCCAGCGCCATGATCGTCAGCGACGGGTTGACCGACAGCGACGCCGGCACGACCGACCCGTCACCCACGTACAGTCCGTCCACACCGTGTGCCCGCCCCCGGTCGTCGACGACCGAGCGGTTCGGGTCCGCGCCCATCCGGGCGCTGCCCTGGACGTGCGAGGTCGAGAGCCCGCTCCACACCACCCGCCGGGCGCCCGCCGCGGTCAGCACCTCGGTGGTGAACGCGAGCGCGTCGTCGAGCCTGCGCCGCTCCGCCGCCGAGAAGCCCTTGGTGAACACGGCCCTCCCGGCCGGGTCCAGCTCGACCGTGCCGGTGTTCTCGTCGTTCGCCATGGCGAGCAGGCCCGCCCAGCGCCGGTACCCGCGCACGACGGCGGCCAGGTCCGCGCCCCACAGCGGGCGGCCCCGCACGTCGACCATGCTCGTCGCGAAGCTCACCGGCTCCTGGATGGTGGTGCCCTCGACGACGAAGTCCCGCTGGTGGGCCAGGCAGTGCGCGGTGATCGGGTAGACCAGGTGGCAGTCGACCGGCTCGTCGAACAGCCCGTACACCAGGCGCGCGGGGTGCAGGCCGAGCGTCGTCCCGACCAGCCTCGTGCTCGGCGTGTCCAGGGCCAGGTAGCCGCCGCTGCGCAGGAGGATCTGCGGTGTGCCGAGGCTGCCGGCGGCGAGCACGACGACCCTGGTCGACACCGTGCCGGTGGTGCCGTCGGGACTCCGGTACCGCACACCGGCGACCTTCACGCCGTCCAGCAGGACCTCGGTGACTGTGCGGTGGGTCGACAGGCGCAGTTCGTCGCGGGCCAGGACCGGGGCGAGGAAGGTGTTCAGCGCGTCACGGCCGGCGTTGGTCGGGCAGCCGGTCGTGCAGGCGCCGCACCGGGTGCAGGTGTAGTCGGTGTAGGAGCGGACCGGTTCGAGTGCGGCGCCGACCGCGGCGAACCCGGCCTCGACGCGGTGCACGCTGGGCGTCCAGTCGGCCCGGACCCGCACGCCGAGCCGCTCCTCGACCCGGGCGTACCAGGGGAGCAGGTCGTCCATCGTCAGGGTGGAGCCGGTCTCGGTGGCGAACCGCTCGACGTCGAAGTCCGCGGCCCGCATGGCGACCTTGGTGTTGATGACCGTCGTGCCCCCGACGCACCGCCCGGCGAGCAGCGCGACGGGCTCGTCGTCATCGGTCCGCGGCACGGTGGCCCGGTGCGGCCACCAGAGCTGGTGCCGCGCGGCCAGCTCGAACCGCACCCGGTCCTCGGCCGGGTGGTACCCGCCGGCCTCGATGAGCAGCACGTCGTGCCCCCGCCGCGCCAGCTCGGCGGCGATCACCCCACCCCCGGCGCCCGACCCGACCACGACCACCTCCGCCGACTCCCGCCCAGCGCCGGGAAAGGCGCTCTCGGGACGCTGACCACGCCCGTCCTGGCGGGGCTGGTCGAGGAAGGTCCAGTCCTTGCGGAGCCAGCGGGTCCCCGGCGGTGCGTAGCCGATGACCGCGTGACCCGTCGGGCCCTCGTGGCCGGGCGGGGCGTAGTCGCCGTAGAACGCCTCGATCGCCAGTGCGCGCAGCAGCTGGAAGCCCTCGGTGTCCGCGATCCGCTCCGGCGCGTCGAGATACCGGACCACGAGGCCGAGTGCGGCGTGGACCCGGTCCTCCTCGACGGGCGACATCCCCGCCAGCGCACGCTCTACATAGGACACCGGGTCGACGGTCGCCGAGCCGGGCACCACCAGCTCGCAGAACCGCGCCAGCGTCGCCATCTCCTGATCCCCGAGCATCATCAGTGCTTGGCCGAGCCGCCGTCGACGTTGATGGTCTGCCCGGTGAGGAAGCCGCTTCCCTTGTCGCACACGTAGAGCAGCGTCGACACCAGATCCTCCGGCTCCTCGATCCGTGGCACGCACTGCAGGTCCCGCACCCGCTCGAACCCGCCGTGCGCGCCGGTCGTCCTGGCCGCGGTCGCGGTGTGGGTGAGGCCGGGCGCGATCGCGTTCACCGTGATGTTGTCCGGGCCCAGCTCCGTGGCGAGCGCGCGGGTGAAGCCGACGAGCCCGGCCTTGGACGTCGTGTACGCCACCAGCTCGGGCGGGCCGAGGAACACGACCGCCGACACGATGTTCACGATCCGCCCCCACCCCGCCGCCCGCAGGTGCGGCACGGCCGCCTTCGTGACCAGGAACGGCCCGTCCAGGTTCACCCGCATGATGCGCTGCCAGTCGTCGATGGTCGTGTCGGCGAAGGGGATCGGCGGGTAGATCCCGGCGTTGTTGACGACCACGTGCAGTGCGCCGAACTCCCGCACCACCGCCTCGACCGCCGCGTCGACGGACTCCGGGTCCCGCACGTCGCACCGCACGGGGAGCAGCTCGCTCCCGGCCGCCTCCACCAGGTTCTCGGTCTCGTCCAGAGCCGCGACGTCGAACCCCGCGACCCGGTAGCGCGCCCGCGCGAGCGCGAGGGCGAACGTCTGGCCGAGGCCGTTGGCGGCACCGGTGACGACGGCGACGGTCACGGGACGGCCTCCCCGGTGGCTTCGGCGTGCAGCAGGGCGGCCTGCGTCAGCTCGTGTCCCGACAGCTCCGCGCACAGCCGGCCGCGGTGGAACACGGCCACCCGGTCGCACAGCTCGACCAGCTCGTCCGGGTCGGTCGAGCTGATCAGCACCACCCGCCCGGCGGCCGCCAGCTCGCGGATGATCTCGTGCATGTCCGCCTTGGCGCCGACGTCGACGCCGCGCGTGGGATCGTCCAGCAGCACGACGTCCGGCTCGGCGGCCAGCCACTTGGCGAACACGACCTTCTGCTGGTTCCCGCCGGACAGCCGCCCGACGAGGTCGTGCACCGAGTCGGCCCGGATCCGCAGCCGCCGCACCAGCCGCTCCGCGGCCGCCACGAGCCTGCGCCGCCCGGGCAGCGGCCCGTACCGGCCGAGCGCGCCGGAGCTGACCACGCTCACGTTGTCCCACACCGGTATGTCGAGCATGAGCCCGACCCGCGCCCGGTCCCCCGGCACGAGCGCGACCCCGGACCGCACGGCCCCGCGGATCGTGCGCGGTGCGGTCCGCCCGGACGGCAACCGGACCCGGCCCCGCGCGGCCGTGCGCAACCCGGCGACGACCTCGAGCACCGCCGAGTGCCCGGAGCCGGCCTTCCCGGCACAGCCGACGATCTCCCCGCGCCGCACCGAGAGGCTGACGCCGTCGAGCACCCCGGGCACGGACAGGTCCGCCAGCACGAGCGCGGCGTCGCCCCCGGCGTCCCGGGCGACCGGTGCCGGCCGCGCGGGCACGGTGCCCACCATGGCCGTGACGATGTCCTTCACCGCCAACTCCGTCCGCGGCCGGGCGAGCACGACCCCGCCGTCGCGCAACACGGTCACCTCGTCCGCGATCAGCATGACCTCGGCCAGCAGGTGTGACACGTACAGCACGGCGACGCCCCGGTTCCGCAGCCGGTCGACGATGCCCAGCAGGTGCTCGGCCCGGTCGACCGGCAGGGCGGAGGTCGGCTCGTCGAGGATCAGCACCGTCGGCTCGTCCAGCAGTGCCCGCGCGATCTCCACGAGCTGCCGCTCGGCCAGCGTCAGCTCGCCCAGCTTCGTCCGGAGTGGACGATCGAACTCCAGCTCCGCCAGCACGGGTGCCGCGCGCCGGGCCATCTCCGCGCGGTCGACGAGCACGCCCCGCCGCGGCTCCCTGGTGAGGACGAGGTTCGCGAGCACGTCGAGGTCCGGGAACACGTTCAGCTCCTGGGAGACCACGGCGACCCCGCGTCGAGCGGCGACGCGCGTGTTCGGGAACGTCACGGCTCTCCCGTCGAGGGTGAGCCTGCCGGCGTCCGGGGCGAGGGCGCCGGCGAGGATCTTGACGAGGGTCGACTTCCCCGCGCCGTTCTCGCCGAGGAGGGCGTGCACGGACCCCGGCGCCAGTGCGAAGTCGACCCCGGCGAGTGCGGTGACCCCGCCGAACCGCTTGCGCACTCCCGTTGCCCGGTACACCTAGCTCGCGTCCTTCAGCGGCCGGAGGTGCGCGTCGAGGTCGGCGAAGAACCTGTCGAGCTTCGGGCCGAAGTACTCGTCCTTGGCGGCGTCCGACCGCCCTCGCGCGATGATCTCGTCGACGTTGTCCTTGGTGACGAGCAGCGCACCGGAGTCGATCCAGCCCTCCGGCAACGCCTTCCCCTTCGTGGCGGCCTCGGAGAGCAGGCGGATCGCGACGGCGCCCTTCATGAAGTGCTCCGGCGAGAGCGTGGCGAAGTTCGTGCCGTCCTTGACCGCCCGCAGGGTCGCCGCGTTGAGGTCGAAGCCCGCGGTCAGGTAGGTGCCGTGGTTCTCCTGCTTGATCTTGGCGAGGTTGTAGCTGTCCTGGTCGCCGGTGCCGAGGAACGCGAGCGCGGTGGGGTTGGCCTTCACCAGGCCGTTCCAGATGCTGAAGTTCTGCGTGGGTTCGATCTTGGTCTCGAACGGGCCGAGCACGTGGACGTTCGGCAGCTTCTCGGCGAACGCCTGCTTGATGCCCTTCGCGCGCTGGTCCAGTACGGGCACCCCGGGCACGGTCGTGCCCACGACCACGGTCCCGTTGGCGTTCGGCCCGAGCAGCCGGATCGCCTCGTCGGCGAGCATCCGGCCGATGCCGAGGTTGTCGTTGCCGACATAGGTGCGCACGTCGCTGCCGTCCAGCGGCGCGGTGTCGACGGCGACGAGCGGTATGTCCTTCCTGGCGATGTCCGCCATGGGCCGGACGAACAGGTCCGGCGCGAGGTTCATGACGGCGATCCCGTCGGTGGCGGTGCGGCCGAGGTCCTGCAGGAGCTTCACCTCGGCCGGCCCGTCGACTCCGGGCGGTCCGCTCACCCGCACCTCCACCCCGTCGAACGCCGACGCCGCGTACTTGCCGCCGTCGGCCATCTGCTGGGCGAAGTCCTCGCTCGTGGTGGCGACGGCGAACCCGAGCCGCGTGCCCGACCCGCCGGCGCTCGACCCGCAGCCGCCCAGTACCAGCACCACCGCCACGATCGCCGCTAACCGCACTGCTGTTCTCCTCACAGGAAGCTGGCCGCCGCACGCCGCCTGCGCAGCAGGCTGTCCATGGCGACGGCCAGCAGGATGACCACACCGGTGGCGAAGAGGTTCCAGTTGATGGGCACCCCGAAGTAGACGAGTCCACTCGCGACGGTGCCGAGGATGACCGCGCCGAGCACCGAGCCCCACACGGTGCCGGACCCGCCGCGCAACGGCGTGCCCCCGATGATCGCGGCCGCGATGGCCTGCAGCTCGTACCCGTTGCCGATGGTGGGGTCACCGGAGGCGAAGAACGCGAGCGTGAGCATCCCCGACAGCCCGGCGAGCGCGCCGGAGAGGGTGAGCACCTGGACCCTGGTGCGCGGCAGGGAGATCCCGGAGAACCGCGCGGCGTCGGGGTTGGACCCGATGGCCCGCACGGTGGCCCCGAACCGCGTGCCGCGCAGCACGACCGTGAGCACGAGCGCGACGACCAGCAGCACCCACACCGGCACCGGAACCCCGAACAGGTCCCCGCCGACGATCGTGAAGAAGGCGTGCGTGCGCGGCAGGTCGGCGACGTTCCGGCCGTCGCTGACGGCGAGCGCGAGCCCGCGGTAGAGCGAGAGCGTCCCCAGCGTGGTGATGATCGAGGGAATCCGCACGGCCTCCCCGATGAACCCGTTGACCGCGCCGAGGAACGCGCCGAGCACGACCCCGGCCGCGGCCCCCAGCCAGGGATCCAGCCCGTGCTGCACCAGCGTGGCCGCGCCGACGATCGACAGGGCGTAGGTGGAGCCGACGGACAGGTCCAGCTCCCGCATGGCGAGCAGGTAGGTCATGCCGCAGGCGAGGATGCCGACGAACGCGGCCTGCGCGACGACGTCCACCAGCTGGTCGACGTCGAGGAAGGCGGGGTGGAACGCCCCGATGACGAGCACGAGCGCGACGAGCGCCGCGACCACGCCGAACTCGTCGACCCGGAAGATCCGGCCGGCGAGCCCGCGTGCGCTGCTTGTCACGGCAGGAATGCTGTTGGCAGCCCGGATCTTCCGACAAGACGTCCGTTTCGCTGAGTGAAACGCCGCCGGTTGACGGGGTGGCGCGCGTGGCCATAGCGTTCGTGTGCAGAACCGCTGTTCGCTGTCCGAACATGGGAGCATCCGGTGAAGCGCCTCGCTGTTGCCCTGACCGCTGTCGCGCTGGCCGCCGCGGGTTGCGGCGCACCGGCTTCCTCGTCACAGCCGGGCCGCCCGGACGCCGTCACGGTCGGGCTGATCTCCATCGTGGACGTGGCGCCGATCTACCTGGGCAAGGAGAAGGGGTTCTTCGCCGACCGGAACATCGACCTGACCCTCAGGCCGGCCGAGGCCGGCACGGAGACGATCCCGGCGGTGCTCAGCGGCGACCTGCAGTTCGGCTACAGCAACATCGTGACACTGCTGCTCGCGCAGTCGCAGGGACTCCCGGTGAAGGTCCTCATCAACGGCGACGACTCCACGGGTGTCGCCGGCAGGGACTTCGGCTCGCTGATGGTGTCGGGGAACAGCCCGATCACGTCGGTGGCGGACCTCGCCGGCAGGAAGGTCGCGGTCAACGTGCTCCAGAACGTGGTGGAGCTGGCGGTCCGCGCGTCCGCGGTGAAGGCGGGCGTCGACCCGGAGTCGATCGAGTACGTGAAGCTGGCCTTCCCGGAGATGCCGGCGGCACTGGCCGCGGGCCGGGTGGACGCGGCGTTCGTGGTCGAGCCGTTCCAGCAGATCGTGGTGTCCCAGGGCGGCCGGCCGCTCGCGTCGAGCCTGGTGGACCTGGCGCCGAACCTCAGCGTGGCCCAGTACTTCACGTCGAAGAAGATGCTGGCCGACAACCCGGACCTGGCCCGCCGCTTCACCGACGCGATGAAGGAGTCACTGGCCTACGCGGAAGGCCACCCCGAGGAGGTGCACCGGATCCTCCCGACCTACACGAAGATCCCGCAGGCGGTCATCCCGAACATGGTCCTGCCGAAGTGGGTACCGGAGGTCAACGAGGACTCGGTGGCGGCGATCGTCAGGCTCGCCAGGAAGGAGAGGATCCTCTCGAGCGAGCCCGACCTCGACGACCTGCTGCCCTAGGTGGTGGACGCCGGCACTCCCCGCGGCGGCAGGCCGGGCAGGAACCGCCCCGGCTGGCGGAGCCTCATGCACAGCCCGGAAGAGGCGAGCGCCAGCACGCATCCCAGCAGCAGCACCGGCACGAACCCCCACGAGGGCACCACCGCCGCGCCGGCACCGACGCCCAGCACACCGCCGAACGCCGGGCCCGAGCTGACGATCTCCTGGAACGGAAGCCCGGCGCCGACGCTGCCTGCGGGGACTTGCAGTCCGAACGTGCCGGAGAGATAGACGT
>NZ_JBJMIE010000591.1:0-5185 GCF_045807065.1 Actinophytocola sp. | reverse complement strand
GAGGCTCGCGGTGCGCACCTCCGCGCGGGCCAGGCCGTGGCGGTGGAACGCGCCGTGCAGGATGGAGAGGTCCGACAGGTACACGAGCACGGCCTGGTGCAGTACCGGGTCGTCGGGCAGGGGTGCCGTGACCCGCAGCCACACCGACGATTCCGGTCGGCCCGGCTCCCGAGGACACGCCCGGAGCTCCACCGCGCCGACACGGGCGGGGCCGTCCGCCGATACCTGGAACGGTGTTCTCGCGGGGAGTTCGGCCGGGGTCGGGCGGGTCGGCATCGCGTCCTGGTGGACCAACCCGTCCTCCGGGACGTGGTACGACGCGGTCACCGTGGTCACGACCTCGTCGTCCTGCACCGCGTCGATCCGGCGCACGGCGAAGGAACGGCCGTCCCGCACCGCCGTCACCGTGAAGTGGAGCTTCACCTCGGGGCGGCCCGCCCGCAGGAAGTACGCGTGCAGCGAGTGCAGCGTCGCGGGCGGGGCGACGGTGTGCGCCGCGGCCACCGCGCACTGGGCCAGGATCTGCCCGCCGAACACCCGCCGGGCCGGCACGGTCGTGCTGCGGCCCGTGAACGCCGTGTCCGACAGGCGTTCCACCGCCAGCACCGACACCAACTCGTCCACAGTGGACAGACCGGACCGGTGTGCGCGCCACCTCGCCACGTCCAGCGCCATGGTTCAGCGGCCGCCGCGGAGGGTGCGGGCGATGCCCAGGGCGGCGGTGCGCACGGCCGGCGCGAACCGCGCCGGCTCCAGGCGGTTCACCCAGCCGGTGATGGACACGGCGGCCACCGCCACGCCTTCGGCGTCGAGCACGGGCGCGCTCACGCAGGTGATGCCCACCCCCGACTCCTCGTGCTCCGTCGCGACGCCGCGGTCGCGGATCTCGGCCAGTTCCCGGCGCAGCAGGCCGGGTGCGACGACCGTGCGCGGGGCGCGGCGGTGCAGTCCGCTCGCGACGACCGCCGCCAGCCGCGCCGGCGGGGAGAAGGCCAGCAGCGCCTTGCCGACGCCGGTGCAGTGCGCGGGCAACCGGCCACCGACCCGGGACGGCACCGGAGGACCGGTGCGGCTCTCCATCTTCTGGACGTACACCACCTCGACACCGTCCAGGATCGCCAGGTGCACGGTCTCGTGCGTGGCCTCGAACAGGTCGGCCAGGAACGGCGCGGCCGCCTCCCGCAGCCCACGCTGGCGCGGCACCAGCGACCCCAGCTCGAACAACCGCATGCCCAACCGGACCCCGCCGGGGGTGCACTCGACCAGGTCCCAGCTCGTCAGCTCACCGAGCAGCCGGTGCGCGGTGGACTTCGCCAGCCCGGTCCGCCGCGCCAGCTCGGCGAGGCTCAGCTCCACCTCGTCCGGCCGGAACGCGGTCAGCAGGGTCATCGCGCGACCCAACACCGAGTTCGGCCCACCGTTCCATTCAGCGGCACGCACGGCTTCATCGTGCCCTCGCACCGGTGTCAGAGTCCAGGCCATGGGCACAGTCACCGCCGCGATCGTCGGGCCGGGCAACATCGGCACCGACCTGTTCGAGAAGTTGCGCGCCAGCACGGTCATCGACGTCGGCTACGTCGTGGGCGTGGTCGAGTCCGACGGGTTGTCCCGCGCGCGGGACAACGGGGTGGCGGCCAGCGCCGAGGGGGTGGACTGGCTGCTGCGCCAGGATCCGCTGCCGCGGCTGGTGTTCGAGGCGACCTCGGCCAGGGCGCACGTCGCGAACGCGCCGCGGTACCGGGAGGCGGGCATCCAGGCCGTCGACCTCACGCCCGCGCACCTGGGGCCGATGGTGTGCCCGCCGGTCAACGGCGCCGCGCACCTCGGCGCCCCCAACGTCTCGATGATCACCTGCGGTGGGCAGGCCACGATCCCGATCGTGCACGCCGTATCGCGGATCACGGCGGTGCCCTACGCCGAGATCGTCGCGTCCGTGTCCTCCCGCAGCGCCGGGCCGGGCACCCGCGCCAACATCGACGAGTTCACCGAGACCACCGCCCGCGCCGTCGAGGAGGTGGGTGGCGCCGACCGCGGCAAGGCGATCATCATCCTCAACCCGGTGCACCCACCCATGATCATGCGCGACACGGTGTTCTGCATGATCTCCCCCGACGCCGACCGGGACGCGATCACCGGCTCGATCCACGACGTGGTCGCGGAGGTCCAGCAGTACGTGCCGGGCTACACCCTGCGCGCGGATCCCCAGTTCGACGACCCGCGCCCGGACTGGCGGGACAACGGACGGGTGGCGGTCTTCCTGGAGGTGAAGGGCAACGGCGACTACCTGCCGCCCTACGCCGGCAACCTGGACATCATGACCGCGGCCGCCGCACGGGTCGGCGAGCTGATCGCGAGCGCGAAGGTGGTGCCCGCATGAGGCCGGCGCTGAAGCACGACGTCCGCATCACCGACACCACCCTGCGCGACGGCAGCCACGCCATGGCCCACCAGTTCACCGAGGAACACGTGCGGGACACCGTCCGCGCGCTGGACCGCGCCGGCGTGGACACGATCGAGGTCTCCCACGGCGACGGCATCGGCGGGTCCTCGTTCAACTACGGCTTCTCCCACACCGACGAGCTGACGCTCATCGCCGCCGCCCGCGAGGAGGCGGCACAGGCGAAGATCGCGGTGCTGCTGGTGCCCGGCATCGGCACGGTGGAGCACCTGAGGCAGGCCCGCGACGCCGGCGCCGACATGGTGCGCGTGGCCACCCACTGCACCGAGGCCGACGTGTCGCCACAGCACTTCGCCGCGGCCCGCGACCTCGGCATGGAGACCGTCGGGTTCCTGATGATGGCGCACCGGACGTCGCCGGAGGACCTGGCCAAGCAGGCCCGGATCATGGTCGACGCCGGCTGCCAGTGCCCGTACGTCACCGACTCCGCGGGTGCCCTGCTCATGCACGAGGCGAAGGACCGGTTCGAGGCGCTGGTCGCCGAGGTCGGCGACGAGGCCTGGGTCGGCTACCACGGGCACCAGAACCTCTCGCTGGGTGTCGCGAACTCGGTGCTCGCCCACGAGGCCGGCGTCCGCTACATCGACGGGTCGGTGTGCGCGCTGGGTGCCGGCGCCGGCAACTCGCCGACCGAGGTCCTGGCGGCGGTCTTCGACCGGCTCGGCGTCACCACGGGACTGGACGTGCTGGGCCTGCTCGACGCCGCGGAGAACGTGGTCCGCCCGTACCTGCACCGGTGGCCGAAGATGGACCGCAACGCCGTCATCCAGGGCTGGGCCGGGGTGTACTCGTCGTTCCTGCTGCACGCCGAACGGGCCGCGGAACGCTACGGGGTGCCCGCGCACGACATCCTGCGCCGCTGCGGTGAGCTGGGGTACGTCGGCGGCCAGGAGGACATGATCATCGACGTGGCCATCCACCTCGCCGCGGCGCGCTGAGGACACCACCGACACGGCGCCAAGGCCGCGCCTCTCGGCGGCGCTTACCGAACCCCCACATCGGGTAGCCGACGGACATGACCGCCGACACCGACGTCGCGACGACGGACACCCGGTTCTTCGGGCACCCTCGGGCCCTGGGCACCCTGTTCGGCCTGGAGATGTGGGAGCGCTTCTCCTTCTACGGGATGCAGGGGATCCTGACGATCTACCTGTACTACGCCGCCGCCGACGGCGGGCTCGGTCTGCCGGAGGGGACGGCGACGAGCATCGTCGGCGCGTACGGCGGGCTGGTGTACCTGTCGACCATCCCCGGCGCGTGGCTCGCCGACCGAGTCGCCGGGTCCGAGCGCGTGCTGTTCGGCAGCGCGGTGCTGATCATGCTCGGGCACATCTCGCTCGCGGTGCTGCCCGGGTTCACCGGGGTCGGGGTCGGCCTGTGCTGTGTGGCACTGGGCAGCGGCGGCCTCAAGGCCAACGCCACGGCCCTGGTCGGCATGCTCTACCGCCGCGACGACGACCGCCGCGACGCCGGCTTCTCGTTGTTCTACCTCGGGATCAACCTGGGTGCGTTCATCGGGCCGCTGCTCACCGGGCTCGCCCAGCAGCGGCTCGGGTTCCACTACGGGTTCGGGCTGGCGGCGATCGGCATGGCGGCCGGCCTCGTCCAGTACGTGTTCGGCCGCAAGAACCTGAGCTCGACGGCCAACGACGTGCCCAACCCGCTGCCGGCCGGCCGCTGGCTCCTCGTCGTGGCCGCGGTGGTGGTCGCCGTCGCCATGATCGTCGTGCTCGTGCTGACCGGGGTGGTCACGGCCGCGAACCTGTCGAACGTGACCGTCGGCGTGATCGCCGTCGCCGCGGTCGTCTACTTCGCGGTGATCCTCGCGAGCCGGCGGATCGACGCCGTCGAACGCAGCCGGGTGACGAGCTTCATCCCGCTGTTCGTCGCCAGCTTCGTGTTCTTCTCGCTGTACCAGCAGCAGTTCACCGTCGTCGTCATCTACGCCGACCAGCGCCTGGACCGCACGATCTTCGGCTGGGACATGCCGATCCCGTGGGTGAACTCCATCAACCCGGTCTTCATCATCCTGCTCGCCGGCGCGTTCGCCGCGCTGTGGACGAAGCTGGGCCCCCGGCAGCCGTCCAGCCCGCTCAAGTTCGCGCTCGGCACCGCCATCATGGGCGTCGCGTTCCTCGCGTTCCTGCCCTGGTCCGGCGGCTCCGGCAACACCACTCCCCTGCTCGCGCTGGTGGGCATCCTGCTGCTGTTCACCATCGCCGAACTGCTGCTCTCACCGGTCGGGCTCGCGCTGGCCACCAAGCTCGCACCCGTGGCGTTCCGCACCCAGATGGTGTCACTCAACTTCCTGTCCATCGCACTGGGCACCGCACTGGCCGGCACACTCGCCAAGCACTACGACCCGGACCACGAGGTGCCCTACTTCCTCACGATCGGCGGCATCGCGATCGTCTTCGGCGTGCTGCTCGCCGTCGCCACCCCGTGGATCCGCACGCTGATGCGCGGCGTGCGGTAGCCGCCGCCGGCAGGACGACGGACGCGGACCAGCGCCACCCCGCCGAGCCGCGTGGAGGCGATCCTCGACCTCCCCACCCGCCAACCGACCCGCCGTCTACTCGGTGGCCGAAGCCCATTCCGGTCGTCGGCCGCTGGGTGCGAGGGCGCGTAGGTCGCCCGAGCGGGCGTGGCCCTCGAACAGCTCGACCCGGGCGGCTCGGCCGCAGACCTCGCCCAACAGGGCGCTCGACGCCGGGTCCGTGACCTCCT
>NZ_JBJMIE010000590.1:0-27229 GCF_045807065.1 Actinophytocola sp. | reverse complement strand
TGGCAGACGGTCGCCGTCGTCGCCCAGCCCTCGCAGCCCTCCTCGCCGAACGACGACAAGGGCGGCCAGGGCGAGGACTTCGGCAAGTCGTCGCCGGTCGGCCTGCTCGTGCTGCTGCTGTTCTTCATCGCGGTGGCGTTCCTGGTCCGGTCGATGACCAAGCACCTCAAGCGGGTGCCGGCGTCGTTCGACCCGCCGTCCGACGAGGAGCCGGCGGAGGAGACGGGCGAGGAGCCCGCGTCGGCTGTCGTCGAGGACGAGCCGGCGGACGAGTCCGCCGAGAAGAAGTAGCTACTCGGTCATCCCGGCCTCGTAGGCGACGATGGCCGCCTGGACGCGGTTCTGCACGTCCAGACCACGCAGGATCGACGACAGGTGCGCCTTGACGGTGCCCTCGGCGAGGTGCAGTTCGCGGGCGATCTCCTGGTTGCTCAGCCCGCGCCCGACGAGCGCGAGGACGTCCCGCTCGCGCGGCGTGAGGCCCTCGACCCTGCGGCGCGCGGCGGCCGGCCGGCTCAGTTCACCCGCCCGCAGCCCGGCGATGACCCGGCGCGCGACCCGCGGGGACAGGTAGGCGGCCCCGTCCGCGACGGCCCGGACCGCGATGAGCAGCTCACGCGGGTCGGCGGCCTTGAGCAGGAACCCGCTCGCGCCGTCGGCAAGGGCCTTGGCCACGTACTCGTCCTCGTCGAAGGTCGTCAGCATGATGACCGGGGCGACGTCCCGCAGCTCGGCGGCCGCGGCGAGCCCGTCGAGCCGGGGCATGCGGATGTCCATGAGCACGACGTCCGGCTGGTGGGCGTGGGTCAGCTCCACGGCCTCCCGCCCGTCCCCCGCCTCGGCGACCACCGCGATGCCCGGGTCGGTGGCGAGGACCGCCTTGAGGCCGGCGCGAATCATGGCCTCGTCGTCGGCCAGCAGTACGCGGACGAGCTGACGGTTCGCTTCGGAGCCTCCGTTCATGCGATGGGCACCTGGGCCGTCAGCTGGAACGTGCCGTCCGCGTAGGTCGTGTCGAGGCGACCGCCGAGGAGCCGCAGCCGTTCCCGGAGCCCGACGAGCCCGCTGCCCGTGGTGCGCGGCTCGGTCGCCGGGTTGGTGATGTGGGTCGTGGCCTGGCGGTTGTCGGCGGTGATCAGGATGGTCACCGGTGCACCGGGGGCGTGGCGGGCGGCGTTGGTGAGCGCCTCCCGGACCACGCGCCGGATGGCCTGGTCGACCACGTCGGGCAGCGGCGCGGCACCGTCGAGGGTCACGGTCATCCCGGCGTCCCTGGCCCTGGCGACGGTCTCCTCGACGGCCGGCGCCTCGTCGCGGTCGCGGAGCATCTCGAGGGTCTGCCGCAACCGGTCGGTGGCGGCCACGGCCGACGCCCGCATCTCGCCGGCCGCGCGCCGGTGCTCCTGGCGGAGGTCGGGCGACAGCTCCAGCGCCCCGGCACGCAGCGCGATGAGGGCCAGCTCGTGCCCGAGCGAGTCGTGCAGCTCGGCGGCGAGGCGGCCGCGTTCGTGCAGGCGCGCCCGCTCGGCGACGTGCTCCTGCTCGCGTTCCAGCTGGCGCGCCCGCTCCCGCTCGGCCACCACGAGGAGCGCCTGCTGCCGCCGGTACCGCCCGGCCAGCCAGGGCAGCACCACGCTGATGACCAGGATGAACAGCGCCGACGTCACCTGGGACAGGTCCACCGCCGCGACGACCCCGCACCCACCGACACCCACGCCGACGAGGACCTGCCACCCGAAGCGGCCGGTGGCGTGCCGGCCGTGCAGGTAGGCGAGCACCGCGAGCGCGAGGTACGCACCCACCCGCCACAACGGCATGCGGTCGTCGATACCCAACCCGCCGAGCAGCCCGAGCACGGCGAGCACCCCGAGGCTCACGGGACCGACCTCAACCCGACCACCCGGACCATCCGTGCCACGAACACCGCGAGCCCCGCCACCGCGGCGACGGCCAGGGTCACGGTGAGCGGCAGCGCGAAGTAGAAGAGCTGCGCCCACAACACGGTCCGCCCAGCGCTGATCACCGACACGAGCTGCGGGTAGAGGGCGAAGAGCAACCCCGGCAGCAGGGTGGCCCCCAACCTCACCGCGCTCCAAATCCGCCGCCACAGTTGTCCACAACCGCTCCGGTTATCCACAGGCAAGATCGACATCCCCCTCCCCGTCACCCCCTGCCGGTAGACTGGCAAGGCGGGACGCCCCCGGGACAGGGTGGGGGTTTCGCTACCGTACAGAGGCGCGGTTTCGGCGGAAATTCTTGCGGTGGTTTGGGGCTGTGAGCTGGGGTTTTGTGGTTCTGGTGGGAAGGCGGTGTCTGGTCGGCGGGTGGCGCCGCGGGTCCTGCGGAGGGCGGTTCGGGATGCCCAGCGCCTCGCGCGTGCCACGCTCAGTGCGCCGAGAGCCGCCGCCAGCAGGGCCACCGCCGCCAGAACGCCCTCGGTGAGCTGCCTCGAACCACCCGGCGTCTCCGGCGTCTCGCCCCGCGTCAACGCCACCAGCCCGTCGAGGATGGCCGCTGTGTCGTCGGTCAGGCCGGCGCCGTTGGTCATCACCGCGTAGCCGTAGCCCGTCTTCGGGTCGATGGCCTGGATCGCGTTGTACGTCCACAGGTTGCCGCTGTGCACCAGCAGGCCGTTGTCGTCGGGTGCCCAGCCCATGCCGTAGTCGTTCACCGCGGATGGTTCGTGCATGGTGCGGAGCACCGCCGGCGACAAGGACCCGTTGCCCGTCTGCGCTATCAGCCACCGGCCCATGTCCCGCGCCGTCGTCACCACCGCGCCCGAGCCGTCCACCGCCGGCCCGTCGGACAGCTCCGGCCGCGAGAACCACAGGCCGAACAGCGAGTTGTACCCGTCGGCCGCCCAGCCGCCGACCGAGCTGTCCCGCATCCCCAGCGGCTCGAACACCGCCGACCGCACGTACTCGTCGAACGGTCGTCCCGACACCACCTCCACCAGCCGGGCCGCCACGTCGTAGTTCACGTTCGAGTACGACCACGACGTGCCCGGCGGATCGGCGGGCACGGCACCGGACAGCAGCGACACGTACTCCGCCAGCGTCCGCGTCGACGCCAGTCGGCCGATGTCGACCGAGCTGTCCCGGATCCCGGACGTCTGGTTCAGCAGCTGCCGCACGGTCACGCCACGCGGGAACGGCAGCCACCGCGACACCGGGGCGTCCAGCGACAGCTCCGGCAACGACAGCACCGCCGCCGCCGTGAACGACTTGCTCACCGACGCCACCCGCATCGGCGTGTCCGCCGTGACCGGGTGGCCGAGTGAGTCGTGCCCGGCGCCGGTCGCGCGCACGACCCGGTCCCCGTGGGTGACCACCACCGACACCCCCGGCAGACCCGTGGACTCGACAGCCGCCTGTACGTATGCGTCGATCGAGGCCGGCGCCGGCGGAACGACCGCCAGCACCAACCCCATCACCAGTGACCTCATGACGCCGAACGCTACGAAGCCGCAGGTCGATGGCGGATCTGTCGACCGGCCACAGTCACCCCCGACGAAAGGCAGAGCGGCGGCCCCCACGAACCTCTGGAAGGCTGGAGGCATGGCGAACCGGCTGGCGAACGCGACGAGCCCCTACCTGCTGCAACACGCCGACAACCCGGTCGACTGGTGGCCGTGGTCGGACGAGGCGTTCGCGGAGGCGCGGCGCCGTGACGTGCCGATCCTGCTGTCGGTCGGCTATGCCGCGTGCCACTGGTGCCACGTCATGGCGCACGAGTCGTTCGAGGACCCGACCACCGCCGCGGTCATGAACGAGAAGTTCGTCAACATCAAGGTGGACCGCGAGGAACGGCCCGACGTGGACGCGGTGTACATGACCGCGACCCAGGCGATGACCGGGCAGGGCGGCTGGCCCATGACGTGCTTCCTGACGCCGTCCGGCGAGCCTTTCCACTGCGGCACCTACTACCCGCCCGCGCCGCGACCGGGCATGCCGTCGTTCGGCCAGCTGCTGGAGGCCGTGCACGAGGCGTGGACGTCCCGTGACGACGAGGTGCGGAACGCGGGCGGCCGGATCGTCGAGGAGCTGCGCAGGCAGACCGCCGCACTGCCGGCGTCCACAGTGGACGATAAGGTGCTGGCGTCCTCCGCGGCCGCCATGCTCGGTGACTACGACCGACGCAACGGCGGTTTCGGTGGGGCGCCGAAGTTCCCGCCGTCGATGGTGCTGGAGTTCCTGCTGCGCCACCACGAACGCACGGGCTCGGTCGAGGCGTTGTCCATCGTGGAGGGAACCGCTCGGGGCATGGCGAGCGGCGGCATCTACGACCAGCTGGACGGCGGCTTCGCCCGGTACAGCGTGGACGCCGGCTGGGTGGTGCCGCACTTCGAGAAGATGTTGTACGACAACGGTTTGCTCCTCCGCCTGTACACCCGCCTCGCGCTGCGCACCGGCGACCCCCGCTACCGCGCGGTGGCCGAGGAGACGGCCGACTTCCTGCTGAACCGCCTGCGCACGACCGAAGGCGGCTTCGCGGCCTCGCTCGACGCCGACACCGAGGGCGTCGAGGGCCTGACCTACGCGTGGAGTCCCGCGCAGCTGACCGAGGTCCTGGGTCCCGAGGACGGCGCGTGGGCGGCGAACCTGTTCGGGGTGACCGAAGCCGGCACGTTCGAGCACGGCACGTCGACGCTGCGGCTGCTCGGCGAACCCGACGACCGGTTCCCGGAGGTGCGCCGCCGGCTGCTGGAAGCCCGCATGACCCGCCCGCAACCGGCCCGTGACGACAAGGTGATCACCGCGTGGAACGGCCTCGCTATCGGCGCGCTGGCCGCCGTGGGGGTGGCGTTCGACGAGCCGCGCTGGCTGTCCGCCGCGGTGGCGGCGGCCGAGTTCGTGACGTCGACGCACCTCGTGGACGGCCGCCTGCGCCGTGCGTCCCGCAACGGCGTGGCCGGTGACGCCGCCGGCGTGCTGGAGGACTACGGCTGCCTCGCCGACGCCCTGCTCACGCTCCACCAGGCGACGGCGGACCTGCGCTGGCTGACCGCGGCCGTCGACCTCCTGGACACGGCACTGGCGAAGTTCGCCGACCCGGACAACCCGGGCGCCTACCACGACACGGCCGCCGACGCCGCCGCACTGGTCTGGCGCCCGTCCGACCCGAGCGACAACGCGAGCCCGTCCGGCGCGTCCGCGCTGGCCGGGGCGCTGCTCACGGCGTCCTCGCTGGTGGGTTTCGACCACGCGTCCCGCTACCGCACGGCCGCCGAGGAGGCCGTGGCCCGCGCGGGCCAGCTGGCGGCGCGGGCACCACGGTTCGCCGGCCACTGGCTCACGGTGGCGGAGGCCCTGGCCACGGGCCCACTCCAGGTGGCGATCGTCGGCGAGGGCGGCCCACTGCTGCGAACGGCGATCGAACACGCCGCGGGCGGCACGGTCATCATGGCCGGCGAACCGGACGCGGCACCGCTGCTGGCCGACCGCCCCCTGGTCGACGGCAAGGCGGCGGCCTACGTCTGCCACGGCTACGTCTGCGACCGCCCGGTCACCGAGCCGAGCGCCCTGATCGCCGCGCTGAAGTAGGCCGTCGACTCAGCGGTTCCAGATCAACGTCGATGCGGGGCGACAGAGGACGCCCCCGGACGGCGCGGTCGTTGTGGCCGGTGAACCGGACGCGGGGCCGCTGCTGGCCGATCGTCCGCTGATCGGCGGCAAGGCGGCGGCGTACGTGTGCCATGGCTACGTCCGCAACCGGACCGAGTCAACCGCCCTGATCGCCGCGCTGAGGTAGGCCGTCAACACAGCGTTTTCTAGATCAACGCCAACGCAGGTGGTTGGGCAGACCCCCACCCATCCCGGGGGCGGCCCCGGTCCCATTCTACCGGCCTGCGCCGACAAAACCGCTGGTCGGCGCGGGCTGTGGATAACTTTCGCCGACCAGTTCGAGCGAATGGGACTGTCGTGGCTCTCCGCGCTTCCGCTGGCGGTGAACGCACCCCCATCCGGCGCGTTGCTGTCGTAACCTCGATATCAATGTAATCATGTAAGCAGGAGGTGCGAGATGGGACCGAGAGGACACCGCTGGGGACCAGGACGTGGTGGCTGGGGCGGCCCGGGCAGGGGCGGCGGCCGGGGTGGTTGGCAGCAGGCCGACTTACCCGACGCCGACGACGCGTCCGCCTGGTTCGCGGGCCGGCTGCCGGACGGCTGGTTCACCGAGTCGCCGGTCGTGGTCGTCGACCGGGAAGAGATCACGGTGGTCGGCACGCTGCCGCCACTGGAGGGCGAGTTCGCCGACGACGCGGCCAGGGCCGCCGCCGAGTCCGGCCGCATCAGCCGGTTCCGCGAGGAGACGCGCGAGGAGCGCATCGAGATCGCGCGGCAGGCCGAGCACCGCTACGGCCGCAAGGTCGCGTGGGGTGCCAAGCTGGGCAGCACCGAGCAGCTGTTCACCACACTGTCCGTGCCGGTGATGACCCGGCTGCGGCAGGAGGAGCGGCTGATCCTGGACACGCTGGTCGACGCGGGCGTCGCGCGGTCGCGGTCGGAGGCCCTGGCGTGGGCCGTGCGCCTGGTCGGTGAGCACGCCGACGCGTGGCTGAACGAGTTGCGCGAGGCCATGTCGAAGGTCGAGGACCTACGCGCGAAGGGCCCGGAGCTGTAGCCCGACCAGGCAGAACGCCTCGCTCCCGTGATCGGCACCGTCAGGCCGGCCGACTCGCCCTCCGCGGCGGGCCCGGCCGGCCGGGCTGTCAGCTGTTCTCCGGTCGGGCGACCTCGATGCCGACCGTGCCGCCGATCCGCAGGGGCATCGTGCGCGTGGGTTCGACGGTGAAGCCGGCCGCCGCGATCCGGCGTGCCACGGCGTCACCCACGTTGTCCCGCAGCGGTTCGCGCATGCGGCCGGGCCCGTCGACCACCGCGTCGGCGAGGACGAGCAGCCCGTCCGGCCGCAGCACCCGGCGCACCTCGGCGAGCAGCGCGTCCTTCGACGCGCTGTCCAGGTGGTGCAGCATCAGGCTGGAGAACACCCGGTCGAACGAGTCGTCGGGATAGGGCAGTGCCTGCGCGAACCCACGGTCGAGCCGCATGTCGAGACCGGCCCGGCGCGCCTTGCGCCGGGCGCGGGCCAGGGCCTTCGGATCGGGGTCGAGCCCGACGAGGTCCACGTTCGGGTAGCGCCGGCCGACGGTCCGCAACAGGTTCGCGGTGCAGCAGCCGACGTCCAGCACGCGGTGCCCGTCCCGGAGCCCGGCGAGTGTGATCATCTCCTGGTGCAGGGGCTGGAGCCCGAAGACGTTGTGCACGATGTCGTAGAAGGGCATCAGGAACTGCTTGCCCAGCCCGGGGATGTACTCCCGCTCCGCGTCTGGGTGAGACGTTCTTTCGGTCATAGGAAGATTCTGGCTCCGGATCCACCTGCGGATCTGTACCGATCCGAGGCTCTACTGGGATGATCCGACGGTGCGAACCGTGCGTATGGCACCGGGCGCGGACCGCCCGGCGACCTACTCGATGCTGCCGGTCCCCGGCGAACTGCCCGTGGCGACGTGGCGCCTGGAGCACGGCTGGGAGACCAGCGGCTCCTTCGAGGAACACGCGCACGACTTCCCCGGCCTGGCGTACTTCCAGACCACCGGTGGTCGGCTGCGCACCGGCAGGCAGACCTGGCCGATCGAAGCCGGCGACCTGTTCGTGATCGCACCCGGCGACGTGATGGGTCACTTCCACGCCGCAGACCTGGCCGACAGCCAGGGCTGGGGCGTGTTCTTCACCGCCGACGCACTGGGGCCCGACGTTCCCGGCGCCCACCTGGCCTGGCGCACCCACCCACTGCTGTTCCCGTTCGTACGAGGCGGCGCGATCGGCGCACTGCGGCTGCGGGTGCCCGAACCGGACCGTCCCGAGTGGACCGGCCGTATCCGAGCCCTGCACGAGGAGTTGACCCACCGCCGCGACGGCTACCGGGAGGCCGCGCTCGCCCACCTGGTGCTACTGCTGGTAGGCGTGTCCCGCCTGGCCGCCGACGTGGTCGACGACCTGCGCGAGAACCGGGAACCGCTCCTCGCCGAGGTGTTCGAGGTCATCGAACGCCGCTACCCGCAACCCCTGTCCCTGCGCGACGTGGCGACCGCGGTCAACCTCTCCCCGGGCCACCTGACCTCGACCGTCCGCAGGCAGACCGGCCGCACGGTGCAGCAGTGGATCACCGAACGCCGCATGGTGCAGGCCAGACGCCTACTGGTCGCGACCGACCTGCCAATCAACGAGGTCGGCAGACGAGTGGGCTTTCCGGACGCCGGCTACTTCGCCCGCACCTTCACCAGACTGCACGGCACGAGCCCCGTCCGCTGGCGCCAAGCCGGCCCGGACCGCCCTGCCCAACCCACTCAAAAGATGACGCCTTCGGCACCGCAGGCGCCCCCTCGCCCCTGCCGTCCGGTGTTAGACGATCACCGGGCGTTGAGGGGTTGACCTCGGCGACACGCGGACGGTTCGGCCGACGATGTGACCTTGTGTGATGCGCGTTCATTCCCGCCGCCGCTGGCGGTGCCACCCGAGCATATTGGGGCGTTCGTCAGCTCAGCTGGTGCCGGATGTTGACCTGGCGTCCAGCCTTGATTTCGTATACCTGCGCCTCGAATTGCAGCTGAGGCCGTTCAGGGTGTCGTGCTTCCCAAGTTGACCGGAGTGCTGTGGACCGATCTGGGTCCAACGGTGGCAGTGGCAACCCATCCATCGCTGCGGTGATTTCGATGTCGGATCGGGTTAGCACAACCCACGCCGAGCGTGATGTCCCCGACCACCATGAGGCTGTCGCGTCCTCGATCAGAGCATACTCAGACTTGCGCTTAGCCAGGGTCAAGCCGCCAGCGCGGTCATGCGCGGGAAACACCTGCACACCTGAGTCAAGTGTGTTGGCCGGCAATAGCATCTGTGGGTCCGGCAGGTACAACTTGACGTGCGAGCCTGGATGTCCTTCTGCGTCGATGAGGACGATACCGCTGGACTCGACTGAGCATCCGGCCTGCCGCAATACAGGTGCGTATATCGACCTGTCCGTCACACTCAACGCACCCACGCGAGCATCTCCGATGCTTACTTCGACTTCGTCGTGAGCCAACCGCAGGATCGCATCGTCCATCCGCATCGACTTCGGTCCTGTGCGTCCACGAACAGCGATCACCCTGTCCAGTGCCCGCTTATCCCGCCCATCCGTACACACTTCGATCCAACTGTCTCCGAAGCTCGTCCCCCGCACCACTCTCGTAGCAATATTCCCTCGTCGCATATGACGTACGTCGTTTGACGGACAGCGTCCGCTACATCTTGGCCGACGCGGTCTTCCGTGCCGAGGTGGCATCTACAGGGGTACCGATCGTCGAGGTGATCAAAGATCGCCTCATTGGAAGATTCGTGATATCGAGGCATTGAATAATGGAGCTACTGACCACTCTTCACGTCATAACACAATTTCATTTACCGCAACCCTAGAACGAAGATTAAAAATGAATGGAATAGTAACGCATACATAATGCGGCAATCGTGGGTTTTGGGCTCGCGCGCAGGAAATTATAAGGCGATCCGGAGGTCGTATGGGGAAGGGTGTAGATAGTCGTGCATGTGGCCGTTACTGCACGTCTGCATGTTGTGCATGCATGGTGCGCACCATGCAGATGTGATGTCTGCTGCGTCTCAGCACCTTGGCCACGCCGACCCTGGCTTCACTCTCCGCGTCTGCACTCATCTGATGCCGATCAGCCACGCGCGGACCCGGTGGGCGATCGATGCCTTCCTCGTCGAGAACCAGCGGCGGGCGGCCTGACCTGCGGCGGACGGCCTGGGCACGGCCTGAGCCGTGACCAAAGCCGCATAACCCCAGTTAGGCGTACATGGCCAGCCAGATCGCGATGTAGTGGGAGATCGCGGCCAGGACGGTTGCGGCGTGGAAGAACTCGTGGTGGCCGAAGATCGTGGGCCATGGGTTTGGCCAGCGGGTTGCGTAGAAGACCGCGCCCAGGGTGTAGAACGCGCCGCCCACCAGTAGTAGCACGAACGCCGCGACGCCTGCGTGGTGCAGGAGTTCCGGTAGGACGAAGACCGCCACCCAGCCGAGGGCTATGTAGATCGGGGTGCCGAGCCAGCGGGGGGCGTGTGGCCACAGCAGCTTCAGCCCCACGCCGAGCACCGCGCCGCCCCAGACGATCGACAGGACTACGTAACCGGTCGGCTGGGACATGGCCAGCAGTGAGAACGGTGTGTAGGTGCCCGCGATGAACAGGAAGATCATCGAGTGGTCCAGGCGCTTCATCCACGCGCGGACGGTCAGGCTGTTCCACCACCGGCGGTGGTACAGGGCGCTCACGCCGAACAGGCCGAGCACCGTCGCGCCGTAGATCGAGGTCGCTACGGCCGCGGTGGTGGACACTGTGGACGCCGCCATTGACACCAGTGCGGCGCCCAGGACCAGTGATACCCAGAACGACCAGTAGTGGATGACCCCGCGCATGCGGGGCTTTACCGGTCGGTCGGGCGGCGGCTTCAGGGTCGCGGCAGTCACGTGTCCAGGTTACGGGACCGTAGGTTGGGGTTCGCGACGTGAATCAGGTCACGACCAGCCCACGACCTCGCGGTGCTCGACGGCCAGGCATCTGTCCATCACGACGGCGAGGCCTGCCTCCGTGGCGATGGCCGCCGCCGGGGCGGAGACCACGCCCAGTTGCAGCCACAGCGCACCGGCGCCCGCCGCCACCGCCTCCTCGGCGATGCCTCGTGCGTGCTCCGGGCGGCGGAACACGTCCACGATGTCGATCGGCTCCGGTACGTCCGCAAGGGACTCATAGGCGGGCAGGCCCTGCCACGACGTCAGCTTGGGGTTCACCGGGAACACGGTCAGACCGGCGCGCACGAGGTACCTGGCCACGCCGAAGCTCGGCCGAGAAGGACTGGGGCTGAGCCCCACGACGGCCACCGTCCGTGACTCCCGAACCAGTCGCTCGATCACCCCGAGGTCCTGCCACCGCGGGTCGATCTCGGTTCGCTGCATGCTTCCAGTGTGCTCCCTTCCCGACCGGGCGGCGTACCCTGCGGGGACGTGACACCAGCCTGGCGGAGATTCCGCAAGAAAGCCGCGAAACTGGTCTACGGCGTCTACGACAAGCGGCTCGTCCAGCAGGCCGCCGGCCGCCACCCGCGCCACGTCGGCGTCGTCCTCGACGGGAACAGACGGTGGGCGCGCGAGGCCGGCTTCACCGACGTCAAGCACGGGCACATCGCCGGTGCCCAGCGCATCGCCGAGCTGCTCACCTGGTGCCACGAGGCCGAGGTCGAGGTCGTCACCCTCTGGCTGCTGTCCACCGACAACGTCCTGCGGCCCGAGTCCGAGCTGAAGCCGTTGCTGCAGGTCATCGAGGGTGTGGTCGACGAGTTGGCCGAGCCGGAACAGCCGTGGCGGCTGCGGATCATCGGCGCCCTGGACATCCTGCCGGAGGAGACCGCGAACCGGCTGGTCGCCGCGGCGAAGCGGACCGCCGGGCGCACCGGCATGGAGGTCAACATCGCGGTCGGCTACGGCGGCCGGCGCGAGATCGCCGACGCCGTGCGCAAGCTGCTCCAGTCACAGGCCGAGGCCGGCAAGACCATCGAGGAACTGGTCGAGGTCCTCGACGTCGACCACATCGCCGAGCACCTGTACACCTCCGGCCAGCCCGACCCGGACCTGCTCATCAGGACGTCCGGGGAGCAGCGGCTCTCCGGTTTCATGCTCTGGCAGTCGGCGCACTCGGAGTTCTGGTTCTGCGAGGCCTACTGGCCCGACTTCCGGCGCACCGACTTCCTCCGCGCGCTGCGTGACTACGCGATCCGGCACCGGCGGTTCGGCTCCTGACGCTGGCTGGTCGATGATCCGGACGGGTGTATCGATCACGACGAGTAGTCACGCGTGTGCGGTGAATGCACCGTTACGAAACAAAAATCACCTGCGTGGCTGCCTGTCCGACGGGCGTTCGCGCGGGTAGCGTCCAAAGTGACGGGTCGCGCCCACGTGGTCCGTCCCGGGAGGCCCTGGTCGTGACGGCAGCGATCGCGAGGGGGCCGGCACCCGGCCCTCACGGGCGGGGCGGTTGCGCTTAGCGCCACTGTTTCGCCTGGTCAGGGAGGTGCCCGGCCCTTCGAGGAACAAACGCGGACGTCGGTGCGCGTTCGCCGAGGAGTTGCCGTGACTGCTTCGCATTCCTCTTCCCCTGACCCTGGCGACCAGCGCAAGACGTACGTGCTCGACACGTCCGTGTTGCTCTCCGACCCGTGGGCCATGTCCCGGTTCGGCGAGAACGCGGTCGTGCTCCCGCTGGTCGTCATCAACGAGTTGGAGGGCAAGCGGCATCACCCCGAACTTGGCTGGTTCGCCAGGGAGGCCCTTCGGATACTGGATGACCTGCGGAAAGGCAACGGTCGGCTCGACTCGCCGATCCTCGTGGGCACGTCCGGCGGCACCCTGCACGTCGAGCTGAACCACTCCGACCCGACGGTTCTGCCGTCGGGTTTCCGCACCGACACGAACGACGCGAGGATCCTCGCGTGCGCGCTCAACATGGCCGCGCACACCCCGAACGTGACCTTGATCACCAAGGACATGCCGTTGCGGATCAAGGCCGCGTCGGTGGGCCTGGAGGTCGACGAGTACCGGGCCCACGAGGTCACCCCCTCCGGCTGGACCGGCATGGTCGACGTGGAGGTCGGCACGGACGCCCTCGACCTGCTGTACCGGGAGGGCGTCGCCGACCTGGCCGACTTCGGCGTGACCTCGCCCGGCGACTTCCCGACCAACACCGGCCTGCGGCTCCAGTCGGCGTCCGCGAGCGCGCTCGGCCGGATCACCAAGGACAAACAGGTGCAGCTCGTGCGGGGCGACCGCGAGGCCTTCGGCCTGCACGGGCGGTCCGCGGAGCAGCGGGTCGCGCTCGACCTGCTGCTCGACCCCGAGGTCGGCATCGTGTCGCTCGGCGGGCGGGCCGGCACCGGCAAGTCGGCGCTCGCGCTGTGCGCCGGCCTCGAGGCGGTGATGGAGCGCAACCTGCACCGCAAGGTGGTCGTGTTCCGGCCGGTGTACGCGGTGGGTGGCCAGGACCTCGGCTACCTGCCCGGCTCCGAGAGCGAGAAGATGGCGCCGTGGGCGCAGGCCGTCTTCGACACGCTCGGTGCCCTGGTCAGCCAGCCGGTGATCGACGAGGTCCTCGACCGAGGGATGCTCGAGGTGCTGCCGCTGACCCACATTCGCGGACGGTCACTGCATGACTCGTTCGTGATCGTGGACGAGGCCCAGTCGCTGGAGCGGAACGTGCTGCTGACGGTGCTCTCGCGGCTCGGCGCCGGGTCGCGGGTCGTGCTGACGCACGATGTCGCACAGCGCGACAACCTGCGGGTCGGTCGGTACGACGGCGTGGCCGCGGTGATCGAGAAGCTCAAGGGCCACCCGCTGTTCGCGCACGTCACGCTGACCCGTTCCGAGCGGTCGCCGATCGCGGCGCTGGTCACCGAGATGCTGGAGGACCACGGCGCCTGAGTCCCGTTCGGTAGGGAAAACCCCCGATCCTTCTCGGGAGCTTCCCTGATGGTTCGGCGGTCTCACTGACGAGACCGTTGGACCATGACAAACCTGGTCCTGACCTCCCGTCCGGCGCCGATCCGCGGCGTGGTTCTCCCCACGCCGCGGCCGGCGCCGGTCGGCGTCTTCCTCGGCGTGGTCGGGCTGGTGTTCGCCGCGCTGCTCATGGGCGGCCTCAACCTGGTCGCCGTCGACCAGATGGACCCGCTGAGCACGACGATGTCCGACTACGTGTTCGTGCCGGGTGCGGGGTGGATGTTCCCCGCGTCGCTGCTCGCGATGTGTGTGGCGGGGGCGGGCGTGAGTGTCGGGCTGTGGGCGCGCGGGTTGCTGGACGGGGTGCTGCCGAAGCTGTCGCTGGGACTCGCCCTGCTGGGGCTGTTGCTCGCCGCGGTGTTCGAGACCGACCGCGGGGACGCGTCGGTGACGGTGTCCGCGCAGATCCACCGGTACGCCGCCGGCGTGGTGTTCTTCTGCGTGCCGATCACGGCGTTCCTGGTGGGGCGGCGACTGGTGGAGCGGCGGTCGCTGTACGTCGGCGTGGCGGTCACGTCGGTGCTGCTGGCGCTGTTCCTGACCTGCCACCTCGGACCGATGGAGGGCGTGTTCGGGGAGGTCTCCGGGTTGTTGCAGCGGGTGCTGTTCTGCGCGCAGCTGGTCGTGCTGGCCCAGCTGGTGCGGGTCGTCCAGCGGCCCGTGCACGAGTACGCGCTCGCCGCCTAGGCTCTGCGCATGCGTGCTTCAGGAACGTTCAAGGTCGCCAACTTCACCGCCGCGCCGGTGCCGAGCCCGGCGATCGAGACCGCGTTGCCGGTCGGGGTCGCCACGATGGAGAAGCAGTACGAGGGCGAGGTGACCGGACGGTCGGTCACCCTGTTCACCTCGGCGTTCGACCCGACCGCGGGCACGGGCACGTATGTCGCGATGGAGTCCTTCGAAGGGACGCTGGCCGGCCGGGAAGGCGCCTTCAACTTCGCGCACTCCGCGAGCACCCTGGGCGACAGCAGGGACGCCGAGTTCTTCGTCATCGTCGCGGCGAGCGGAACGGGTGGGCTCGCCGGGATCACCGGCACCGGCGGTCTCGCGGTCGACCCCGACGGGACACACCGCGTCTGGTTCGACTACGAGCTCGGCGCCTAGCTCCCCGTCACCAGCCGGTCGGCAGCGGCGCGCCCTCCGCGAAGCCCGACGCCGACTGGACGCCGACGACGGCCTTGTCGTGGAACTCCTCGAGGGTGGTCGCGCCCGTGTAGGTGCAGGCGGAGCGGACGCCCGAGCAGATGGCGTCGAGCAGGTCCTCCACACTCGGGGCGGCGGGGTTGAGACGCATGCGGGACGTGGAGATGCCCTCCTCGAACAGGGCCTTGCGGGCCCGGTCGAACGCGCTGTCGGCGCGGGTACGGGCGGTGACGGCGCGCTTCGACGCCATGCCGAACGACTCCTTGTAGGGGTGGCCCTGCTCGTCGCGCAGCAGGTCGCCGGGGGACTCGTACGTGCCGGCGAACCAGGAGCCCACCATCACGCTGGACGCGCCGGCCGCCAGCGCGAGCGCGACGTCGCGGGGGTGGCGGACGCCGCCGTCGGCCCACACGCGGGCGCCCAGCTCGCGGGCCGCCCGGGCGCACTCGAGCACGGCCGAGAACTGCGGCCGCCCGACGCCGGTCATCATGCGGGTGGTGCACATGGCGCCGGGGCCCACGCCGACCTTCACCACGTCCGCACCCGCCTCGACCAGGTCACGCGTGCCCTCGGCGGTCACCACGTTCCCCGCGACGACGGTCACGCCGGAGCCGGCGAGGGACGGCCCGCCGTCCTGGCCCGCTCCCGGCGAGGACTGCCGGTCGAGGGCAGGGGCCGGTTCGGCGGACGGTGTGGCTGGACGGCCCCTGCCGGCCGCGTCGACCGCTGCCCGCACCGCCTTCAGGGCCGTGATCATCTTCTCCTGGTGGCCGTGCGCGGTGTCCACCACGAGGATGTCCACCTCGGCGTCGAGGAGGGCCGTGGTCTTCGCGGACACGTCGCCGTTCACGCCGATCGCCGCGGCCACCCGCAGGCGGCCCTTGTCGTCCAGGGCCGGGCGGTACAGCTCGGCGCGAAGGGCGCTGACCTCGGTCAGGACGCCGGCCAGGCGACCCTCCTCGTCGACGCCGAGGGCTATGTGGACGTTGCGGCCGTGCAACTGGTGGAACACCTCGCGGGGCGCGGCGGTCAGCGGCATGGTCAGCACGTCCGGGTCCGCGACGTCGCTCAGCCGCGTGAAGCGGTCCACACCGGCGCAGGCGGCCTCGTCCACGACACCCACCGGGCGCTCGTCCTCGTCGACGATGACCACGGCGCCGTGGGCACGCTTGGGCAGCAGGTTGAGCGCGTCCGCCACCGCGTCGTTGGGAGTCAGGACCAGCGGCGTGTCCCACACGGGGTGCCGCGACTTGACCCACGCGACGATGTCCCGCAGCGCGGCCGTGTCGACGTCCTGGGGCAGCACGACCAGCCCGCCGCGGCGGGCCATGGTCTCGGCCATCCGCCGGCCCGCGACCGCCGTCATGTTCGCCACGACCACCGGGATGGTGGCGCCGGTACCGTCCGATGTGGCCAGGTCGACGTCGAACCGGGACGCCACCGCCGAGCGGTTCGGCATCAGGAAGACGTCGTCGTAGGTCAGGTCGTGACCGGGCGGTGTATCGGTGTAGAAGCGCACGTTGTCACAGACTACGGATCCCGGACGCCTCCCGGGTGACGATGGGTCGCACGGCGGCCCGCACCTCGGGCAGGAGGCGGTCGAGGGCGGGGCCGCGGGCCTGCACGGTCACGCCCCCGGCAGCATCGCCCGCACGGTGTCGATCGTGTCGGCCTCCGGGGGTTCCTTGTCGGGGCGGTAACGGACCACGCGGGCGAACCGGAGCGCGACGCCGCCCGCGTACCGGCTGCTGACCTGCACGCCGTCCAGCGCGATCTCCACCACCAGGTGCGGTTTCAGGTGGACGGTCCAGTCGTCCCTGTGGTCCTCGTACTTGGGGAACTCGCTGGTCTGCCACGCCAGCAGCTCGTCGGTGAGGCCCTTGAACGTCTTGCCCACCATGATCGGCGGGCCGCCGTCCGGGTCGCGTGCGCCGAGGTGCAGGTTCGACAGGTAGCCCGTCCGCCGCCCGTGGCCCCACTCCGCCGCGAGCACCACCAGGTCGAGCGTGTGCACCGGCTTGACCTTGCGCCACGACTTGCCGCGCCGGCCCGCCTGGTAGGTCGAGTCGAGCGACTTCACCACGACGCCCTCGTGCCCGGCACGCAGCGCGTCGGCCAGCACCCGGTCGGCCTCCTCCCGCGCCGGCTCCACCGCCCCGGGGATCACCAGGTCGCCCACCGCCCCGCGCAGCGCGGCGTTGCGCTCCCGCAGCGGCGCGTCGATCAGGTCGGTGCCGTCGAGGTGCATGCAGTCGAAGAAGTACGGCGACAGCAGCAGCTCACGCTCGCTGGTCGCGCCGAACCGGCTCATGGTCTCCTGGAACGGCCGCGGCCGGCCGTCGTCGTTCAGTGCCAGCGTCTCGCCGTCGAGCACCGCCGTCCGGGCGGGCAGGCTCCGCACGAGCTCCACCAGCTCGGGCACCGACGCGGTGATCTCCCGCAGGGTGCGCGTGTAGATGTGGACGTCGTCGCCGTCCTTGTGCACCTGGATGCGGGCGCCGTCGAGCTTGTACTCGACCACGCTCGGACCACCCGCGAGCGCCTCCTCGAGGTCGTCCGCGGGTGAGGCCAGCATCGGCCGGATCGGGCGGCCGAGCTGGAGCCCGAACGTGTTCAGGGCCGCCGCGCCGCCGGACATGGCGGCCGCCGCGGTGTCCGGTAATCGCCCGGACAGCATGAACGCCCGGCGGACGGTCTCCTTGTCGACGTCGCTCGCCTTCGCGATCGCGTCGAGCATGATGCCCTCGAGCGCGCCCTGCCGCAGCTCGCCCGTGAGCAGCCGGAGGAGGAAGTCCTGCTCGGCCCTGGTGGCCCGGCCGAACAGCGCGCCGAGCAACTCGTTACGGCGGGTCGCGGACCCCTTCCCGCTGGTCACGGCCACCTCGTCGAACGTCCGGTCCACCTCGGCGACGGTGAGGGTGGGATTCTCGGCGGGCGCGGTGCGCAGGTTCACCAACGTCCGCCAGCCAGCGCCGATGCGCCCCTGGAGCGGCGTGCCGGCCAGGAACGCCACGACGGCCCGCACCTGGTCGCCGGCACGGCGAAGCAGGTCGGCCAGTGCGTCCACCTTGGCCAACCTGGAGCGGGTCGCGGAGACCACCGAGGAGGTGGCAACCACGTCGTTCATCAGCACGTCAGCCATCATGCACCCGACCACCGACAATCGCTGGAGACACGAATGGCCGACGACCCCCGCCCGCCCTTCGAGCCCTGGTGGCCGCTGTGCGCCGAGACGGACTGCCGGGGCGTGCAGGCGGTAGCTGACCGCTGCCTCGCGCACGCGACGGATCTGTCCACACTGGAACCGGGCGCCGACCTGGACCTGCGGGGCGTCGTGATCGACTCGGCCAAGTTCGCCGAGATCCGTGGTCGCTTCCGCGACCACGAGGCGAAGCGCTTCGTGCATGGCCGGGTCCAGTGCGACTTCACGTGGTTCAGCGGGCGGGCCTGGTTCGACGAGACCGACATCAACGGTCCGGCGAGCTTCCGCAATGCGTACTTCGGCTATCTGGCCAGGTTCGACGGCGTCAGGTGTGCGGACAAGGTGTCGTTCGTGGACGCCCGCTTTCCCGGCACCGCGCTGATGTGGCCGATGACGGCCGACCGGATCGACATGGAGCGCGCCTGGTTCGCCAGCCGGGTGGAGATCCGCGGCCAGATCGGGCAGTTGCGTTGTGTCGACACCCGGTTCGAGGCCGGGGTGGTGCTCGTGGCGTTCGGCGAGGTGGATGCGGCCGGCGCGTACTTCGGCGCGCCGTCGACGTTCTCCTGGATGACGGTCACGTCGCTGGACGGTGCCGACGTCAGCAACCTCGTGCTCGCCGAGGTCGACCTGAGCGACTGCGAGTTCCTCGGGGCGCATCGGCTGGAACAGCTTCGCATCGAAGGAAGGGCCACTTTCGCGATGCCGGACGGACGGTGGCGGACTCGGCGGCGGATGCTCGCGGAGGAGAAGGCGGAGAGGTCCTCGCGAGTCGGCGCCGCGTACCGGGCGTTGCGGAGGTCCTTCGAGGACAGCAGGTTCGAGGCGGGTGCGGGTGACTTCTACTACGGCGAGATGGAATGCCGGCGGCACTCGGAGGAGTCCTCGCGTGCCGAGCGGGTGATTCTCTGGTTCTACTGGTTGCTGTCCGGTTACGGGCAACGCGCGTCGAGGGCGCTCATCGCACTCGTTCTGGTGATCGCGGTGGTGACCGGGTTGCTCACCGTGTGGGGGCAGGACTTCGGGACGGCGGCTCGGACCGCGCTCGGGGCCGTGGTGTTCCGGGATGACAAGGCCGACCTGACCGCTGCCGCGGAGTGGACCGTTCTGGTGGCGAGGTTTCTCGGGCCGGTGCTGCTCGCGTTGGCGGTGCTCGCGATCCGGGCGCGGGTGAAGCGTTGACCTTCACCGAAGGGGAAGGACCAGCCTGGGCTTCGTCCGTACGAGGGAGGGGTCGTGGCACTGCTCACCATCGGCGAGTTCGCCCGCGCGTCCCGGTTGTCGGCCAAGGCGCTGCGGCTCTACGACGAGCTGGGGCTGCTCCGGCCGGCCGTCGTCGATCCGGGGAACGGGTACCGGCGGTATGCGCCGGACCAGCTCGAGCGGGCTCGGGCGGTGGCCTGGTTGCGGCGCATCGGGATGCCGCTCGCCGAGATCAGGACCGTGGTCGAGCTGCCGTCGGCACAGGCGGCCGGCGCGGTCCGGGACTACTGGCGGCGCGTCGAGGCCGACACCGAGGCCAAGCGGCGGCTCGCGGCCGACCTCGTTGAGTACCTGTCCGGAAAGGACATCACCATGTCCACATCGCTGGGAGTCGAGTACGCCGTCCGAACCGACCGGGGGCTCGTCCGCCGGGCCAACCAGGACTTCGCCTTCGCCGGCGAACAACTGCTCGCCGTGGCGGACGGGTTCGGGGAGCGGGGGGACGCCGCCAGCCAGGCCGCTGTCTCCGCGCTCAGGCAGGTGAGTGTCGGCGACCTGCTCAACGCCATGGACGACGCAATGGACGCCGCCGTCCAGCTCGCCGGGAACGCCGTGCGGGACATGGAAGGCAGCGGCACCACGCTGACCGCGCTCCTGTGGTCCGGGTCGCGGCTCGGGCTCGTGCACATCGGCGACTCGCGGGCCTACCTCCTCCGCGACGGCGAGCTCTTCCAGATCACCCATGACGACACGCTCGTCCAGACCATGGTGGACGACGGAAAGCTCACCACCGCCGAAGCCGCCTCGCATCCCGACCGCGCCCTGCTCTCCAAGGCGCTGACCGGTGACGACCACAGCCCCGGCGTCGAGGTGCGGGACGGGCAGGCGGGCGACCGCTACCTGCTGTGCTCGGACGGGTTGTATGGGGTGGTCGACACCGACACGGTCAAGGAGGTCCTGGCGAGCGAGGAACCCCAGCACGCCGTCGACCGGCTCGTCGCGCTCGCCAACGCGGCCGGCGGCCCGGACAACATCAGCTGCGTCGTGGCACACCTCGTCCCGCGATAGCCGCGATTTCCCGCACCGCGTCCCGCAACCGGTCGGGGGTGGTGGCCGCGTAGCCGACCACCAGGCCGGGATAGGTGCCCAGCCGGGAGTACGCGGACAGGGCCGGCACGTGGATGCCGTGCTCCGCCAGGCGTCCCGAAACCTCGGTGTCGTCGACGCCGGAAGGCAGGCGCAGCACCACGTGCAGGCCCGCCGCCACCCCGATCGGTTGCCAGGACGGCAGAAGCTCCGCCACCGCCGACAGCAGCGCGTCCCGGCGGCGACGGTAGGTACCGCGGGCGCGGCGCAGGTGCCGGTCGTAGCCACCGCCGCGCAGCAACCGGGCGAACGCGGCCTGCGGCAGCGGCGAGCAGCCGAGGTCCGTCAGGCGCTTGCGCCGCACCACGCCCTCGTACAGGGAAGGCGGCAGCACCAGCCATCCCAACCGCAGCGCCGGCGCCAGCGTCTTGCTCACGCTGCCCAGGTAGACCACCCGGCCCGGGTCCATCGCCTGCATGGCTCGTAGTGCCGGGCGGTCGTACCGGTGCTCGGCGTCGTAGTCGTCCTCGATGACCACGCCGTCGCGGGATCGCGCCCACGCCAGCAACGCGTGCCGGCGGGACTGGTGCAGTGCCGTGCCGAGCGGGAACTGGTGCGCCGACGTCACCAGCACCGCCCGCACGGACGCGCGCAGCGCGGACACCACGAGGCCGTCGCAGTCCACCGGCACGGGCACCGGGTCCACACCGTGCTCCCGCAACAGGTCCAGCTGGCCCGGGTGGCCGGGGTCCTCGACGCCCATCGCCGTGTGGCCCTGTGCGCGCAGCACCGCGGCCAGCAACGACATGCCCTCCGCCCCGCCGTGGGTGATCGCCACGTTCTCGGCCGTCACCGCGCGGACCCGGCCCAGGTACGCGGTCAGCTCGGCCCGCAGCTCCGGCAGGCCCGACGGATCGGGGTAGCCGAGCGTCTCGTCCGGCAGCTCCGACAGGGCCGCCCGCGTCACCGACGCCCACTCGGCCCGCGGGAACTCGCTCAGCGCCGGTATCCCCGGCCGCAGGTCGTACCGCCAGGGCGGTGCCGCGGGGAGCGCGGCCGCGGTGCCGGCCCGGCCGGCCAGCGCTGTTGCCACCGACGTGCCGGAGCCGCGCCGGGCGGACAGGTAGCCCTCGGCCGTGAGCTGGCCGTACGCGGCGGTCACCGTGCCGCGGGCCACGCCGAGCTGCGCGGCCAGGTCCCGGCTGGACGGCAGCCGGGAGCCGGGGGCCAGCTGCCCGTCGCGGATCGCGGTGCGGAGGGCGGCCTCGACCGTCCGGCCCCGGCCGCCCGCGGACACGGCGGGGAGGAGCAGCTCCCGCAAAGTGGTCCAGTTATCGGCCATTGGAGTGGAGCTTACGTCTGGACCACTCGGCGGGCGAGGGTGTGCCGGTGCGACTGACCACCACCCAGAACAAGACCCACGCGATCGCCATGGCCGCGACCGCGACGTCCCTGGTCGGGCTCTCGGTGCCGGTGACCGGGCTGCTCGACGGCTACCCGGTGCTCACCGCCCAGGCCGTCCGGTACGCCATCGGCGCGGTCTGCCTGCTGGTCTGGCTGCTCGCGACCGGCCGGACCGTGCCGGTGCCGACGGTGCGGGACCTGCCCGGGCTGGGGCTCATGGTCGGGCTGGGCATGCTGGGGTTCAACGCCGCCATCCTCGTCGGCCAGCGGTACGCCACGCCCGGGTTCATCGCGGCGATGCTCGGCGCGTCACCGCTGGTGCTGGCCATCGGCGCGCCCGCGCTGCGGGGACGCCGACCGTCACCGTTCGCCGTGGTCGGGGCGGTGCTCGTCGGCCTCGGCGTGGTGGTGCTGAGCGGCGGCGGGTCGTGGCACGGGCCGGGGCTGGCGCTCGGGTTGCTGGTCCTGGCGTGCGAGACCGCGTTCACGCTCGGCGGGGTAGGGGTCGTCGCGCGGCTGGGGGCCGTGGCCGCGTCGATGTGGTCGTGCGTGTTCGCGGCGGTCGGCGGCGCCGTCCTGGCCACTGTCCGGGACGGCGCCGCGGCCTGGCCGGCGCCCTCGACGATCGAGTGGACGGCCATCGGCGTGCTCGGCGTCCTGGTCACGACCGTCGGCTTCGCGTTCTGGTACACCGGCGTATCGGTGCTCGGCGCGGACCGGGCCGGCGTGCTGACCGGGCTCATGCCCGTCGCCGGCCTGGTCACCGCGGTGCTGCTGGGCCGCCAGCCGCTGACGTTCGTGGCCGCCGCCGGCACCATCGTGGTCGCCGCCGGGTGCGCGCTGGGCCTGCGGCGGGAAAACCGCTTGCCGGCCGGGTGAGGCTGGAGGCATGCGAGTGGTCTTCGAACGGTGCGAACCGCGCGGCTACCAGTCGTACGTGCACCGGGACGACGGCGTGGTCCTGCTGCTGCCCGCCTACGACCGCAAGTGGCGGGTGCCGCACGACCTCGCGCACCTGGCGACCGAGCGCGAGCTGCGCATGACCGACGGCGTGTTCGGCAGCATCGCGGCCGGCGGGGTGTTCCCCAACATGCGGGTGGTGTCCGGACGGCCGCGGCACGACGCCAAGCAGCGCTCCGAGCGGCTGCTGCGGGAGAACAAGCGGGCGCTCGGGGTCGCCGAGGTGCTCGCCGCGGTCGTGCACGAGGCCGTCGAGCACCGCAACCGCGCCGAGCTGGTCCAGCGGGCGCGGGGCGCGTGGGGCGTGCTGCACGAGGAGCCGTTCCCCTACCCGGCGTACGCCGTCACGGCCGCCGCGGACACGCTGGAGGAGCTGGTGGCCGGCTGGACCGGCCGCACGTTCGAGGTCGAGTGGGTCAGCCGCCGCGGGCCATCCGCAGGACGTCGAGCGCCTCGTCCAACTGGGCCTCGGTGAGCTTGCCGTTGTCGACGTGGCCGCGTTCCAGCACCACCTCGCGGATCGTCCTGCGCTCCTTCAACGACTGCTTCGCGATCGACGCCGCCTCCTCGTAGCCGAGGTAGCGGTTGAGCGGCGTGACGATCGACGGTGACGACTCGGCCAGCTCCCGCATCCGGTCCAGGTTGGCCACGACGCCGTCGAACACCTTGTCCGCCAACAGCTTCGCGACGGCGGACAGTAGGCGCGCGGACTCCAGGACGTTGCGTGCGATGACCGGCAGCATCACGTTCAGCTGGAAGTTGCCCTGCGAGCCCGCGAAGGCGACGGCCGCGTCGTTGCCGACGACCTGCGCGACGACCATCATCGTGGCCTCGGAGATCACCGGGTTCACCTTGCCCGGCATGATCGACGACCCCGGCTGCAGGTCGGGCAGCGCCAGCTCGCCGAGGCCGGTGCGGGGGCCGGAACCGAGCCAGCGGACGTCGTTCGCGATCTTGAACAGGGCCACGGCGACCGTCCTGAGCTGGCCGGACAGCTCCACGACGCTGTCCTGGGACGCCTGCGCCTCGAAGTGGTCGCGGGCCTCGGTCAGCGGCAGGCCGGTCAGCTTCGCCAGTTCCTCGGCGACCGCGGCGCCGAAGCCGTCCGGCGCGTTGAGGCCGCTGCCGACCGCGGTGCCGCCGATGGGCAGCTCACCCAGCCTGGGCAGGGTGTCGGTCAGCCGCTCGACGCCGTAGCGGACCTGGGCGGCCCACGCGCCGGCCTCCTGTCCGAGCGTCACCGGCACCGCGTCCATGAGGTGGGTGCGGCCCGACTTCACGGCGTCCGCCCACTCGGCGGCGCGGCGCTCGATGGTGCCCGCCAGGTGCTCCAGCGCGGGGATGACGTCGCGGACGACGGCCTCGGTGGCGGCGACGTGGATCGTCGTCGGGAACGTGTCGTTGGACGACTGCGAGGCGTTGACGTGGTCGTTCGGGTGCACCGGTTTGTCGAGCGCCTTGCTCGCGAGGGTCGCGATGACCTCGTTGGCGTTCATGTTCGACGACGTGCCCGAGCCGGTCTGGAACACGTCGATGGGGAAGTGCTCGTCGTGCTGCCCGTCGGCGACCTCGTCGGCGGCGGCCGCGATGGCCTTGGCGAGGTCGGCGTCCAGTACCCCGAGCCGTTCGTTGACGCGGGCGGCGGCGCCCTTGAGCAGGCCGAGCGCGCGGATCTGGGCGCGCTCGAGACCGCGGCCGGAGATGGGGAAGTTCTCGACGGCGCGTTGCGTCTGGGCCCGCCAGAGCGCGTCGGCCGGGACCCTCACCTCTCCCATCGTGTCGTGCTCGATCCTGAACTGATTCTCGGTCATGTAACCAGTCTGGCCGCCCACCGCGGCGCTCGCCCCGGTAGCTTGTGGTGTTGCCGGACACGTTCTCCGACCACGGCAGGTGCACATGACCGAGACCCCGTCCGAAGTCGACCTCCTGATCGTGGGCGCCGGGCCGACCGGGCTGTACGCGGCCTACTACGCGGGCTTCCGCGAGCTGTCCACGGCCATCGTCGACTCGCTGCCGGAGGCCGGCGGCCAGGTGACGGCCATGTACCCGGAGAAGAAGATCTTCGACGTGGCCGGCTTCCCGACGATCATCGGCCGGGACCTGGTCGCCCAGCTGGTCGAGCAGGCGGACCAGTTCAAGCCGACCTACCTGCTCGGCCAGCGGGCACGGACGGTGACCTCGGCCGGCGACGGCGGCTTCGACGTCGGCCTCGACGGCGGCGCGGTCATCCGGGCGGGTGCGATCCTGATCACCGCCGGCATGGGTGAGTTCACGCCGCGGCCACTGCCCGCCGGCGACGGGTGGCTCGGGCGCGGGATGGTGCACTTCGTGCCCGTGCTGGAGGAGCACCGGGACCAGGACGTGGTGGTCGTCGGCGGCGGCGACTCGGCGTTCGACTGGGCCCTGTCACTGCACGACATCGCCCGCTCGGTGACGATCGTCCACCGCCGCAACAAGTTCCGCGCGTTCGCCGCGACCGTGCGGCAGGTGCGGGAGCTTGGCGTGCCGATCATCACGGATGCGCAGGTCGTGGCGTTGCGAGAGGTCGAGGGGGCACTCGGCGAGGTCGAGATCGCGGTCGCGTCCGACCCCGCGCCGGTCGTGCTGCCGGCACAGACGGTGGTGGCCGCGCTGGGCTTCACCGCGGACCTCGGCCCCATCGAGTCGTGGGGGCTGGAGATCGTCCGCCGGGCCGTCGCCGTGGACACCACCATGAAGACGGCGCGCGACCGCATCTACGCGGCCGGCGACATCGCGGCGTACCCGGGCAAGGTGAAGCTCATCGCCACCGGCTTCGGCGAGGCCGCCACGGCGGTGAACAACATCGCGGTGGCCCTGAACCCGGACGCGCACCTGTTCCCGGGCCACTCCAGCGACGTGAGCTAGGGAACCACCTGGACCAGTTGGCCGGGCTGGAGGACATTGAAGAACGTCTGCGCGTCGGCCATGGTGAGGTGGACGCAGCCGTGGGAGTCCCTGTCCAGGGGGCCTTCGTGGAAGGCTATGCCGCCGGGGGCGAAGAAGACCGAGTACGGCATGGGGTCGCCGTAGACGCTGCTCGTGTGTTCCTGGTCCTTCCACGCCACCGGCCAGGTGCCCGTGGGGGTCGGGGTCGCCGCGGCGCCGTGGGTGATCGGGACCGGGCCCAGGTCCACCACGCCGTTCGTCAGCAGCCAGGCCTGATTGGTGGACAAGCTGACGCACGCCCTGATCTGGGGGCCGCACGGTGGTGGCGGGGGCGCCTCGGACGTCGCGGGCACGGGTTTGTCGGTGCTTGCCGGTAACGTTGAAACCGGGGGGCCCCCGGACGCACCAATGGGACTTTCGTGCGGTTGGTCTGCTGTTGAGGGGGCCACCGTGGGGGCCGGGCCGGCCACGGCCTGTGCGGCGCAGCCAGACAGCGCTGCCACGGCCAGCAGGGCCAGGCCCGCCAGTTCGCGTCTCATGTCCACTACCCACGACGCTACCTCGCCGCGGGTTGCATTCCTACGGGACGACCTGCACCTTGTCGCCAACGGACAGGGAGTTGTAGTACGTCTCGGCGGCGGCCCTCGACAGGTGGATGCAGCCGTGGGACTCGACGCTCAGGCTGCCCTGGTGGAACGCGATGCCGCTGTTGAAGAACACCGAGAACGGCATCGGGGCGTCGTTGAACTCGTGGGACTTGTGGTCGATGTCCTTCAGCCCCACGGTGAAGGTGCCCGGCGGCGTTCGGTGGCCCGCGCGGCCGGACGTGATCGGGACCGGGCCGTAGACGACGACGCCGTCCTTCAGGAGCCAGGACTGGTTGGCCGACAGGTCGACGCAGGCGTCCACGCCGGCGGCGCACGGCACGCCGGCCGGTGGCGGGGGCGGCGGGGTCGTCGTCTTCACGATCGTCTCGTTGGCCTCCGCCACCCGTGGGAGCGGGGGCATCTGCGGCTTCTCCGCCTGGGTCGGCGCGGGCTGCGAGGTCGACGTCGCGGTGGTCGGGGTCGGGCGCGCGGGGTCTGGTGCGGCCGTGTCCTCGGTGGCGCACGCGGATAACAGCCCGATCCCGAGCAGGGTCAGTCCCACCAGAAGTCTGGGGCGCATGACTGTTCAGACGCCGCGGCGGCCCGTGGCGTTGTGCCGGTGATCCAACCGTTACGGGAGCGGCGGGATCGTCTCCTGCGCCTGCTCCTCCGACAGCCGGTCGAAGTCCACCATCGAGTACTGGCGGAGCTTCTCCAGGCGGTGGAAGCCGTCGATCATGCGGACCGTGCCGGACTTCGAGCGCATCACGATGGACTGGGTGGTGCAGCCGCCGCTGCGGTAGTGCACGCCGCGCAGCAGGTCGCCGTCGGTGATGCCGGTCGCGCAGAAGAACGCGTTGTCCCCGCTCACCAGGTCGTCGGTGGTCAGCACGCGGGTCAGGTCGTGGCCGGCGTCGATGGCCTTCGCGCGTTCCTCGTCGTCGCGTGGCCACAGGCGGCCCTGGATCGCGCCGCCCATGCACTTGAGCGCGCACGCCGCGATGATGCCCTCCGGGGTGCCGCCGATGCCGACCAGCATGTCCACGCCGGTGTTCGGGCGGGCCGCGGAGATCGCGCCGGCCACGTCGCCGTCGGAGATGAAGTGGATGCGGGCGCCAGCCTGGCGGGTCGCCTTCAC
>NZ_JBJMIE010000589.1:0-8051 GCF_045807065.1 Actinophytocola sp. | reverse complement strand
GACCGGCTCATCGACGCGCTGCTGGCCCAAGCCTTCAGCGCCCTCGGGCTCTCGCCCGGAGCACGCGCATACTACGACCGGCAACGAGCCCGCGGCGCGAGCCATAACGCCGCTCTGCGCCAACTCGCCAACCGACTCGTCGGCATCCTCCACGGATGCCTCAAAACCGGCACCCACTACAACGAGACAACCGCCTGGTCGCATCACGTCAACTCGACTGCGGCTTGACATTCAAAGCTCCTGGGATGTCTTTCGAGGGCTGGGCGAAGTCGGAAAATGTCGGTGCCAGCGACTAGTCTGCCCCTGTGACCAGTGCGGATGACCTAGCGGTAGAGGGTGTCGAGGACGTGCCCGCCGACGTGCGCGAGCGGCACGCGGCGTTGTCCGAGGAGATCAACGGCCACCGGTTCCGGTACTACGTGCTCGACTCGCCGACCGTCTCCGACGGTGAGTTCGACGCGTTGTGGCACGAGCTGCTGGCCATCGAGGAAGCCCACCCGAGCCTGGTCACGCCGGACTCGCCCAGCCAGCAGGTCGGCGGCACGTTCTCCACGGAGTTCACCGCCGTCGACCACCTGGAGCGGATGCTCAGCCTGGACAACACGTTCGACGCCGACGAGCTGAGCGCGTGGGTCGACCGGGTGGAGAAGGAGCTCGGCCCCACCGATCTCGTCTGCGAGCTGAAGATCGACGGCCTCGCGATCAACCTGCTCTACGAGAACGGTCGCCTGGTCCGCGGCCTGACCAGGGGCGACGGGCGCACGGGTGAGGACGTCACGCTGAACGTCCGCACGCTGGAGGACGTGCCGCTGCGGCTGACCGGCACCGACGAGTTCCCGGTGCCGAAGCTCGTCGAGGTCCGCGGCGAGGTGTACTTCCGGGTGTCGGACTTCGAGGAGCTGAACGCGAAGCTCGTCGAGGCGGGCAAGCCGGCGTTCGCCAACCCGCGCAACACGGCGGCGGGCTCGCTGCGGCAGAAGGACCCCAAGGTCACGGCCAGCCGCAGGCTGCGGCTGATCTGCCACGGCCTCGGCAAGCGCGAGGGCTTCGACCCGGTGCGGCAGTCCGAGGCGTACGAGGCGCTGCGGACGTGGGGCCTGCCGGTGTCCGAGCACACCACGGTCGTGCGGACGCGCGAGGAGCTGTTCGCGCACGTCGAGTACTGGCACGAGCACCGCCACGACGTCGAGCACGAGATCGACGGCATCGTGGCGAAGGTCGACGAGATCGCCAAGCAGCGCAGGCTCGGCACGACGTCCCGCGCGCCGCGCTGGGCCATCGCCTACAAGTACCCGCCGGAAGAGGCCACGACCCTCCTGAAGAACATCCAGGTCAACGTGGGTCGCACCGGCCGGGTGACGCCGTTCGCGGAGATGGAGCCGGTCAAGGTGGCCGGCTCGACCGTCTCGCTGGCCACGCTGCACAACGCGAGCGAGGTCAGGCGCAAGGGCGTGCTGATCGGCGACCGCGTGGTGATCCGCAAGGCCGGCGACGTGATCCCCGAGGTGCTCGGCCCGGTCATGGAGGCGCGCCCGGCCGACGCCCGCGAGTGGACCATGCCGACCGAGTGCCCGTCGTGCGGCACGACGCTGGCGTACGAGAAGGAGGGCGACGCGGACATCCGCTGCCCGAACGCCTACGGCTGCCGCGCCCAGCGCGTCGAGCGGCTGTACTACGTCGCGAGCCGCTCGGCGCTGGACATCGAGGTGCTGGGTTACGAGGCGGCGGCGGCCCTCGTCGACTCCGGCGTCCTGCACGACGAGGGCGACCTGTTCGACCTCGACGAGGAGAAGCTGCTCGGGGTCGAGCTGTTCCGCACCAAGAAGGGCGAGCTGTCGGCCAACGGCCAGAAGCTGCTGCAGAACCTGGACACCGTCAAGGACCGGCCGCTGTGGCGCCTCCTGGTCGCCCTGTCGATCCGGCACGTCGGCCCGACGGCCGCGCGTGCGCTGGCGCTGGAGTTCGGCTCGCTGCCCAGGATCATGCAGGCGTCCGAGGAGGAGCTGGCACAGGCGGAGGGCGTCGGCCCGACGATCGTCACGGCCGTGCGCGAGTGGTTCGCGACGGACTGGCGCTGCGAGATCGTCGAGAAGTGGCGGCGGGCCGGGGTGCGGATGGAGGAGGAGCGGGACGCCTCGATCCCGCGCAACCTCGAGGGCCTGTCCATCGTGGTCACCGGCAGCCTGCGGACCTTCTCGCGTGACGAGGCCAAGGAGGCGGTCATGGCCCGCGGCGGCAAGGCCGTGGGCTCGGTGTCGAAGAAGACGGCGTTCGTGGTGGTCGGCGACGCCCCGGGCTCGAAGTACGACAAGGCGGTGCAGCTGAAGGTCCCGGTCCTGGACGAGGACGGCTTCGCCACGCTGCTGGCCGAGGGCCCGGACGCGGCGCGTGAGGTGGCCCAGATCGGCGACGGCACCGAGGAGCCCGCCGAGACCACGGAGCCCGCCGAGACGGAGCCCGCCGAGCACGCCGAGACGGAGCCCGCCGAGCACGCCGAGACGGAGCCCGCCGAGCCCGCTGAGTCTGCTGAGTCCGCCGCGGACGGCGAGGCATGACGGAGGTGACGATCCGTCCGGCCCGCGAGGAGGAGTTACCCGCGGTCGGCGAGCTGACCTACGAGGCCTATCGCGCCGACGGCCACCTCGCCGGCCGCGAGGACGGCTCCTACGCGGGCCAGCTGAAGGACGCCCGCCGCCGCTACCGGGAGGCGGAACTCCTGGTAGCGACGGACGGCGCGCTCCTCGGCACGGTCACCGTCGCCCACCCCGGCTCGGCGTGGCGCGAGATCGGCCGCGACGACGAGCTGGAGTTCCGGATGCTGGCCGTCGCCCCGGCCGCGCGGGGCAGGGGCGTCGGGGAGGCGCTGACCCGCCACGTCCTGGACGAGGCGGTCCGGCACGGCTTCGCGGCGGTCGTCCTGAGCAGCTCCGAGGCGATGCACGCGGCCCACCGCCTGTACGAGCGCCTGGGCTTCCGCCGCACGCCGGACCTGGACTGGAGCCCGGAGCCGGCTGTCTCCCTGATCACCTACCGCCTGGACCTGTGATCCCCGCCCCGGCCGTCGTGCTGGTCACCGGCATCCAGGCGGCGGGCAAGTCGACCGTCGCCCAGCTGCTGGCCGAACGCCTGCCCCGCTCGGTCCACCTGCGCGGCGACCTGTTCCGCCGCATGGTGGTGGGCGGCAGGGCGGACATGACCCCGCACCCGTCCGAGGAGGCCGTGCGGCAGCTGCGCCTGCGCCACCACCTGACCGCGCTGGCGGCCGACGAGTACTTCCGCCACGGCTTTACCGTCGTCGCCCAGGACGTGATCCTCGGCGACCACCTGACCGAGATGGTCGCGAGGATCCGCGCCCGCCCGCTCCTGGTGGTCGTCCTGGCCCCACGCCCCGCGGCGGTCGCCGCCCGGGAGGCGGCCCGCGCGAAGAACGCCTACGACGAGTGGACGATCACCCAGCTCGACGAGGGCCTCCGCGCCGAGACCCCCCGCCTGGGCCTGTGGCTGGACACCTCGGACCAGACCCCGGACGAAACCGCCGCGGACATCCTCACCCGGGCCTGGCCGGCGGCCCGGGTCCCCTGATCAGCCGGCGCGCAGCGCGTCCGTCGGCGACAGACGGGCGGCACGCACCGCGGGGTAGATGCCCGCGACCAGGCCGACCACCAGCGACCCAGCCAGTGCCCCCGCCAGCGGAAGCACCGGGAGCACGAGCAGATCACCCGCCGACACGGTGTAGGCCACCGTCGTCGCGATGCCGGCCAACGCCCCGGTCAGCGCCCCGAGCACGCACAGCAGCGCCGACTCGACCAGGAAGATCGACGCGACCGTCAGCCGGGTGGCGCCGAGCGCCCGCCGGATCCCGATCTCCCCCCGCCGCTCCAGCACCGACACGACCATCACGTTGGCCACCCCGACGCCGCCGACCAGCAGCGCCACCGCCCCCAGTCCCACGGCGAGACCGAGCAGCGCGCTCCGCGTGGTGACCCGGGCGGCCAGCAGGTCCGACGGCCGCCCGACGGTGACCTCGCCGGGGTCGGCCGGGTTGGCCGTCGCCGCGAGCAACGCCCACACCGCCGGTACCCGGTCCGGCTCGGCACGCAGGTAGATCCGGCTCGGCTCGTCGCCGAAGTCGAACGCCTGCCGCGCGAACGACGTCCCGACCAGCGCCGCGGTGTCCAGCTCCGGCGCGAGTGGCACGGGTGCGAGGATGCCCACCACCACGCCGTAGGACCGGCCCAGGTACACCTGCGTCCCGACGCGCGAGACCCCCAGCGCCCGCGCGGCGCCCGCACCCAGCACGACCACCGGGTAGCGGTCCGTCGCCCGGTCGAGGAACCGCCCCACCGTGACGGTCAGGTCCAATGTCTGGACGAGCGCCGGCTCCGCGGCCATCAGCGTCAGGCCGTTGGTGTCGACGGCCGGGATGGCCGCGGTCCGGCGCACCGCCACCTCCGGCAGCTGCCCGACGGCCGCCGCCTGCCGCACCCCGTCGATCCGCCGCACCATCCCGGGCGCCGTCGCCGGCAGGGGCTGCGGCGTCCCGTTCATGGTCTGCCCGGTCGCGACCGTCAGCAGGTTCCCGTCCCGCCCCAGCTGGGACAGCAGCGTGGCCTGCGTCGAGGCCGGAATGGCCACCACGGCCACCACCGCGGCCGCGCCGATCGCGATTCCCAACGCGCACAGGGCGGAACGGACCTTGCGGTACCGCAACCCCACCAGCGCCTCGCGCAACACGTCCCGCCGCCTCATCGCGTCACCCCCGAGTCGGCCACGACCACGCCGTCCCGCAGCTCGACACACCGGGTCGTGGCCGCCGCGACGTCCCGGTCGTGCGTGACGACCACGACGGTGGTGCCGGCCGCGTTGAGCCGCAGCAACACCTCCAGCACCTCCCGGCCGGTCGCGGAGTCCAGGTTGCCCGTCGGCTCGTCCGCCAGCACTGCCGACGGCCGGCCCACGACCGCGCGGGCGATGGCGACCCGCTGCCGCTCGCCGCCGGACAGCTCGTCGGGCCGGTGCGTGAGCCGGTGCCCGAGACCGACCTCGTGCAGTGCGACCTCCGCCGCCGCGCGCCGCTTCGCCGGCGCGACCCCGCGGTAGGTCAACGCGTGCGCCACGTTCGCCACGATGTCCACGTGCGACAGCAGGAAGAACTGCTGGAACACGAAGCCGAGGTGCTCGGCGCGCAACCGGGCGACCGCGGCGTCGCCCAGCCCCGCGACATCCCGGCCGGCCAGCCACACCGAACCGGTGGACGGCCGCTCCAGCGTGCCCGCGATGTGCAGCAGGGTGGACTTGCCGGATCCGGACGCGCCGACGACCGACACCAGCTCGCCGGGCCGGATCCGCAGGTCGACGGTGCGCAGCGCGGCGGTGCCGGCGAACTCCTTGGACACGCCACGCAGCTCGATGGCGGGGTGGGGTTCGGTGCCCTGTTCTCGGTGGTCAGCTCCCGTCACGACGCCGGCACCTCCACCACGTCGCCCTCGGCGAGCCCGCCGCCGGACACCTGGACCAGCGTGTCGGCGAACACGCCGGCGGTGACCGGGACCTGCCGGCGCCGCGGTCCGTCGACGACGGTGACCGCGAACCCGCCACCCGCGCGGGCGACCAGCGCGGTGATCGGCACCGCCAGCACGCCGCGGACGCTGGCCGTCGTCACGCTCACGCTGACCGGCGCCGTGGTGTAGGCGGCCGCCGCGCCCGGGTCGGCGAGCGTGACCGAGACGTCCACGGTGGACACCGGGGGACGGTCGCTCGGGGTGTCCTGCGACGGGGCCACCGCGACCGGTGACACCGCGGACACCGTGCCGGGCGTGGTGGTGCGGGCGTCCGGCAGCGTGACGGTGACCGCGTCGGACACGTGTAGCAGGAAGGCCTGGTCCACCGGCACGGGCAGCGTGACGACGCGGTCCGTGGACGTCGCGACGACCAGCGGCGCGCCGGGCTCCGGCCGCGCGCCGACGTCTGCGGACACGGTGGTCACCCGCAGCGGCACGTGCGCGAACACGACCTCGCCCAGCTCGACCCGGCCGGTCACGGGCACGCCGAGCGCGTGTTGCCAGCGCCGCACGGCCGCCGCGGATGCCGTGCCGAACCGGGGCGAGCCGGTCAGCCCGTGCGCGAACCCCAGGGCCACCAAGCCGTTGTTGAGCTGCGTGACGTCCGGCCCCGGCGTCATCCCCGCCGCGAACGGACGCCAGACCGGCCGGTCACCGGGCAGCAGCGGCACGGCACGACCGTCCACCTCGTACAGCGGCTGTCCCGCCGCGACGACCGCGCCGGGTGCGGGCAGCCAGGTGTAGCTGTGCCCGTCGGTGACGCCGGAAACCCTGACCTCGCCCGCGAACCCGAGCGTGCCGAACAGCGGCTCGGTGGTGACCAGGTCCGTGCGCACCACCCGCGCGGTGCCGGTGGCCGGTGCGGCGGCAGCCGTGGCGGCGGGTGTGCCGCGGTCGGACAGCAGCACGACCGCGCCACCCGCGCCCGCGGCTGCCGTCACCGTCGCCGCCGACCACAGGAACGACCGCCGGTTCACTTGCCCGCCAGCTGCTTGAGGTTGGACGCCGCGGTCTCGGCGTCCAGGATCGATCGGCACGCGGTAAGGGCTTGCCGCAGGATCGGGCTGCGCTTGTCCACGCCGGGTGGCAGCTCGTCCGCCCGCAACCCGAAGCCGTGGCCCGGCGTGTACGGCGAGCTCGCCGTCGGGTCCTTGACGTTCGGCAGGCCGTGCGCCCGCAGGCACTGGGCGGACTTCACCCCGGCGGCCACCAGCGCCGCCGGCGCGGGCGGCAGCTGCTCGGGGTTCCAGCTCGCCGCGCCCAACGCGTCCCGGCAGGCGGTCATGGCCGCCTGCCGGGTGTTGTCCGCGGCCCGCTGGAGCGAGCGCGTGTCGGTGAACACCTGCCCGTTCGCGCCCAGGACGGGGTCGGCGAAGTTGTGGATCCCGTGCTGCCGCAGGCATTCCGCGGCGGCGTGGAGCTTGGCGGTCCGGTCGCCGGTGGCGGCCGCCGCGGGAGTGGATGGTTCGTTCGAACATCCGGCCAACGCCGCTAGTGCCAGCAGCGCGCCGGAAAGACGTCGCGTCAACATGACCGAAAGAGGTACGCGTCCGGCGATGACACCGGCCTAACACGGCGATTGTTATGGCGGTGTCACCGGCGGCACACCACACTCACGCTGGTGAGGGTTCTTGTCGTCGAGGACGAGCGGGTGCTGGCCCGCAACATCGCGGAGGGGCTGCGGGACGCGGGGCTCGCGGTGGACCTCGCCCATGACGGGGACGGCGCGCTGGCGAAGCTGGACCTCGTCGACTACGACGTGGTGGTGCTCGACCGGGACCTGCCCGGCACGCACGGCGACGACGTCTGCCGGGCGCTCGCCGCCCGGGACGCGCCGAGCCGGGTGCTGATGCTGACCGCGGCGGCCGGCGTCGAGGACCGCGTGACCGGCCTGTCCATCGGCGCGGACGACTACCTGCCCAAGCCGTTCGCGTTCGCGGAACTGGTGGCGCGCATCCGGGTGCTGTCGCGCCGCCGCCCGGCCGCCCCGCCCGTGCTGCGCCACGAGGACCTGATCGCCGACCTCGCGCGGCGCACGGTCACCCGGGGGAGTCGCCCGATCTCGTTGACGCGTAAGGAGTTCGGGGTGCTGGAGACGCTGCTGCTGGCCGGCGGCGCCACGGTCAGCACCGAGGAGCTGCTGGAGCGGGTGTGGGACGAGCACATCGACCCGTTCAGCAACATCGTGCAGGTGACCGTCGGCCGGCTGCGCCGCAAGCTGGGCGAGCCGCCGGTGATCCACACCGTGGTCGGCGCGGGGTACCGGATATGACCCGCCGCACGGGTCCCCGGCTCACCCTGCGCACCCGGTTGACCGCGCTGTACGCGGCGGTGCTCGTGCTGTCCGCGGGTGTGTTGCTCGCGCTCACGATCATCCTGGTGAACCAGAGCTTCGACCTCGCGGCCGACGCGCCGACGCAGAAGGAGTACGTCACGAAGCTGGAGGTCGCCCTCGGCCAGATCCAGAAATCGGTCGTGGGCAAGCCGACG
>NZ_JBJMIE010000588.1:0-5080 GCF_045807065.1 Actinophytocola sp. | reverse complement strand
GTGGCCGGGCTGGCCGCGCTGGTGCGGCAGAAGTACCCGGACCTGACCGCCAGGCAGGTCATGAACCGGATCAAGTCCACGGCGGCCCACCCCGCCGCCAACGGCGGCCACGACAACCTGGTCGGCTACGGGATGATCAACCCGATCGCGGCGCTGACGGCGTTCATCCCGGCGGAGAAGGGCATCGCGCCGGACAAGGCGGTCGCGGTGCCGTTCACGATGCCGCCGGCCCACTCTCGTGACTGGACGCCGATGCAGGTGGCGATGATCGGCTCCGGCGGCGGCCTCGGGGTGCTGCTGCTCACGCTGTTCGTGGTGCACACGGTCCGCCGCAACCGCCGCGACGCGGAGGAAGCCGGCCCGCGACACCACCTCTAGCGGGCCTGGCCGGCCAGCTTCCGGACCTCCGCGCGGATCTCGTCGCGTGGCAGGGGGTTGACGCTCATCCACTCGGCGTCGCCGGCCAGGCGGAACCGGCCGCGCTCGGTGTCGAGCCAGCGCAGCTCCTCGCCGACCCGCGTCCACTGGTCCTCGGTCTCGTCCCGGCGGGCGATGCCGACCTGGCCGTTGCCCAGCACGGGCTGCAGGTGCGAGACCATCCGCCGCGCGACGCGGTCGTCGATGCCCTGCGCCCGCAGCACCTCGTCGACCTCCTGGGCCATGAGCGGCTCGTTCCGCGCCACCAGCGCCTCGAACGTCGCCTCCAGCGCCCGTCTCGGCAGGCTGAACGGCGCGGTCAGCGGTGTCTCCGCACGCGGCACGAGCCGCACGAGGTCGTCGAGCGCCTCGTCCAGCGTGACCGCCTTCATGCGGACCAACGACTCCGGCGACGCGAGGTCCTGGGTGACCAGCAGCGCCTCGTCCCGGTGGACCAGCACGGCCGCGGCGAGCGTGGGCTCCTCCTTGGCGAGCACCATGTCGACGACCCCGGTGCACGACCGCAGCAGGAACACGAAGTCCTCGGCCACGCCGAGCGGTCCGTTCTCGTCCGCGAGGCCGCGCTCGGTCAGCTGCTCACGCGCGGACCGGAACAGCGCGCGCTGCTCGACGTCCGTCTCCCCCGAGGCCGGGATCTCCAGCGGGAACGGCGCCTCCACCTCGGCGAACACGCACAGCAGGTCGACCTCGACCGGGTGCAGCGGGGCTCCGGCGTTGACTCGGACATCCATCAGCCGTAGTTGAACTTCGTCAGGTTGTTCGTGTCCACCTGCGTGTACGTGCGCGCGGTGTTCTCGGCCGCGAGCACGAACTCCTCCATGTGCGCGACCGCGAGGTCCAGCTGGCCGCGCAGGCCGCGCGCGCTGCCCAGCCGGTCGGTGAACTTCTCCGCCAGCTCCTGGCCGACCGGGCTGGTGCCCAGCATCGGCGCGAAGTTCGGCGTGGCCAGCTCCGCGACCTCACCAGTGATCCGGTCGAGTTGCCCGCGCACGTCCGCCACCGCCTCCGCGAAGGCCTGGACCTGCGCTGGATCGACCGACCAGCCGCCCGAGGACGTGCTGCCGGTGGGTCCGTCGACGTACATCCCTTACCCCCTAGAGCCCGATGACCGGCGGTGCGGCCTTGAGGTCCGAGGAGAACAGGTCCTCCTCGATCGGCACGCTCCTGCGGTGCTCGCCGTCCTCCTCGTCCTCTTCCCGGCGGCCCGTACCGGCACCGCCGGAGCCGTAGCCGGCCTTGCTGAACCGGCCGCGCCCGCGGTACTCGCCGTCGCGGCGGCCCGCGCCACCCATGCCTTCGGAGAGGCCGCCACGTCCACCGGCTCCCCTGCCGCCCGCACCACGTCCACCGGCGCCCGCACGTCCACCAGCGCCACCACGTCCGCCGGCACCGCCGCGACCACCGGCACCCCGGCCACCCGATCCGCCACCGAGCCCGCCGGCGCCACGACCGGCGGTCGCACCACGGCCGGTCGCCGAACCTCGGCCGACTCCCGTGCCGAGGCCCCGGCCGCCGCCGGTGCCCAGGCCGGGCACGCCGGGGAACTGACCGTTGCCGAGGCCGAAACCACCGCCTCCGCCGCCACCGCCACCGGTGCCCAGCCCGGGCGCACCGGAGACGTTGGGGCCGAGGCCGGTCAGCGACTGCCAACGGCCCTCCGGCCCGCCGGCGAACGACGGGTCGGTCACGTGGTTGCCGTCCATCGGCGGCGGGCTCGGCTTCACCACGCCGCCGCCGGGCGGCGGGGCCGGGATGCCCGGCTGGCCGATGCCCGGGTCGGGCCGCGAGCCGATGGGGCTGCCCGGGTTCGCGCCGTCCGACGGGCCGCCGAACTGCGGGGTGACCTGGTCGATGCCGACCAGCGCGCCCTCGAAGCGCTCCATGGTCTGCACGGCCTTGCGCTTCATCTTCTTCTTCTTGTTGCCGAAGCCGAACGCGCTGGCGATGCCGCCGATGGCCGCGCCGAACGCGGCGCCGACCGGGCCGCCGACCGCGAACCCGGCAGCCGCGCCGCCACCCGCGGTCGCCAGCCAGTTGTTCTTCGGCATGCCGGGCATCGTGTCCTGCGCGGACCGCAAGGCGCCGCTCGCGTCCTTGATCGGACCGGACATCTTCTGGGCGGTGTCGCCGAGCTCACCGATCCAGCGGGCGTTGGTCATGACCGTGTCGACCGCCTCGTCGGCGGCCTGGCCACTCCAGAACTGCATCAGCTTGCCGAGCGAGCGCTGCAGGTCGTCGGAGGCCTGGGACACCGCGGTGCCGTGCCGGCTCCACTCACCGGCGAGGGCGTCCAGCTGGCCCACGCTCGACTTCTCGGCCACCATCTTGATCAGCGACTCGAGGCCGTAGCCGTTCCAGTTCACCCCGCCGCTGACCCACTGGTCGTTCTCCTCGCGTCTGCGCCTGCGGTCGTCCTGGGCCGCCTGCGCCGCCGCGGCGGCCCGTGTTCGCGCGTCCGCGACCTGCTGGAGGAGTTGCTCGAAGCCCACGCCCCCGCCCTCCCGATCATCGATTCCGACGGTCACGCTACTGGATCGCACCGACACAAAGGAGGCGAACCGGCCTCAACTTTCCGCAGGCAAACAATTCCGGCCGAACTCGCCCGCTCATCGTCGAAGCGACCGCGCCAACCCGCGCACGGCCGACGCGAGGTCGTGGCCGTGCAACGGGTTCACCGACAGCCAACCACCATCGTCGGTATCCACCAACTGGAACCTTCCCCTGTCCGTGTCCAGCCAGCGCAGCTCGGCGCCGGCCCGCCGCCACTGGTTCGCGTAGCCGCCGCGGGTCGCGAGGCCCATCTGTCCGTTGCCGAGCACGGGCTGGAGGTGCGTGACCAGCCGCCGCGCGAGCCGGTCGGTGATGCCGTGCCGGACCAGCAGTTCCTCCCACTCGCCGACGCCGAGCGGCTGCCCCCGCCGTTGCAGGAGCGTCCGGTAGACCTGGTTCAGGGCGGTCTTGGGCAGGGAGAACGGCGCGGCGAGCGCGGCATCGTGCTCCGGGATCAGGTAGAGCAGCTCGTCGACGGCGTCGTCGAACGGCAGCTCGGCCATGCTGACGCTGTCCGGCGCGGACAGGTCCTGCGTCACCAGCACGGCCAGGTCCTGCCTGGCCAGCAGCACCACACCGACGGTGTCCGCGCCGATGGACAGCACGAGGTCGAGGGACATCGGCGCGTCCTGCAGGAGGTAGGTGAACGCCTCGGCGACCCCCAACGGGCCCCGCTCGTCCGCGAGGCCACGCGCCGCGAGCCGCTCCCCGGCCGTCCGCAGCACGGCACGGCGTTCCGTCCCCGTCACGCCGTTCGACGGCACCCGCAGCGGGAACGGGGGCGCGGAGTCGGCCGCCGTGCACAGCAGGTCGACCTCGGCCACGCCCATGGCGACCGCGGACCCGGCACCGATGATCATCAGCCCCGCTTCGACCACGACTCGGGGAGGTACTTGCCGAACGTGTCCGCGGTGCTCTGCTCCTGCTCGTCGTAGGTGCGGGCCGCGTCCTCGGCACTGGTCACGAAGTCGTCCATGCGTTTCATGGCCTCGGCCAGCATGGCGCGCAGGCCGTCGGCCGAGTTGAGCCGGTCGTCGAACTTCTTGGCGAGCTGCGTGCCGACGGGGCTGGTGCCCAGCTGCGGGGTCAGCTCGGTGCCCTGCATCCGGTTCACCTTCGCCTGCACGGCGTCGAGATAGGAGCGGGCCCGCGTGACGGCGTCGGAGAAGGCACGCAGGCGGTAGGAGTCGACCTCCCAGCCGTCGGCCTTCCGCAAGGGCACGGCGGCCGGCTCCTGCATGCCGACGTCGTCCACCTGGCCCTGGTTGCCGGACGACGGGTCCGCCGGGTTGGGCTGCGTGGTCGACGAGTCGGGCTGCGTGGCCGACGGATCCACCGGCTGCGTGGGCGACGAGGCACCCGCTGACGGATCGGCCGGCGGGACAGGCGACGGAGCACCCGCCGAGGGATCGGCCGGCGGGACAGGCGACGGGGCACCCGCTGACGGGTGAGCCGGCGTGGCAGGCAACGGGGCGCCGGCCGACAGATCGGCCGGGTGGGCGGTCGAAGGGTCCGGAGCCGGTGCGGCCGAGGTGTCGGACGTGGGCATCGCCGGCGGCGGGGCCGGCGTGCCAGCAGTGCCATCGGGGGCGGCCGGTGCGCCGACGGTGCCATCGGTGGTCGGAGGTGTGCCAGCGGTGCCGGCCGGTGCGCCGGTGACACCATCGGTCGCGCCTGGTGCGGCTGGTGTGCCGGCGTCCGGCGCCGCTGGTGCGCCGGACGACCCCGGCGTGCCTGCGTGCGGCGCCCCGGGCAGGGGAGCGCCGCCCGACGGATCCGGAACGGGTGCGGCCGATGTGCCAGGCGCCGGCACCGCCGACGAACCAGCGCCACCATCGGGCGCGCCGGTGGTGGGAGTGCCTGTGGCGGGCGGGCCGCCAACCGCCAGCGTTCCGGTCGCCGGAGGCGGTGGGGTGCCGCCCGCGAAGCCCGGCGTGTGCGCGGCGGACGGGTCGGGCGCCGGTGGCGCGGCCACCCCAGCGGGCGTGCCGGCCGAGGCATCCGGCCTGACCGTGTTCGACAGATCGGGCATCAGCACGGGCGCCGAACTACTCACGCCACCCGGTCCACCCACGATCGGCAGGCCGGCCGC
>NZ_JBJMIE010000587.1:0-16058 GCF_045807065.1 Actinophytocola sp. | reverse complement strand
TGGGTCGGGGGTTCTGGTTCGGCGGTTGAGCCCGCTTCCGGGGTTGCCGGGACGGTCGGTTCGGTGGCAGGGATCCCGTCGGCGGAGGTGGTTGGGCTGGCGGATGCCCGGGCGGTGGGCCCGGTGGTCGGGTCGGCGTCTCCTTCGGGAGCCGCGTTGACGGGAGGCGCTTCCCGTGGGCTCGGTTCGGCGGCAGGGCTGGGTTCTGGTCCGGGAGCCGAGTCGGTGGTCGGCGTTGGTGGTGCCGGGAACTCGGTCGCGGGGTTGGCCCCGGATCTGGATGGCGGGACGGCAGGGGTGGTTGGTCGTCCGGTGGGGCCGGTGTCCGGGGTGGTCTCCGGATCGGGAGTCGCGTCGGCTGTCGGGGTGCCGGGGCCGGTGTCAGGTTCGGCGGGTGGGCCGGTGCGAGCTGCCGGGACGTTCGGCTCGGTGGCGGGGCTCGCGTCGGGCGACGTGGTCGGGCTGGCGGATGCCAGGGCGATGGGCACTGTGGCTGGGCTTGCCTCGGGTGCGGTGGTTGAGCCGGGAATGGGTCGTGCGGGGCAGCTCGGCTCGTCGGCGGGAGGAGCGTTCGGCCTCGTCAGTGAGTCTCTGCGGGCGGCGGGTTCCGGGGCCGACTCAGGGATGGCTGGTGCGGTGCGGCTCGGCTCGTTGGGGGGAGGTGTCAGTGAGTCTCCGCGGGCGGTGGGTCCCGGAGCCGGCTCGGGGATGGGTGGTGCGGTGCGGCTCGGCTCGTTGGCGGGAGGAGCGTTCGGCTCTGTCAGTGAGTCTCTGCGGGCGGTGGGTTTCGAAGCCGGCTCGGGGATGGGTGGTGGGAGGCAGTTCGGTTCGGCGGCGGGCTTGGTGGGTCGGTCTTCGGGGGCGGCTGTCCCGGGTGAGGGCGCCACGACCGGATTGGCGTCCGGTTCGGTGCTCGACCCGGCTTCGGGTGGTGCGGGCCGGCTCGGTTCGGTGGTTGGTCCGGTCGCGGGGATCAGGCATGCGCCGAGGATGGGTGGTGCGGTCGCGGAACAGGTTTCGGGTCCATCGGGTCGGTCTGTCGATGCCCCGGCGTCCAGGTGGGTGGCTGGTGAGCCGGCGGGTGGTGCCGGTGCGGCTGGAGCCGGGGTCGGCAGGGCGGCGGGACACGTGCGGCCGATGGCCAGGGTGGTGTCACCGTCGGTGGGGGAGTCGGCGGGGCGTGGTGGTCCCGGGTTGACCTCGGGCCTGGTCGCTTCGGTAGTGGAGATGCCGTCGACTACGCGGCCGTCTCGCGTGGACGGTCCCGTGCGGTTGCCTGCTGCCCCTTCTTCGACGCGGGTGCAGTTCGCCGCCGAGGCGACGGCGACGGCCGGCTCCGTCCCCGGTGGACAACACGTGGCTGAACCCCAGCACGAGCCGCCCCGGGAGTCGGCTGTCCCGATCGCGGATGGCCTTCCCTCCTGGCTTGCCACCGCCGACCCGGGAGAGCCGGGCGACGGGGCCGAGGAGGTGCGGGCCGCCATCGCGGAAGCCGTCGAGGAGCTCGGGGACGACCCGCCGCGGCGGTGGATGGATCTCGACGACGTCGACCACTTCGCCGAGGTCGCCAACCGGATCTACAACGAGCTTTCCGCGCGCCTGCGGTTCGACCTGTTGGTCGAGCGGGAGCGGGCCGGCTCACTCATGGATCGGAACTGAACGTCATGACTCAACCAGCCACCCAGGGGGCCACGGGCCTGGCCCTCGCCATGTCGCACCGGTTCGTGGTCACCGCCGGCGCCCGGAACCTGGGGGCCTGGACCAAGGTGTCCGGGCTGTCCGTCGACTGGGACCTCGCCGATCACCGGGTCGGGGACTCCGACCAGTACTTCAAGTACGCGGCCATCCCCAGGTACGGGAAGCTCAGGATCAGCAGGGCGGCCGAGGAGACCGGCACAGCAGCGGTACAGGAGTGGCTCGCCGAGGTGAAGACCAGTGGCGGTACCCCGGAAGAAGGCGGCATCGCCCTGCTGACGTCCGCCGGCGCGCAGGTGGCCGTGTGGGCGTTGCGGGAGATGTTCCCGATCTCCTGGAGCATCAGCGACTTCGACGCCAGCACGTCCAAGGTGGCCGTCGAGACCTTGCAACTCGCCTACTCCGGGTTCCTCACGCCGGGAAGCAGGTACGGCAGATGACCGCACCCCAGCCCGCCATCGGGCTCGCCATGCGGTTCCACGTCCAGATCGACGGGATCGACCTCGGCAGCTGGTCCTCCTGCAAGGGGTTGGACGTCAAGGTCAAGCTCGAACAGCTGCACGACCCCGGCGACTACAGCTACAAGCGCATCCTCTTCGCCGACGTCGAGTACAGCACCGTGAAGCTGGAGCGGGCGGTCGACGCCACCTCCTCGCCGGCGGTGCGGGCCTGGCTCGCCGACCGGCTGAGCCCCTGGAACCAGCCCGGTTCCATGCCCAGCCCGCTGCAGATGTTCGCCGGCGCGGGGACCGCGACCATCACGCTGCTCGACGGCGCCTGGGCGGCCGTCTGCTCCTGGACCCTGCGCAACGTCTACCCGGCCGGCTGGACCGGCCCGACGCTCAAGGCCGACGGCAAGGGTGTCGCGATCGAACAGCTCGAGCTCGCACACGAGGGGTTCCTATGAGTTTGTTCTCCACGTTCGCCGGCGGCGCGCTGACCGCGGGGTCGCTGGCCGCCGGCAACGCGAAGGCCATGCTGGTGCCCGAGACCTTCGGCCTGCCGGTCGTCTTCGACGTCAACCCCAAGTCCGTCGACGTGAAGCGCAAGGCCAAGAGCCAGGGCAACAAGGGCACGGTGGCCAACCCGCTCAACATGTCCGCGCAGGCAACCTCCGCCGTGCAGCTGAAGCTGTCCGACGCCCGGCTCGTCGGCGCGCTCAACACCCGCTCCTCCGTCGAGACGCTCCTGGAGTGGGCCGAGCCCAAACCCGTCATCACGATGGGCTCGGTCGTGGGCGCCGCCGCCGAGGTCGTGACCTCGACGGCGGCGACCGCGCGGGCGGCGCTCGGCGGCGCGGCGGCCAGCCCGGCGCTCACCCGCACCCCCGGCATCGGCGGCGTCTCACTGAACAAGACCTACGAGCTGCCGGTCCTGCTGTTCATGTGGGGCATCGGCGGCCCGGTCGGCGGGGGCGCCAAGGTGCAGCTGACCGAGCTGAAGGCCAGCTACGTCCGGTTCGACTGGACCGGCATGCCCGTGATGGCGAAGCTCGAGATGACGCTCGAGATGTACGAGCAGGAGCTCGACTTCACCAACCCGTCCTCCGGCGGCGTGCCCGGCCGCTCGCAACACCTGCTGGCCGACGGCGAGAACGTCATCGGCGTCGCCACCGCCAAGTACGGCACGCCGCACGCCTGGCGCGCGGTCGCCGAGGCCAACGGGCTCGACGACCCGCTCCGCGTCCGGTCCGGCCGGGTGCTGCACCTCCCCGGCCCCAGCGAGCTCGGCCAGGAGGTGGCCACGTGACCGGGATGTTCGACGCGCCCAACCCCATCGCCAACGCCGAGCGGTCGGTCCGCGCGACCGTGCTGGTCAACTCGCGGCCGCTCCCGCCCGGCGCCGACAACCGGATCATCCGCGTGGTGGTGGACAACGACGTGACGCTACCCGGCATGGCCGAGGTGACCTTCCTGGACAGCGACGGCAGGAGCACCGCGCTCGCCGGCATCGCGATCGGGGCCGAGCTGACCGTCGTCGGCGGCGCGGCGAGCGGCGGCGTCGCGCGGCCGCTCGTGGTCGCCGAGATCACCGCCATCGAGGGGCTGATCGACGGGCTCACCGTGAAGACGGTGGTGCGCGGGTACTCCGGCGCGCACCGCCTGCAACGCGCCAGGCGCAGTCGCAGCTTCCTCAACGTCACCGACGCGGACGTGGCCCGCCAGCTCGCGCTCGGCGCCGGGCTGTCCATCGGCGTCATCGTCCCGACCACCACCACTCACGCCTACCTCCCGCAGGTCGACCAGACCGACTGGGAGTTCCTCTCCGCGCGGGCGAGGGAGATCGGCTACGAGGTCGGGGTCGCGAACGGCCTGTTCCACTTCCGGCCGCTCGGCGACTCGCCGTCGTCGGCGGGCGGTGGGCTCGGGGGCGTGGCCGTCGGCGCGGTCTCGGCCGCGGTGACCGCGGCGACGAGCGTGACCGTGTCCTACCCGAGCGAGCTGCTGAGCTTCCGGCCCCGCGTCAGCGCCGGCAACCTGACCCCGGACGTCGAGGTGCGGGTGTGGGACCCGATGACCCGCCAGGCCTACGCACAGCCCGCGACGCTGCCCGCCGGCGCCGCGCCGAGCCCCGCCCAGCTGGGTGGTCAGTTCGCCGGCGGGCTGGCGGCGGTCGGGAACGCCCTGCTGGCAGGCGATGTCAGCGGTGCGGTGAGCGCGGCCGGTACCGCGGCGCTGGGCAGCGCCATGGACACGGCCACGACCGGCACGGCGGGCGGCGTGCTCGGCTCCCCGGTCGGCTACCTGGGCCCGACGCCGAGCCCGACCGCGCACGTGATGGTGGACCGCCCGCTCGCGAACGCCACGACCATGGCGACCACCGGACCGATGGTCGCGAGCGCACTGGGCGGGGCACTCGGCAGCACCTACGCCGAGGCGGAGGGGGTGTCCAAAGGGGACGCGCTCATCCAGCCCGGCACGATGCTCACCGTCGAAGGCGTGCCGACCCCGTTCGCCGGGCAGTGGCGGGTCTCCCGCGCCCGGCACGTCTTCGACGACAGCGAGCACGGCTACCGCACGATCTTCTCCGCGCACGGCAGCCAGGACCGCACGATCCTCGGCCTCACCGGCAAGGCGGCCGCCCGGCCGGCGCGACGGGCCCTGCTCGACGGCGTCGTGTGCGGGGTCGTCAGCAACTGCGCCGACCCGCTCGGCAAGGGCCGGGTGAAGGTCACGCTGCCGTGGCTCGCGCCGGACTTCGAGACCGACTGGGCGCCCAACGTCCAGTTCTGCTCGGGACAACGCGGCGGCGCGATGTTCATGCCGGAGGTCGGCGACGAGGTACTGGTGTCCTTCGAGCTCGGCGACCCGCGCAGGCCGTATGTGCTCGGCGCGATGATGAACAACCTCACCGCGTGGAGCGTGGCCGCCGCCGGACCCATGGCGGCGGGCGGGCTCGCCGGTCTCGGGGACGCGGGCGCCATGATGGCGGGCCAGCTCGCCGGCGCGGCCATCGGCAGCGCCATGCTCGGCCCGGCGGGCGGCATGATCGGCGGCGCGATCGGTGCGGAGGCGGGCGTCGAGGTGATGGACGAGGTGGAGCAGTCGCTCGACGGGAGCGTGCTCGCCCCCGGGATGCTCACCGAGGTCCACCACCGCGGGATCGTCTCCAGCACCGGCAACGCGCTCGTCTTCTACGACGTGCCACCACCGCTCGCCGCGCCGACGACGAGCGACGTGACCGCCGCGACCGGTATGACGTCCACAGCGGACGCCGGCGGCGGCACCGGGCCTGCCGCGAGCACGCCGTCACTGGTGCCGCCGTTGGCGTCCGCGGTGCGGCTCGGCTCGCAGAAGGGCGAGATGGGCGTGACCGTCGACCAGGTCAACGGCGGCGTGACCATCTCGGCGAAACCGGTGCTCGGCGTGACCACCATGCCGGTGCCGAACATCGACATCGCGGCGGAGAACGGCTTCGTCAACATCGGCTGCGGTGAGAGCGGCACGATGATGATCGACGGTGGGATGAACCTCCTCATCAAGTCGGCCACCGCCGTCACGATCCAGGCACCGACGATCAACCTGCTCGGCCTGCCGCTGGTGAACGGCATCCCCATCCCGCTATGACACCTGGAGTCCACTGTGGAGCACGACTTCGTCGGCCGGGGCTGGACGTTCCCCTTCGACGTCACCGCGAACGGCACCATCGCCACCGTCGGCGGCGCCCGCAAGCTGGAGCAGGCGATGACGCTCGTGCTGTCGACCTACCCCGGCGAGCGGCCCTTCCGGCCCGCGTTCGGTTCCCGGCTGCGGGACTTCGTGTACGAGGCGGCGTCGGACCTGGTGTTCGCGCGCATCGAGCACGAGGTCCGGGAGAGCCTGACCATGTGGGAGCCCCGCTCGGTGGTGTCCGGCGTGGCCGTCCGGCAGGAACCGGGCCAGGACAACCTGCTGCACATCGACATCAGCTACGTGATCAAGGGCGAGAACGACCAGCGCAACCTCGTCTACCCCTTCTACACGATCCCCGAGGAAGGCAGCGACTGATGGTTCTGCCAGCGCCAGAGCTCGACGACCGCCGGTTCCAGGAGTTCGTCGACGACGCGAAGCGGTACGTGCAGCGCCGGTGTCCGGAGTGGACGGACCACAACGTGTCCGACCCCGGCGTCACGCTGATCGAGACGTTCGCGTTCATGACCGAGCAGCTGTGCTACCGGCTCAACCGGGTGCCGGACCGGCTGTACGTGAAGTTCCTCGAGCTGCTCGGGGTGCGGATGCTGCCGCCGACCCCGGCGCGGGTGCCGGTCACGTTCTGGTTGTCGACCCCGGCGCACAGCCCGCTCGTGATCCGGGCCGGCACGAAGGTCGCGACCACCCGCACCGAGAGCGACGAGTCGGTCGTGTTCTCCACGCTCGCCGACCTGACCGTGGTGCCGGCGGCGATCTCGGCGATCCGGCGGGTCACCGGCGCCGGGGTGGGCAGCGAGGACGAGACCACCGCATTCGAGCTCGGCGAACGGTTCTCGGCGTTCAGCGAGCCACCCGAGGTCGGGGACGCGCTGCTGATCGGCCTGCCGGACCCCGTGCCCGGCTGCGCGGTCCGCGTGGACTTCAACGGGGTCACCGAGGGCGTCGGCGTGAACCCGAAGCACCCGCCGCTGGTGTGGGAGGCGTGGACCGGCGGCGACTGGACCGAGTGCGAGGTGACCACCGACGAGACGGGTGGGCTCAACTCCTCCGGCCGGATCGTCGTGCACGTGCCTCCCACCCACGAGGTGCGGCTGATCGACGAGCAGCGGGCTGGGTGGCTGCGGGTGCGGGTGGTCGAACCCCTGCCGGGGCAACCGGCCTACAGCGCCTCGCCGATCGTGCGCGGGCTCGCCGCCGGCACCGTCGGCGGCACCGCCGAGGCCGTGCACGCGGAGATCCGCGAGTTCGAGGAGGTCGGCGAGTCCGACGGGATCCCGGCGCAGCGGTTCCCGCTCGCGCGCACGCCGGTGCTGGCCGGCGCGTTCGAGGCGGTGGTCGAGGTCGGCACCGACACCGGGTGGGAACGCTGGACGCAGGTGGAGAACTTCGCGGGAAGCAAGCCGGACGACCGGCACGTCGTGGTGGACGGGGTCGCGGGCGAGGTCGAGTTCGGACCGGCCGTCCGTACCGAGGACCGGTCGCTGCGCCAGTACGGCGCGGTGCCACCGCCCGGCGCGACGATCAGGATGAACCGGTACTACACCGGCGGCGGCATGCTCGGCAACGTCGCCCGGCACGCGGTCACCACGCTCAAGAGCTCCATCCCGTTCGTGTCCGGGGTGGTGAACCTGCACCCCGCGCACGGCGGCGTCGACGGGGAGAGTCTCGCGGAGGCCAAGGCACGCGGGCCGATCATGCTGCGGACCCGCAGCCGGGCGGTCACCGCGGAGGACTACGAGGCGATCGCGCGGGAGGCGGCGCCGGAGGTCGCCAGGGTGCACTGCCTCACCGCGGGGGAGGACGACGTGTCGCACGGCGCGGTCAAGGTGCTCGTGGTGCCGGCCGTCGCCCAGCGCGGCGGGCAGATCCCGTTCGCGGACCTGGTTCCCGCCCCCGGGACGCTCGAGCGGATCGGCGCCCGGCTCGACGACGTGCGGCTCGTCGGGACGCGGGTGCTGGTGGAGCCGCCGCGGTACCGCGGCATCACCGTGGTCGCCCGGCTGGTCGCCCGCACCCGGCTGGACCCGGACGAGATCCGCGAGCGGGCGCTGAGGTCCCTGTACGGCTTCCTCAACCCGCTGACCGGCGGTGAGGACGCCACCGGGTGGCCGTTCGGTCGGCGGGTCAGCCACGGCGAGGTCTTCGCGCTGCTGCAGTCGGTCCGGGGCGTCGACGTGGTGGAGGACCTGCGCATGTACGGCGCCAACCCGGTCACCGGTGAACGTGGTGCCGAGGTGACGCGGCTGCCGGTCGGGCTCGGCGGGCTCGCGTACTCCTACGACCACCAGGTGCGGGTGGAGCGGTCATGACGGTCTTCGGCACGCTCCCGAGCCCGTACCCGCTGATCCGGTACCTGCCGGCGGTGTTCGGCGAGGACCCCTTCGCGGTCCGGTTCACCGCCGCCTTCGACGACGTGCTGGCCACCATGGTCAACCCGATCGACTGCGTCCACGCCTACGTCGACCCGCTGCTCGCGCCGGAGCCGTTCGTCGACTGGCTCGCGAGCTGGCTCGGCGTGGTGCTCGACGAGAGCTGGCCGCTGTCCGCGCGCCGGGCGGTGATCGCCGAGGCCGTCGACCTGTTCCGGATGCGCGGCACCATGGCGGGTCTGCGCCGGCACCTCTCGGTCGTCGTGGCCGGTGAGGTGTCCATTGTGGAGAGTGGGGGCGTCTCGGTGTCCGTGCGGCCCCGGCCCGACCCGCCGACGGACGTCGAGCACTGGGTGCGGGTGCAGGTGCGGCCCCGGTACCCGGACGCGGTGTCGGAGGCGGCGGTGGAGGCCGTCATCCGCGCGGCGAAGCCGGTGCACGTGGTGCACAGCCTGGAGGTGATCCCGTGATCGTCTGCACGATGTGCGGCAACCACAACGACGACATGGCCGCGTTCTGCGGTGACTGCGGGCGGTTCCTGGAGTGGAACGGGGAGAAGCTCGCGCCACCGCCGGAGGTGGTGGTCGTGGTCGAGGAGCCGCCCGCGCCGCCCGTGGTGCGGCTGCGGTGGTGGCAGCGCTGGTGGGCGGCCGTCAGGTCGAGGCTGCCCAACCGGACCTACGTCGAGCCGCGGCGGTCGAACGCCGCCGTGGTCGCGGCGTGGGCGGGGGAGTCGGAGCCGCCGCCGGAACCGGCCACACCGCCACCGCCACCCGCCGCGAAGCCCCCGCCACCGCCACCCGGCGCGAAACCACCCCCGCCACCGCCGGGCGCGAAGGCCCCGCCGCCACCACCCGGCGCGAAGGCACCCCCGCCACCGCCGGGTGCGAAGGTGCCGCCGCCTCCTGGAGCGAAGGCACCCCCGCCGCCGGCGGGTGCCAAGGTGCCGCCGCCATCTGGTGCGAAGGCACCCCCGCCGCCACCTGGAACCAAAGCGCCGCCACCGCCACCCGGTGCGAAGGCCCCGCCCCCTCCGCCAGGTGCGAAGGCGCCGCCGCCCCCACCGGGTGCGAAGGCGGCGGCCGCCGCGACGGAACCCGAGGCGCCGGCCGTCGATCCCACACTCGTCGCCGCGCTTGCCGTGCCGGTCAGTGGGGCGGCCGAGAACCGGCTCGACGAGTCGCCGCCCGAGGTGCGGCCCGCGCCGGTCATCAAGAAGACCAGGGCGGTGGTGCGGACGAAGCCGAGCAGGCGGCTGGAGCCCGGCGACCTCGTCTGCGCCACCTGCGGCGAGGGCAACGCCGAGACCCGCAACTTCTGCAGCCGCTGCGGTGAGAGCCTCGCCGACGCCGGGATGGTGCGGGAGAAGTGGTGGCGCAGGTTGTTCCGCCGCCGCAAGCACCACCCCGCCGGCACGCGGCCGGGGCAGAAGGGCACCAGGGAGCACCGGGTGTTCATCCGGTCGGTCCAGTTCCGGCGGGTGCGGGCGTTCCTGCTCGTGTTCCTGGTGCTGCTGACCGTCATCTTCGCCGTCTACCCGCCGCTGCGCGCGACCGTGCGGGACAACGCCGTCGCGCTCTACCACAAGATCGTGCCGACACTGGAACCGATCAGGCCCATCGCGGTGCGGGCCACCAGCGCGCGCCCCGGTCACGGGTCGGAGCTGCTGTGGGACACCTACGACAACACCTACTGGGCCGCCGACGTGGGTGGCCGCCGGGTGTCGGTCACGTTCCGGTTCGACGACAGCCACCTGCTGCGCAGCATCATCCTGTACGCCGGCGCCAGCGAGGCCTTCGCGGCGAACGGGCGCCCGTCGATCCTCCGGCTCACCTACAACACGAGACGTACCGAGAACGTCCTCCCGCAGGACACCAACCAACCGCAGACCCTCGACCTGCGTAACACCACACTGGTCAGCTCGGTCACGATCGACATCGTCGACGTCTACGACGGCGCCGAGGCCGCCACCGTGGCGATCAGCGAGATCGAGTTCTTCGCGCTCAGCTGAGCGACGGCCGAGCACTCGGTCGAGGACTCGGTCGAGGACTCAGCTGGGCACTCGGCCGAGTGCCCAGCTGACTGTCACGCCTCGTCGGCGAGCAGTGCCTGGCAGGCCAGCCGCGTCCGCAGCGCGGCGGCGTGGCTGCCCGCCCGGTCCCGCGCCTCCGACATCAACTGCCAGATCCTGGTGTCCAACTCGTCGATGGCGAGCGCCCGCTCACACGCGGCCACCGCGGCGGCGGCGTCGTCCCGGTCGAGTGCGGCGCGGGCCAGCGCGACCGCCACCCCGACGGCCTGACTGCGCAGGGCTTCCCTGCGCGCCAGTACCCATTCCGCAGGCCCTTCCTCGGCGAGCAGCTCACCGCCGTACAGGTCCAGTACCTCCTGACCCGCCGCCGTGCTCCTGCTGGTGCGCCAGCGGTCCACCGCTTCGGCGAACTCGACGTGGTCGACCGTGCTGCCCGGTGGCAGTCGCAGCAGGTAGGCGCTGCCGTGCCGGACCACCCCGTACGCGGTCCCGTCGAGCCGGTCCCGCAGGAGCGTGCGCAGGCTGGAGATCGCCACGTGCAGCCGGTGCTTTGCCTGTTTCAGCGAGGAGTCCGGCCAGAGCGCGGTCACCAGCCGCTCGTCGTGCACCGGCTGGCCGTAGTTCATCGCGAGCACGCGCAGCACCCGCCGCGCCTGGGCACGCAGGCCGCCGAGGTCGAGGTCCGTGCCCGCCACGGTGATGGTGAAGGCGCCGAGGCAGCGGACGGTGACCGGCGCGGCGGACGGCTCGACCGCCGCCACGGCGGGCGTGCCGAGGATCGGCGCCCGGAACACGACCAGCAGGCTGTCGTGGTGGCGGATCGTGCGGCGCAGCGCGGGATCGGTGAGCAGTCGCGCGAGCTCCGCCTCGTAGGCGGCCAGGCGTGGGTCATCGAGGCGGGCCAGCTCGCCGCAGAGGAACTTGGTGAACCAGGTCTGCGGCACCCGCATGCCGTGCCGCGCGGTGAGGTCCAGCAGGAACAGCAGCACGTCCAGCGCGTCCGGCCCGAACCGCAGCCGGGCGATGGTCAGCACGAACCCGGCGATCAGCGCGCCCCAGTCGTCGTCGCTGTCGCGGCACTCGTCGAGCACCGCCTCGGCCTCCGCGATCCGGTCACCGTCCACAAGGGACATCGCGGCGCGGGCAAGGCGGGCGAGCCACATCCAGCCGGTGCGCTCCGCGGCCGTGGCCAGCTCGACGAACTGGGCGACGCTGCCGGTGCCGGACGCCATCGCCGCGACCGCGGCCGCGGTGATCTCCCCGGCCAGCGGGACGAACGAGGTCCGGTCCGCCGGCAGCTCCTTCGCGAGCGTCAGCACCAGCTCCGGGTCGCCGTCGAGCACCCCGGCCACCATCCGCGCCATCGTCCACGCCGGGGTCAGCGCCGGCACGCCGCGCGCGAGCAGCCGCGCCGGGCTGCTGCGGCCCGCCTCGGCGATGTAGGCGCTGACGTCGTCGACGAGCGGGTCCGCCACCCGGTCGCCGGACCCGAGCCACGTCGCGACCGCCGACCGTTCCAGCGAGCACTGCCAGCGCAGCCGGGGGTCGGTCAGCCGGTCCTCCGCGTCGAGGTAGCGGTCGAACGCCGGGGAGAACCGGCCGAGCCCACGCAGCCGCCGCGCGTCCGCGAGCGCGACCAGCGGGTCGTCCTCGAACAGGATGGCGGGCAGCTGGCTCGACACGCCGAGACCGCTCGGGTGCGCGCTGAACCGGTGCAACACCGCCGAGGCGGCCAGCCAGTCGTCCGCGCGGGCGTGGCTGCGGAACGACTCCGGCCAGTGCCCAGCGTCGGACAGGTGCACGGCGGCGGTCCGGTACGCGCGACGGGTGAGCTGCGCGCCGAGCAGCACGGGCAGCCGCTGTTCGAGGAACTGTTGCAGTAGGACGTGGAACCGGTAGGTGCTCGGCTGCCCGGCCACGGGGAAGGTGAACGCCTGCCGCGCGGCCAGCTCCGCGAGCGCCTCGGCGCTGTCGTCCCGGTCGAGCACGAGGTCGCACAGCGCGGGGTCGAGCAGCCCGAGCGGGGCGACGCCGGTCATGAACTCCCGCAGGCGCGCCGGGAGCGGCTCGAGCACCCGCGTGGTGAGGAACTCGGTGATCCTGGCCGAGGCCACGGCGGGCCGCGCGAACGCGGCGGCCCGTTCCGCGCCGGACATCAGCACGGTCTCCAGGTGCATCAGTCGGATCGCGATCGGCAGCCCCTCCACCCGCGTGCACAACGCCGCCGCCGAGTCGGGGGAGAGCCGCACCCGGTACACGGTCCGGAACAGCTCCTCGATCTCCCACGTCCGCATCCGCAGATCCGCGTAGTCCACGCGCGGTGCCGCCAGCCCGCCGCGCACCGGCAGCCCGCCGTCCCGGCCGGCGAGCACGAACGACACCGACGACGGTGCCTCCTCGACCAGTTCCGCGAGCACGCACTGCGCCTGCGTTCCGCTGAGGTGGTCGGCGTCGTCCACGTGCACCACGACCGGGCCGTCCTCGGCGTCGGCGAGCAGGTCCAACACCGCGGCCACGTCCGTCCCCGTCCCGCCCAGGGCGGCGGCGACCCGGGCGGCGAACCCGGCGGCCGACCCGTCGCCGCCCGTGGACACCAGCGGGTTGCCCGTGCGTGCCGCGTGCTGGCGCAGCAGCACGGACTTGCCGGCACCGGCGGGCGCCACCACGTGTGCGACCCGGGAGGCGCTGACCGTGGCGAGCTTCGCGAGCGGGGTCTCCCGGTGGATCAGACCGTCCGGCCGGGCCGGGACGCGCTGTCTTCGACTTGCGTGCTGCGGGCCGAGGGCGGCGTCGTTGATCACGGCTGTCAGTCTGCGAGGGTCTGCCGGCACTGTCATGGGGCAGTTCGCCCACCGCGGGCGGGGCAGATGGGCGGACCGCACAGTCGGCGCGGGACCCGTTACCAGTTCGTGGTCCTACCGACGAGACCTGGTTACCGAGCTACTCCGATGGAGTGATTCAGGGGCAGGACAAGCATGGCAGCCGGGGTAGCGCACCGTGCCCCGGGGTGCCCTTCAGCCGGTCCGCGGGTCTGTCCCCTGCCCGGCTGTCCCCGCCGCGAACCTGCCGCATGCTGTCGGCATGGCAGTCAGCGCGGTCCTCCGCGTCACCGAGGTCACCGTCGCGCCCGGCGGCGCCGGCCGGTGCCACGTGCTGGTCCGCAACAACTCGGTGGTGGTCGACCAGTTCGTGTTCACCGTGCGCGGCGACGTCTCGGACTGGACGCAGGTGAAACCCGCGCGGGTCAACCTGATGCCGAACCAGGAGGTCAGCGTCGAGCTCACCTTCAACCCGCCGAGGTCGGCGGAGGTGCTCGCCGGCAGGCACCCCTTCGCGCTGCAGGCGTCCTCCCGCGAGGACCCGGCGGGCTCGGTGGTGCAGGAAGGCGTGGTGCTCGTCGAGAAGTTCACCGAGGTGGCCCTGCAGATCGTGCCGGTCACCTCGACCGGGCGGCGGCGGGGCAGGCACACGCTGGCGGTGGACAACCTCGGCAACCACGAGCACGGGGTCGAGGTCGTCGCGACCGACCCGGACCTGCGGCTCTCGTTCCGGGTGCGGCCGAGGGCGCCCCGCCTGACCCCCGGCAGCGCGACCTTCGTCCGCGTGATCGCCAGGCCGCGCTAGTACTTCTGGAATGGGCGGGACCGGACGCTGCCGTTCGGGGTGCGGGTGCTGCCGCCCGGCGCGGAGCCGGTCGGCGTCGACGCGACCATGGTGCAGCAGCCGTTGGTGCCACGCAGGGTGTTCTGGCTGCTCTCGGGGTTGCTCACGCTGCTGATCGTGCTGTCGATCCTGGTCACCGCACTGCTGCGGCAACGCCCGGTGTCGATAGCCGGGCCGGCCCCGCTGACCGTGCCGGTGTCCTCGCCGGCGTCGACGTCGGCGTCGATGTCGCCCACCACGGCGACCACCTCGTCGCCACCGGCCACCACGACCACGGCGCCGCGCCGGCCCAGCGGCCGGTCGGCGACCGGCGGGTCCGGGGACAGCACGCGGGGCGCGGCCGGGCCGGGGGGCACGGTCGGCACGTCGTTCGTGGTCCGCGCGGACGCCGCACCCGGCATCGCCGGCCGGCCGCAGCTCTTCTCCTACGTGGTGCCGGCGCAGCGGCGGCTGCGGGTGCTGTCGGTCGCGTTGTCCGGCCCCGCCGGGGACACCGGCCGGGTCGAGGTCCGCCACGGCGACACCGTGCTCGGGGTGTTCGACCTGGCCACGCTCCCCGCCGGAGTCCGGCACACGTTCGCCGACCCGCCGCTCGCCGGGCCGGGCGAGCGGATCACCCTCGCCGTCTACTGCGGCAACGCCGACCGCGCCTGCCGGCCGGCGGGTCGGTTCGCCGCCGCTCTCGTGCGTTGAGCGGTCAACGCCGCGCTCAACGCGGCGGCGTTGACGGCTCGTTGAGGCGCCTTCGGATACTGGGTCCATCGCCGGTCTCCGAAGGGAAAGTGCCATGTCGCAGCGCACCGCGGTCCACGTCACCGCGACCGACCCGATCCTGCGCACGGGGGTGGGTTCCCAGCTGCGCGGCAGGCCGGAGGTGACCGTGCTCGGCGAGCAGGACAAGGACACGGCGGCGGTGTGCGTGGTGGTCGCCGACGTGCTCGACGAGCGTGCGCTGCGGCTGGTGCGGGAGAGCCGCGCCGCCGGCACCACCAACGTGGTGGTCGTGCTGTCCACAGTGGACGACTCGGCGCTGTTCGCCGCGATCGAGGCGGGCGCTTGCGGCCTGGTGGCCCGCGCCGAAGCGACCCCGGAGCGGCTCGTCGACGCGGTGGGAAAGGCGGCGGCCAAGGGCGGGGTGCTGTCCCCCGAGCTGGTCGGCCGGCTGCTCGGGCAGGTCAACCGGCTGCAGAACAAGGTGCTGGCGCCGAAAGGCGTGCGGTTCAGCGGCCTGTCCGACCGCGAGGCCACCGTGCTGCGGATGGTCGCGCAGGGCATGGAGGTGCGGGAGATCGCGGAGGAGCTGCGCTACTCCGAGCGAACCATCAAGAACACGATGCACGACGTCGTCGCGCGCTTCCAGCTGCGGAACCGGACCCACGCGGTCGCCTTCGCCATGCGCGAGGGCATGATCTGAGCAAGAATGTCAGTGAATTTCGCGTAGTCGAGTCACCCGTCCGACATTCGCTCGTTAGTCCGTTCGCACTCGGACGAATTCTTTTTCCGGCACAAAGAGGTACTGGGGCTTCGCCGGTGTCCGTGCGCTGGGTGGCGGACGCGAGGAGCGCGCGACGATGACGATCACGTTGGCCCGGTTGCTGTCCGCGGGCTTCTACCCGGGTCACGCGGTGGTGGGGGACAGCTGGATGCTCCGCTCGCCGGTCGGGTCGGTGGTGGTCGCGCCGGACCTGGCGGCCCTCGCCTCCGTCGCGTCGCTGGCGCTGGTGGTGTTCCCCGCGGCCGTGCTGCGCGGTGACGAGAACCGGACGTGCGTCGCGATCAGGATGGCCGCCCGGCGCAACATCGTCGGTCTGGTGCTGGGCCGCCCCGACGGCGCGCTGCCGGAGCGGACCAGGGCGTTGGCCGAGTCGAGCGGGGTCGCGCTGGTGCTGGTCGACCACGACCGTCCGGAAGGGCCCGCGGTGGCCATGGAACGGTTCCTGCGCACGCCGTTGCCGGTGCGCCTCCAGCACCACGTCGCCGCGTACCCGCCCGGCCCGGCGGAGGAGGACGTGCTCGGCGTCGTCGCGCACCGGCTGCGCACCGTCGGCGCGGGGCTGGACGAGATGCTGCGGGTGCTCTCCACCACGTTGCGCAGCAGCGTCGGGCTCGTCATCGCCGGTGGTCGGGTGCTCGCCGGTGACCTCGACGAGGAGGCGCTGTCCGGGCCGG
>NZ_JBJMIE010000586.1:0-2626 GCF_045807065.1 Actinophytocola sp. | reverse complement strand
GGAACCCTCGAGCCCCGGCATCCCGAAGAAACCGAACACCCCGAGCCGGTAGTTGATCGACACCACGACCACGTCCCCGCGCCCGACGAGCCGGCGCGCGTCGTAGTTTGCGCCCGCGCCCATGAAGAACCCACCACCATGGACCCACACCACCACCGGCCGGCGCTCGGCCCCGGCCGGCGCGGTGACGTTCAGGTACAGGCAGTCCTCACTCGTGCTGCCCTCGGGCAGCTCCCCCGGCAGCTGCGCACACGCCGGCCCCGGCCGGGTCGCGTCCCGCACACCGGACCACCGCGCGGGCGGCCGCGGCTCACGCCACCGCAACTCCCCCACCGGCGCCGCCGCGTACGGCACGCCCTGGAACACACGGGTGTTCCCGGCCACCTGCCCACGCACCGCACCGTCCCCGGTCCACACGACCGGATCACCCGCCGCGGCCGCCGAACCACCCGGCGCCAGCACCCCGGCCACCACACCGACCGAGACCAGCGCCATCAACCATCGTCGTCGCATCACAACCCCCTTCGAGTCGAGTGGAAGTCCACCCGATCGGAGACCGGCACCGCGACCGCACAAGGTCTAGTGGAACCTCGACCAAAGTCGAAGAGCCGGAGATCCCGCTGAGCTACTCACGCGTCCCCGCCAGCGAGATCGGCGCGGGTCGGGTCGCGGCGAGGCTGGTCCACACGCTCGCCGCGCCGACGACCACGAACGCGCCCAGGACCGTCAGCCAGAACACGCCCCACGGCACGACCATGGTGCCCGCGACCCCGCTGATGCCGACCAGGGTGGCCAGGGCCGCGAGCCAACCGAGCAGGAGACCGGTCCCGGTGACGACGGACGACTCGAGCAACGCGCTGCCGATGACCTGCTCCCGGCTGAGCCCCGTGAGCCGCGCGACGGCGAACTCGCGCCGGCGTTCCCCCGCGGCGATGACGACCGCGTTCACCACGGCGATCACCGCGTAGAGCGCGGCCAGGCCCATCAGCACCTTCATGGTCCCGGCGTTGAGGCTCTCCTGCGCGCTGTCGCTCGCCGCGATCCAGTCGTCCACCGTGGACACCGGTCGCGGCAGTGTCTTCGCCACGGCGGCGGCGTCGGCACCGGGCTCCAGGCGCACGACGGACCGGGCGGGTCCGAGCGCGGCGGACGGCACGAGATCGCGCGGCAGCAGGTACTCCGGTCCGCCGTCCAGCTTCCGCGGCAGCACGGCCACCACGCGCGTGGTGAGGTCCCGGCCCCCGACCCGGATGCGCACCGTCGCGCCGAGGTCCCCGCCCGCCACCGCGACCGCGCGGCCGTGGAGGTCGTCGAAGGACCCGCCGACGAGCGGCAGCCGGTGCGCCCGCCGGTACGCGTCCGGGTCGACCGCGAGCGCGTCGACCTCGTCGGTCTCCGTCTCGCCGCGCGTGACGGTGGTGGCCTCGATCGACAGGGCGTACTCCGTCGACGCGGCGGCGACACCGGGCGTCGCGGGCGAGACCGGTCCCCCGGCGACCAGGTCACCGCGGATGTCGGCGACGAGCTGGCGCTGTGCGCCCTCGGACAGCGTGGCGAACGTGCCCGCCAGCCCGGTCACGAGCGCGACCAGCACGAGCAGGGGCGCCGCGGTGGACGCGCTGCGGCGCACACCCACCCGCAGGTTGGCCCGCGCGAGCCCGCCGAGGGTGGTCCGGCCCGCCAGCCCACCCGTGAGCCTGCCGACCAGCGGCACGACGAGTGGGCTGAGCGCGCCCAATCCGACGGCCGCGGCGAGCGTGGCGTTCACCGACAGCGGGATCGCCCCGGTCGGACTGTCCACCCCGACCGATATCGACATCAGCGTGATGGCCACGGCGACGAGCAGGATCCCGAAGAACCACCGGGAGAACGTCATGACCCTGGCGGCCTCGCCGGTGTCCCGCAACGCTTCCAGTGGACGCACGCGCGACGCCCGGCGCGAGGCGGCGAGCACCCCGAACTGCGCCACGCCGATGCCGAGGCCCACCGAGACGTAGAGGACCCAGCCGTGCCAGGCCGCGTTGAACGAGTCGGGCAGGAACCCGAGGCTTTCGAGCAGCGCGGTCTGCACGTCCGTCGCGACCAGGCCCGCTGGTATGCCGAGGACCGTGCCGAGGACGCCGAGCAGGAGCGCTTCGGACAGCAGCAGCCGGCGCAGCTGGCCGCGGCTGCCCCCGATGAGCCGCAGGAGCGCGAGGTCCCGCCGGCGCTGGGCGATGGTGAACGCGAACGTCGAGCTGACGATGAAGATCGCGAGGAACGCCGAGACGCCGAGCGACATCCCGAGCACGGCGATCGCCTCGCCGTGGTCGCCGGCGGACACGACGATCAACAGCGCGGACTGCACGAGCGCGACGCCGAGCGTGACGGTGATGATCGCGCCGACGAACAGCTGCCACCGCGCGCGGAAGGTGGCGACGGACAGGCTGAGCATCAGTCCTCCAGCGCGGCGAGGCGGTCGGCGACCTGGCGCACCGACGGGCGGGTCAGGTGGTCGACGATGCGCCCGTCGGACAGGAACAGCACCGAGTCGGCACGTGCCGCCACGGCCGGGTCGTGGGTGACCATCACGATGGTCTGATTCGCGGCGTCCACCATCGAGCGCAGCAGTTCGAGCACGACGCGC